>DASZGA010000330.1:0-22476 GCA_035939295.1 Candidatus Elarobacter sp. | reverse complement strand
TAGAGCGGCAGCGCGGCGGCCGGTCCGACGTACGGCAGCAGCTCGTCGTGCGCGGGGTCGACGCCTTCGATCGTGCGCTCGACGCGCCAGATGTCGCGCGACCACGGATCGCCGCCGGCGTTCCAGGTCGCGCCGGCCGCGTAGTACGCCTCGAAGTCGCGCCCGAACGGCCCCGGCGTCGGCGGCGGGCGGAAGAGCGTGAACGCGAGCACGAGCGCGAGCAGCGCGCCGGCGAGCGCGGCGCTACGAGCCAGCGTAGAGTCCGAGGCGCTCGACGCGCCCGCCGTTCCCCATCACGTAGGCCACGCCGCCCGGGAAGCGCGCTTCGTACGCTTCGGCGTAGACGACCGGCGCCGGGCCGCCGACCGCGGTCGCGTAGCGCGCGTCGAGCGCGCCGGTCGCGGCGCCCAGCGCGACGTCGCCCGGCGAGAGCCGGAACGGTCCGTAGTCGCGCGCCGCAAGCGCCGGCGCGCGATCCGTTTTCGGCACGTAGTACTCCAGCGCGACCAGCGCCGAATCGGCGTAGAAGAGGCTCAAGAAATAGCGCTGTCCGTCCTCGCGCGCGGCGTACGTGTGCCAGCCGCGCATCGGATACGAGAACGCGACGCCGAACGCGCGCTCGACGTCGGCGCGCGTCGTCGTACCGAGCGCGAAGACGAGCTGCTCGTTCGCCAGCACGACCGGGCGGTCGAGCGGCGCCGGCGGAACGTTGCGCCGCGCGCGGTTCGCTTCGTAGACGTGCGCCAGGATCTCGACGGCGCGCTGCATCGCGAAGTCCGGCGCCGCAGGTTCCGATTCGCTCGCGCGCTTCTCGCCGCCGTCGCGTTCGCTCATCGCAGACCGCGCTCGCTCACCGTCGCCGCCGCGCCGGCGATCGCGAACGCGATCAGCGCGAAGTACGCCAGCGCGATCGCGCCGCGCTGCCCGGGCGAGGCGATCTGCTCGCGCGGATCGACCTGACCGCGCCATGCCGCGATCCCGCGCGGGATCGACGAGCTCAGCACGAAGATCAAGATGATGATCGTGAACGGCGTGAAGCTGCGGTTGTACACGATCCAGCCGACGAGCAGCAGGACGCCGACCAGCCAGATGCGCCCGTCGATCGCGCCCGCGACGCGCCCGCCGTCGAACGGATAGGCCGGGATCAGGTTGAACAGGTTCAGGAAGAAACCGACGTACGCTGCGGCGATCCAGAACGGCTCGCCTGTTGTGAGCCCGTACGCCCAGCACGCCATCGCCGCCGCGACGCCGAAGACCGGCCCCATCAGCGCGGCGACCGCGTTGCGCGCCGGGTCCTGCGTCATCGGCGAGCTGACGAACGCGCCGAGCCCAGGGATGAACAGCGGCAGCGAGACGGGCACGCCGAAATTGCGGAAGGTGAAATAGTGTCCCAGCTCGTGCACGAGGATCTGCAGCACGAAGACGATCCCGAATTTCCAGCCGAACAGGAGCGCGTAGAACCACAGCGATAGAAAGATCGAGCCGAAGCTGAACAACAGCTTCGGTCCGAACAAGAACACCTTCAACAATCCGACCGCAGCGAGAATGCTCTTGATCTTCGCCGCCGCCAAGCCGAGCGCGACCAAAATTCCGCCGGCCGCTCCCGCGCCCCGTCCCTTCGTCCCCTGCTTCGGCTGCTTGAGCCGCTCGTCGTCGTCGTGCATCATTCCTTAGTTCTTGCCCAGCCCGTCCCCATCCGCGATTGGAGACCCGAGCTCCCGCCGGGCGACCTGCGTTCGATCTCGCTGCACTGGACCGGGCACGACTACGAGCAGGTCTTTCCGGCGTATCATTTCGTCGTGAGCCGCCCCGACGACGTCCTCGTCAACTACACGCACGATCTGCGCGAGAACATGCGCGACGTGCGGCTCGATCCCTCGCTCCCGTACGCCGCGCACACCGCCGGGCGCAACTCGTGGTCGATCGGCCTTTCGATTGCCGCGATGGAAGGCGCGACGCCGTCGGACTTCGGCCGCTACCCGATCACCGAACCGCAGCTCGACGCGCTCTGCCGCGTTGCGGCGCGGCTCGTCGCGTTCTACGGGATCGACGTGGCGCACGTTCGGACGCACGCCGAGTCGGCGCTCTTGGACGGCTACTTCGGCTCGGATCTGCAGGCGATGCGGTGGGACATCGCGCGGCTGCGGCCGTCGCCGGAGCCGTTGCAAACGACCGAGGCGGCGTCTACCGGCGACTGGTTCCGCGATCGCATCGCCGGCATGGTCCGACGCACGAACTGAACGAAGCCGATGCGCTTGCGGTCGCCGCGGCGCTCGGGGCGCGTGGCTAGGTTCGCGGCCGCCGCGCTGTGGCTGCTGCTCGCGCTCGGCGTGCTGCTGGTCGTGGTGATGACCTGGCATCCGTGGATCGTGCCCTGGACCGGCGTGCGGCGCTGAACGCGGCGCGGACAATCACCGCGCCGCCGCGAAGCCGCGCCGCATGACTCGGATCGTCGTGCTGGGCGGCGGGTTTGCCGGCGTCGCCGTCGCGCGGCGGCTGGAGAAGAAGCTGCGCAAGGACGAAGCGGAGATCGCGATCGTCAGCCGCGACAACTTCACGCTGTTCACGCCGATGCTGCCCGAGGTGAGCTCGGGCGGGTTGGAGCCGCGGCACGTCGCGACGCCGGTGCGCGCGCAGCTTCGCCGCACGACGTTCGTACTCGGCGAGATCGCCTCGATCGACCTCGCGGCGAAGGCCGTCGAGGCGCAGCACCCGCTCACGATGGATATGACCCGGCTCGAGTACGATCACCTCGTCCTCGCGCTCGGCAGCGTCACCTCGACGTTCAACATCGCGGGCGTCGCGGAGCACACGCTCCCGCTGAAGACGCTCGAGGATGCGGAAACGCTGCGCAACCGCATCGTCGCGTCGCTCGAGCAGGCGGTGGTGACGCCGGCCGGCCCCGCGCGCGACCGCCTGCTCACCTTCGCCGTCGTCGGCGGTGGTTACACGGGCTGCGAATGCGCCGGTGAGCTGGTCGACTTCTTTCATTCGATCGTCAAGTTCTACCGGCCGCTGCAGCTCGCCGACGTGCGGATGATCTTGATCGAAGCGGCGAAAGCGCTGCTCGTCGATCTGCCGGAGAAGATGGGGCGGTATACCGCAAAGCACCTCGATCGCCGCGGCGTCGAGCTGATCATCGGCGACGGCGTCGCGCGAATCGACGAGCACGGTATCGCGCTGCAATCCGGGACGATCGTCCCGTCCAACACGATCGTGTGGAGCGCGGGCGTGCGGCCGTCGCCGATCCTGCGCGATCTGCCGCTGCCGCACGCGCGCAACGGCGGGATCTTTGCGAACCGGGACATGTCCGCGCGCGACACGCCCGGCGTCTGGGCGCTCGGCGATTGCGCGTGGATTCCCGCCAAGCCGGACGCCGACCCCACCGACAAAGACGCCTGGTATCCGGCGACCGCGCAGCATGCGATCCGCGAAGGCCCGCAGCTCGCCGACAACATCGTCGCGACGCTGCGCGGCAAACCGACGAAGCCGTTCCGCTACACCTCGCTCGGCACGATGGCCTCGCTCGGCGGGCGCCGCGGCGTCGCGCAGCTCCCGGGCGGCTTCGTGTTGACCGGGTTTCTCGCGTGGTTCCTGTGGAGAGGCTATTACCTGCTGCGCCTGCCGGGGCTGGATCGCCAAGTGCGCGTCGCGTTCGACTGGACCCTTGGCCTCGTCTTTCCGCGCGACATCGCCGAGCTGCGGCTCTACACCGAGCGCGGCCAGGTCCAGGCGGAGCGGGACGCCGGTTTTCTGCCGCCCGGCCAAGCTGCCATCCCGCCGGGGACTTGACACGGCGGCGAGCCCGGCGTAGGCTTAAACTATGTTTTTAGTTTTAGCGTTGGTTTCGGTCCCGTTCGCATACGACGGCGCGTTGAAGCCTGGTCAGTCGCTCACGATCCGCGACATCAACGGGAGCGTGCGCGTGCGGACCGGCGACCGGCTCGCGATTCGCGCGACGAAGCACGCGGAGCGCTCCGATCCGAACGAGGTCGCGATCCACGTCGAGAACCGCCCGAACGGGATCGTCGTGTGCGTCCGCTATCCGCCCGAAGCGAACCGGCCGTGCGACGAGCACCGCTATTTCCGCGGCAACAACAACGGCAACCACAACGACACCGCGGTCGACTTCGACGTGACGGTTCCGCACGGAATCGCGCTGGATGCCGCAACGGTGAACGGTTCGGTCGATGCGGTGAACGACGGCCCTGCCGATGCGAGCACCGTGAACGGCGCGGTTCGAATCGAAGGCCGCGACGTGCGCACCGCCAAGACCGTGAACGGTTCGGTGACGGTGCGCGTCTTAGACCGCGGCACCGGATCGCTCGAAGCGAGCACGGTGAACGGCTCGGTCGACGTGTCGCTCCCGCCCGGCAGCGGCGCAAACGTCCACGCGAAAACCCTCACCGGCGGAATCAGCGCCGACGGCCTCACCGTGGAACGGCCGCGCTACGGCCCCGGCGCCAGCGCCGACGGAACCCTCGGCGACGGCGCCCGCAGAATCAACCTAGAAACGGTGAATGGTTCGATTACACTACGGCGCTGATATGCGCAAATGATATGCGTTTGAGGCCTGGTACCGGAGCTGCGCCTCGGCTACAATAGCGCCGTGGCATCGACATCACTGTTCGCGCAAGAGAAGCGAACGTACGAACGAGAGAAGCAGAACCTCCTGCAATGGGAGGGCGAGTACGTCGTGATCTGCGGGGACGAAGTCCTCGGCCATTGGCCGTCGCTCGGCGAAGCTTACCGAACCGGCCGTCGAACCTACGGACGGCGCCTGTTCATGGTCAGGCCGATCGAACGTTACGAAACGGTCTATTTCCAGCCGGTCATCAGTGTCGGCGGCGGCGAGCAGGAGTAGCGCTTGAGATACGAAGGCCCCACGGTAGCCGTCTATCGGAACCGTAAATCGCTTGTCGAACGTGGTGCTCGTGTTTGGATTGAGTTATACGCGCCCGAGGAAGACGTCAGTTTCGAGGAAGCCGTACCGCTCAACGTCGAGGGGCCGTGCAACGGTGACGCTCTGGTCGATACCGGAGCAGTCATCGGTGCAATCGATTCCCTGGTCGTCGAGCGCTTGAAGCTTCCTGTGATTCGCGACATCAGCATCGGGACGACCGGCGGCCTGCATGATGCGAAGACCTACGCAGTTGGTCTTCGCATTGCCGGTACCGACGTAGGCGCTTTCGAACTTGCCGGCACGCGAGGTCTTGTTCGAGACGGGTTCATCGCGCTGCTTGGCCGAGACTTCCTTGCCGGACGCACGTTCCTCTACGACGGTTGTGCCGGAACATTTTCCGTCGATGTCGAGGATCGAGACCACGCGGCGCTCTTCGTGCCGGAAGGCTGACCCGCGTCGTACGCGGGTCATGCCGACGGATTCGGCGAGCGCTAGCGAGCCGAATCCACCCACGCGTCGTCCGGGCCGGCGTAGGTGTTGCCGTAGAGCGTTGATGCTTCGGGGTAGGGCTCGGCTTCGATTTCGTCGGTGGTTTTGTTGACGAGGTCGGTGATTTCGCGTTTGAGGGATTTTGCTTCCTCTTCGGTGAGGACGTGGTGTTCGAGAAGGTAGCGCTCGAACTTGGGGACGGGGTCTTGCGGGCGGTGTTCGGCGACTTCGTCGCGGGTGCGGTAGGTGCGGTCGTCGTCGTCGGTCGTGTGCGAGAGGAAACGATAGCATTTCGACTCGACCAAGACCGGGCCGTGGCCGGCGGCGGCGTGCTCGCGGGCGTCGCGGACCGTCGTGTAGACGGCGATCGGGTCGAAGCCGTCGGCGGTGACGCCGCGGATCCCGTAGCCGGCCGCGCGCGACGCGACAGTATCGACGCGCATCTGTTTGCTGATGTGCGTCGAGATCGCCCACTGGTTGTTCTCGCACAAGAACACCACCGGCAGCTTGTGGACCGCGGCGAAGTTCAGCGCTTCGTGCCACTCGCCTTGTGACGTTGCGCCCTCGCCGAACTGGCAGAAGACGACACGGTCCTTTTCGCCGCCGCGTCTGATCGCCCACGCCGCACCGACCGCGTGCGTGCACTGCGCCGCGATGATCGAGCTGATCGAAGCGATCCCGAGCTGTTTCGCGGTGATGTGGTTGATGATCGAACGGCCGCCGGTCGTGTCCTTGGCGCGCGCGAGCTGCGAGCGAAACAAGTCGGCCAGCGGAAAGCCGCACGCCAAGATGATTCCGGTGTTGCGATAGTACGGGTAAAGCAGATCTTTTCCGCGCTGGAACGCGAGCCCGGTTCCGGCCTGCACCGCTTCGTGGCCCTCCGAGCCCATCGCGATCCCGATCTTCCCTTGCCGGTTGAGCTGAAAGCCGCGCGTGTCGACCGCTCGCTGGGTCAGCATGTCGCGGTAGAGCTTGAGCAGCTGCTCGCGGGAAAGCTCGGGTGCGCTCGCGGTCCTGGTCGCCATCGCCGACCAGCCTTCCGCGGACGCGGGCGCGCCCCTACCGAGCGTTCGGGCGGGGAACGGCACCGCGCGCTCGGAAGGACGGCGGCGATGCGTATCGGTTCTCCGCTCGTCGCCGTCGCGTTGCTCGCGGCGGCGCTTTCCGTCTGCCACGTCCCGGCTGGCGCGGCGCCGTCCGCCGCGACGGCTCCCGAGCCGCCGCGCAAGCCGGCTGCGAAGCCGGTGCCGAGCCCGTCGCCCGGCCCCGACACCGACGGCGTGAAGTTCCGCGCGATCGGTCCTGCGATCTCGGGTGGGCGGGTCGCCGCGGTCGCCGGAAGCGACCGCGATCCGGCGCTCTACTACGTCGGCGGCGCCGGCGGCGGCGTCTTCAAATCGACCGACGGTGCGACGTCGTTCCAATCGGTCTGGGACGGCGCCTCGAAGTTCGGCGCCATCGGTGCGATCAGCGTCGCGCCGAACAACGACAAGACGGTGTGGGTCGGAACCGGCGAATCGAACCCCCGCAACGACGTCTCGTACGGTGACGGCGTGTGGGTGACGCACGACGGCGCGAAGCACTGGACGCATGCGGGTCTCGACGACACCTCGAACATCGCGAAGATCCTCGTCGATCCGAAGAACGCGAACCGCGCGATCGTCGCGGCGCTCGGCGATCCGTGGAAGGACAGCACCGCGCGCGGCGTCTACGTGACGAACGACGGCGGGCGCACGTGGGCGAAAACGTTGTACGTAGGCCCGTCGAGCGGCGCCGCCGATCTGGCGTGGAACCCGAAGGCGCCGAACGACGTCTTCGCCGCGATCTGGCAGTTCCGCCGCCAGCCGTGGATCGCAACCAGCGGCGGCCCGCTCGACGGTCTGTACCGTTCGCGCGACGGCGGCCGGACGTGGGCGAAGATTCAAGGCCACGGCCTCCCGACCGACACGCTCGGCCGGATCGGCGTCGCCGTCGCGCCGAGCGATCCGCGCCGCGTCTACGCGGTCGTGCAATCGAAACAAGGGACGATCTGGCGTTCCGACGACGGCGGCGACTCATGGCAGCGCGTCTCGAGCGACACGCGTCCCGAGCAGCGGCCGTTCTATTTCAGCCACCTTGCGGTCGATCCGCGCAGCAAGAACCGCGTCGTCGCCGTCTCGATGTATCTCACGGTCTCGAAAGACGGCGGCCGCAGCTGGAAGCACTGGACCGGAAACGTGCACGTCGACAACCACGCGATATGGTGGTCGGCCGACGGAACGCGCGTCATCGAAGGGAACGACGGCGGTGCGATCTTGAGCCGCAACGGCGGCGGCACCTGGGCGTTCCTCGACCGCATCCCGCTCGCGCAGATCTACCACGTCGGGTACTCCGACGAAAAGCCGTACCTGATCTGCGGCGGACTGCAGGACAACAGCTCCTGGTGCGCGCCGAACACGTCGCGCAACGGGATCGGTTTGCTGAACCGCGACTGGTTCGCGATCGCGGGCGGCGACGGAATGTACGCGATCCCCGATCCCCTCGATCCGAACTTCATCTGGACGAACACGCAGGACGGCGTGCTCGGAATCTACGACCAGAAGGCGCGGCAGAGCATCGACGTCTCGCCGTACCCGCGCGACCAGTTCACCTCGACGACCTCGCTCGCGCAGTCGCCGTACCGCTTCAACTGGAACGCGCCGCTCGCGTTCTCGCCGCAAGACGGTCACGTCGCGTACTTCGGCGGCAACGTCGTCTTCAAGACGACCGACCGCGGCCGGCACTGGACGCCGATCAGTCCCGATCTCACGCGCAACGAGAAGAACCATCAGCTCGCCTCCGGCGGCCCGATCAACCTCGACGTCTCGGGCGCCGAGTACTACGACACCACGCTCGCGCTTGCACCGTCACCGAAGGACGCGAACGTGATCTGGGCCGGGACCGACGACGGGCTCGTGCAGCTGACGCGCGACGGCGGCGCCCACTGGAACAACGTCACGCCGCCGAGCTGGCCGAAGTACGGCCGCGTCGAGGTGATCGAAGCGAGCCCGTACGCGACCGGTACGGCGTTCACGCTGCTCGACCGTCACGATCTCGGCGATCACCGCCCATATGCGTTCGTCACCGACGACTACGGCGCGACATGGCACTCGATCGCGGCGAACCTCCCGCTCGACGCGCCGGTGCGCGTGCTGCGCCAGGATCCGCGCGAGCCGAACCTGCTGTACGCCGGAACCGAGAACGCGCTGTGGATCTCGTACGACCGCGGCGGTCGCTGGGAGAAGCTGCGCGCCGGTTTTCCGGCCGTTCCGGTGTACGACATCCACGTCCATCCGTCGGCGAACGACTTGCTCGTCGCGACGCACGGACGCGGTTTCTACGTTCTCGACGATCTCGCGCCGCTGCAGCAGCTCGCCGCCGCGCGCCGCGCCGGCGTGCAGTTTTTCCCGGTGCGCGACGCGGTCCTGTGGTCGGCATGGCCGTCGATCGAGACCGGCGACGCGAGCTCGCTCCCGCACAATTTCTTCAGCGGGCAGAACGCGCCGAGCGGCGCGGTGCTGACCTTCTACCAGCGAACGAAAGCGAAGGAACGGCCGTGGTTCGAGATCGCCGACGCCAACGGAAAGATCGTCCGCACGCTGCGCGGCGGAATTCCCTTCGATCCGGCCGACCCGCCGAAAGAAGAACGCGCGAAGTTTTATGTCAGCAACGACGCCGGCTTGAACCGCATCGTTTGGGACGGAAGCGAGAACGGGCCGGCGCGCTGGCTCGGCACCTCGTTCCCGAACGCCGGACCGACGACCGGCGCCGAGGCGCTCCCCGGCCGGTACACCGCCCGCTTGCACGTCGGCGGAACGACGTACGAGCAGCAGTTCGCGCTCACCGACGATCCGCAGAGCCCGTTCACCGCCGAGCAGCGCGTCGCGCGCCACGACTACTTGGTAAAGGTCTACGGGATGCTCGACTCGATCGACAAAGCGCTGAACGAGATCGACAAGCGGCTGAAAAATCACCCCGCGCCGAGCGAGCGCGCGGCGCTGCTCGGGCTGCGCCGTGAGCTCTCCTCGGACTCGTGGTACGACGAGGACGGGATCGGCCGGCCGGATCGTCTGCGCGAGCGCGTCTTCGCGCTGACCGGTCCGTTCAGCGGCAACGTGCAGCCGCCGTTCGAGCAGCACGACGCCGCACTCGATGCGCTGCGGCTCGACGCCGCGATGACGTACGGACATATCTCCGCCGTGCTCGGCGCGCAGTTCGCGGCGACGATCGGGATGCGCCCCGGTCCGCAGCCGACCGGCGCGGTCACCGTCGCGCCGAAGCCGGCGCCGGCCGCGTCGCCGTCGCCGTAAACGCGCCGGTGGAACCGCGCAAGCCGTACGACATCGACTCGCTGACCGATGTCGCGCTCCGCGTCTTCGCCGACCGCGGCTACGACGGCGCGTCGATGGACGATGTCGCGCGCGCGGCGGGAATCACCAAGGCGTCGATCTACCACCACGTCAGCGGAAAAGAAGCGCTCCTCGAGCGCGGGCTCGGGCGCGCCCTCGACGCGCTGTTCGCGATCCTCGACGACCCGCCGTCGCGCGAGGGCCGCGCGATCGAGAAGCTGCGCTACATCGTCGAGCGCGTCGCCGAGGTGACGCTGCGGCTTCTGCCGGAGCTGACGGTGCTCTTTCGAATCCACGGCGCCTCGAAGAGCGAACGCGACGCGGTGGAGCGGCGCCGTTCGTTCGACCGCTACGTCACCGAGATCATCGTGCAGGCGCAGCGCGACGGCGACGTCCGCCGCGACCTCGACGCGCGCTTGGCCGCGCGGCTGATCTTCGGGATGTCGAACTCGGTCGTCGAGTGGTACCGCGCCGGCTCGCTCTCGCGCGAAGCGATCGCGCGCGCCGTCGTCTCGCTCGCGTTCGACGGCATCACGCCGCGCTGATCAGGTTCACGGCGAGCGCTCGTCGATCAGCGAGGTGACGCGCCGCTCAAGCGCCGCGACGCGGAGGACGATCCCGTCGGCGCCGTTCTGCGCTTCGGCGTCGTCGGCGACGCCGTTCGCCAGATACCAAGCGTCGGTCCCGAGCTCTTTGGCGAGCCGCAGGCCGATGACGAAGCTCGCCATCTTCGTCTGGCCGCTCTCCATCTGCCGGATCGCCCCTTCGGTGACCCCAACCCGCTGCGCCAGCAGCGCGCAGCTCAGCGCGCGGCCGGTCCGCAGCCGGCGCAGCCGTTCGCCGAAGCTCTCCACCCGTGAGGCCGGCATCTCACCGTCCGGCGCCCGGCTCGGGCGGGCGCGAGTACCCCATGGAGCGGTAGCCGCGCACGTCGTAGCGGGCTAGGATCCAGGGGCGGAGCATCGCGCGGTCCTCGCGGCCCATCCGCTCGATCGCGCGCTGGATCTCGTGCAAGGTCGGCTCGGGGCCGGCCGGGTCGGGTCGAAAACGCTCTCTCGGTTCCATCGGACGCCGGGTCTTCGACGAACGGACTATCGAACACCTGTTCGATTATGGTTCTTATGTACTGTCGCAGCGTGCAGCCGCGGCGGGCTGCGGGTTGGGTACGGTCGGTGGGTGAGCGAGGAGCGGCACGACCTGTGTGTGATCGGCGCGGGGACGGCGGGTTTTGCCGCGGCGGAGGCGGCGCGCGCAGCCGGGCGCGACGTCGTGCTCGTCACCGGCGGCGACGAGCTGGGCGGGACGTGCATCTTGCGCGGCTGCATGCCGGCGAAAGCGGTGCTCGCGGCCTCGCAGTACGAGGGCGAGGTCGAGAAGGCGCACGATCTCGGCGTCGAGACGGGCACGACGCACATCGACCTGCCGGCGATCATCCGCCGCAAGCGCGCGCTGGTCGACTACTTCGCCCACGACCGCGCCGGCGATCTCGAGACCTATCCGCTCGTCCGCGGCGACGCGCGGTTCGTCGCGCCGGACGCGGTCGCAGTCGGCGAACGGCGGATCGTCGCCGACCGGTTCGTGATCGCGACCGGCGCGGCGCTCGTTCCGCCCGCGATCGACGGGCTCGATCGCGTTCGGACGATCACCAGCAACGACGTGCTCGAGATGACGCACGCCCCGCGCAGCGTCGCGGTGATCGGCGGCGGTCCGATCGGCTGCGCGTTCGCGCAGTACTTCGTGCGTCTGCACGCGCGCGTGACGCTGTTTCAGGATGCGCCGGAGCTTTTGCGCAACGAGGATCCCGACGTCGGGACCGCGGTGCGCGCGGCGCTCGAGCGCGACGGCGTCGAGGTCGTCTGCGATGCCGGCGTGCGGCGCGCCGAGCGCGACGGCGATCTCGCGGTACTGTTCGCCGAGACGTCGCGCGGCGCGCACGGTGCGCGCGCCGAGGTCGTGCTGCTCGCGACGAACCGCCGCCCGCACGTCGACCGTCTCGACCTCGCTGCCGGCGAGATCGAAGGCGATCGCGCGCGCGGGATCGTCGTCGACGCCGCGCTGCGCAGCGTCTCGAACCCGCGCGTCTTCGCCGCCGGCGACGTCCTCGGCCGGCGCGAGCTCGTTCACGTCGCAGCGTACGGCGGCCGGCTCGCCGCGACCAACGCGTTCGCGGACGAAATGCAACCGGCCGACTGGGATCGCTGGGAGTCGCACGCGGTCTACACGCAGCCGCAGGTGGCCGTCGCGGGGCTCACCGAGCGCGCGTGCCGGGCGCGCGGGATCGCGTTCCGCAAGGCGACGGTTCCGGCCGCCGAGGTCGGCAAGGCGCTCGTCTCCGAGACGGCCGAAGGGTTCGTGAAGATGCTCGTCCGCCGCGACGACGACCGCGTCGCCGGCATCGCGATCGTCCTCGACGACGCGATCGACCTCGCCGGCGAAGCGATGGCGCTAATCGAGCGGGGCGCGACGGCGCGCGAGATCGCCGAGATGCCTCACCTACACCCGACGATGAGCGAATTGCTCGCCCGCGTCGCCGAGAAGCTCTGCTAGCGGGCCTCAAGTGCGCTCTCCGGCTGCCGATATCATTAGCGAGCGAGCGGCGGTGTAGTCGCTCGCCTGAGCCCATTGGATTGGGAAGGGTGAGGGTGCAAGGATGACCACGGACGTGTTGTCGGACGCCGACAAGTCCACGCTCAAGCAGCAGATCACGGCGGCGATCGCCGCCCACCACGCGTGGATGGGACGCTTGAAGACCGCCGCCGAGTACGGCCGGAGCAGCGTCGACGTCGAGACCACCGCGAAGGAAGACGCCTGCCCGATCGGGATCTGGCTGACCCGCGAGATCTCCCCGTCGCTGAAAGCCCGCCCGCTCTACTCGCGCTCGCGGACGCTGCACGCGCAGTTTCACAAGGAAGCCTCGCGCGTGCTCGGGCTGGCGCTGGCGCGCGACGCTCGGGCGAAGAGTGAGCTCGCCGAGGGCAGCCAGTTCGCCTCGGTCGCGGGCGAGCTGCGGCGGACGCTCTACGACTGGCTGGTCGAGGTCGGCTAGAAGTCCGGCTCGGGCAGGTTGATCCGGGCGGCTCGAGCGGGTATACTCACTTCCTGACCGACCATTCGGTAGGGAGAGGGATTCGAACGCTCATGGCTCTGACCGCGCCGAACCAGAATCAGCTCGTGGTGCCGTCCGGCGGCTTCGCGCCGTATCCGGAGGTTCCGCAGCCCAACATCTTCCCGATGGAGTGGCGCGTCGAGACGCCCAAGCTCGCCGAGCTCTACGAGCGCGCGAAGCGGCACGTTTGGAACCCGTCCGACTTTCCGTGGGACACGTTGCGCGCCGAAGACTTCACCGAAGAGCAGCGGCTCGGAATCATGTACTGGTACGCGGTGCTGGCGAACTTCGACGGCAGCGGTCCGGCGGTGTTCGCGAAAGCGACGATCCACGCGTTCGAGACGCATCAGGAAGACCCGATCCGCAAGTGCTTCTTCTCGATCACGCACGACGAGATGAACCACGAGGAAGTCTGTCAGCGCGCGATTCAAGCGCTCGTTCCCGGCGGCCCGATGGACTTCGAAGCGAAGAGCGATCTCGCCAAGGCTGCGCAGAACAACATCGGTTGGCTGTACCACAACGGCGGCCGCTACTGGTCGGGCTACAGCGCCTCGCTCGCGAAGTATCCGCTGAGCGTGCTGTTCACCTCGTTCATGATGGGCGAGGTCGCCTCGTCGACGCTGTTCTTCGGGATGTCGAAGAAGGCGACGCATCCGCTTTTCAAAGAGATCTTCAAGAAGGTCGGTCAGGACGAAGCGCGCCATCTCGCGATCTGTTTGACCGTGCTCGAGCGCGACTGGCCCGGTCTCTCCGACGAGTACAAGACGATGATCACGAAGCAGTTGCGCGCGGGCTTCGTGTTCCTCAGCATGATCCTGTGGGAGCCGCCGAACCAGTTCTGGGACATCCCGGACTACTTCTTGCCGAACCATCGCGTGCTCGTGCAGCACGCGCGCGACGCCGGCCTCGGCGTGCTGACCTACGAAGAGCAGGCCGAGAACTGGAAGACCGCGCTGGCGCGCGTCCGCGCGATCGTCGGCGAGTGGGGGATCGAGTTTCCGGCGATCCCGGAGCTCGATCTCGACGGCGTCGACGTCGGCCACATCGGCCCCGAGGACATCATCCCGGTCTTCTAGGCGTGAAGCGCCGTCCTACGCGGGGCGGATCGCAAGAAACAGCGTGACGGCGACCGTCACGAGGATCGGTACGAACACGCGCAGCATGCGCGCCGGCGCGACCCGATAGGTCATGCCGCGCGCGAGCTCGATCTGGCGGTCCGTCGACCAGCCCGTCGCCCACGCCGTCTCGGCGAGGATCACGAAGACGAGCGCGATCTGGACGCGCTGATCCGGCGGCGGCGGCGACTTCACCAGCAGCACGGTCAGCAGGGCGGTGACAAGCACCAGCGCGATCGGTGCGACCCACACGATGACGCGCGGCCCGGTCGGTTTTGAGGGACGACCGTCGAAGCGCAGGCGCAGCGAGATCCGTTTCGGCACGCTCGGATAGCGGCGCCGGACGTGCCACACCAGCCAGAGTACCGCAGCGACTGCGATTCCGTACGCGACCTGAACGATCACGGGGAGGACTACTTCGCCGATCGTCATGCGGTTACGCGTTCGGCGCGACCGAGAAGCCGCTTCGTTCGAGCGGTTCGGCGTCGCGGCGCTCCACGTGTTCCACGCGCGCGTAGCGCGGCGGGTGGGCGAGGACGTCCTCGACGAACGCGCCGACCGCTTCGTCGTCGCCCTGCGCATCGATCTCGAGCCGTTCGCCGTCGCGCAGGTTGCGAACGGTGCCTGCGACCGAATGGCGCGATGCGATCCGCTGCACGGCGTCGCGAAAGCCGACCGCTTGCACGCGGCCGCGCAACGTTACGATCGTGCGTTTCATGCCGTGCCCGGTTTGAGAACGTTTGTCACCGTTCGGGTACGTTCCGCGCATGGACGCCGCACGCTTTCCGGCCGTTACCGGCGAAGCTCTCGACGGGACGCCATTTTCCGCGCCGCGCGATCTGGCCGGGATGCGCACGCTCGCGCTGGTCGGTTTCGCCCTGGAGCATCGTCCCGAGCTGGAGACCTGGGTTCCGTACGTCGACCGGCTCGTCAACTCGGATTCCGGGGTCCGCGCGCGGCTGTTCGTCGGGCTCGGCGTCCCGAAGCTCGTTCGCGCCGGAATCGTCGCCGCGATGAAGGCCGCGGTCACGGCGCCGGAGCTGCGCGCATCGACGATTCCGCTGTTCGTCAACGTCGATGCGTTCTGCCGCGCGGTCGGGATCGGCGACCGGGCGCATTTGACGGTCCTCCTCGTCGAACCGGACGGCAGGATCGTGTGGCGCGGCTCGGGACCGTTCTCCGAAGCGGCCGGCGCCTCGCTGTCGGCGGCGCTCGCCGCCTAGTTGCCGCGCAGGGCGATCTTCGGCAGGACGACGCGGCTCGACGCCGGGTCCATCATCCCCGCGATGCGCAGCTCCGTCGCGTCACTCGGCGTCCCCGCGGCGGCGAACGCGCCGCGCAGCTTCTTCGCCGGCTCGGCGGCCGGCGCCAGCGAGGCGATCAGCTCGAAGTAGCGCGGCGGCGGCGCGTCGTGGGCGGGCGGCTCGTGAACGAGCTCCAGCGCGCGCTCGCAGTCGGTCGCGGTCCCGAGGCGGACGACCAGCGCGCTGACCCCGACGACGCTGTGGTCGGCGGCGCTGATGGTGCAGCGCAGCCGCAGCGTCTTGTCGAGAGCCGGAAGTCCGTGTCCGGTGACGCGCGTGACGAACCGGTACGCTGCCGGAGCAGGCGACCGGTCGGGGGGCAGCCTCATGCCGTTCGACCGTAGGCGGGGTCGCTTACGGCGCGCCTACCGCGACTTACGAAGCACTTACGCGCCGCCCGCCGAAGCGGTCCGCATGACCACGACCCTGGCCCCCGGCGCCGGCCTGTTCGAGCGCCACCGCGAAAAGCTCGAGAAGGCGCGCGACGCGATCCGCACCCGCGCCTACTACAGCGCCTTCCCCGAATCACCGAGCGGGAAAGTCTACGGCGAAGCCGCCGCCGGCGAAGGGAAAGCGGCATTCGATGCGCGGCTCGGCAAGCCGTTTGCGCTGGATCAGCCCGCGACCGGCGAGACCGTCGCGACGGAACGCTCGCCGTACGGTCTTCCTCTCGGCGTAGAATATCCGGTCGCCGACGTCGAGGCGCTGCTGGCGGCGTCCGAGCGCGCGGGCGCAGAGTGGGGGCAAGCGCCGGTCGAGACGCGCACCGGCGTCGCGCTCGAAGCGGTCGCGCGGATCAATGCGCGTTCGTATGAGATGGCGCATGCGGTTATGCATACGACCGGCCAGGCGTTCGTGATGGCGTTTCAAGCCGGCGGACCGCACGCGCAAGATCGCGCGCTCGAAGCGATCGCGTACGCGTACGACGAGCTCTCGCGCGTCCCGGCGTCGGTCGTGTGGGAGAAGCCGGCGAAGCCGGAGCCGCTGCGCGTCGAGAAGACGTTCGTGGCCGTGCCGCGCGGGATCGATCTGACGATCGGCTGCTCGACGTTCCCGACCTGGAACGCGTATCCCGGGATCTTCGCGAGCCTGGTCACCGGCAACACCGTCGTCGTGAAGCCGCATCCGCAAGCGGTGCTGCCGCTCGCGATCACGGTCGAGATCATCCAGGGCGTGCTGCGCGAAGCCGGATTCGATCCGCGCGTCATTCAGCTCGCGGTCGACACGCCGGAGAAACCGCTCGCGAAAGTGCTCGCGATGCGGCCGGAGATCGCGTTGCTCGACTACACCGGCTCGACCGAGTTCGGCGACTGGCTGGAGAAGAACTCGCCCGCGCTCGTCTACACCGAGAAAGCCGGCGTCAACAGCGTCGTGATCGACTCGACCGACGACCTCAAGGGAATGGCGCGCAACCTCGCGATGTCGCTCTCGCTGTACTCGGGCCAGATGTGCACGACGCCGCAGAACCTGTTCGTTCCGAAGGACGGGATCGTCGCGGGCGGCGAGCGGGTGTCGTTCGACGACGTCGTCGCGGCGATCGTGAAGGGGATCGACGGACTGCTCGGTGACGCAGACCGCGCGGCGGGGCTGCTCGGCGCGATCGCGACCGACGCGACGCTGAAGCGCGTCGACGAAGAGAACGCGAAGCCGGGCGTCGTTCGCAAGAGCGCGGCGCTGACGAACGCCGAGTTCCCGGGCGCGCGGGTGCGCTCGCCGCTGGTCGCCGTCGTCGAGGCGAAAGATCGCGAGCGCTACGGGCGCGAAGCGTTCGGGCCGATCGCGTTCGTCGTGCGCACCGCGGACACCGACGAGTCGCTGCGGCTCGCCACCGACGAAGCGCGCAAGCGCGGCGCGATCACCGCGATCGTGTACACGACCGACGATGCCGTGCTGGCGAAGGCGGAGCGCTGGGCGCGCGACGGCAAGGTGAACCTCGCGGTGAACCTGACCGGCTCGCTGCTGGTGAACCAGTCGGCCGCGTTCAGCGACTACCACGTCACCGGCGGGAACCCGGCGGGGAACGCGTCGCTGTGCGACGCGGCGTTCGTCGCGAACCGCTTCCGCGTCGTCGAAACCCGCACGCCGCGCGCGTGAGCGTCGGCGAATTGACCGGCGAGGCGCTCGCGCGCGCCTGCGCGGCAGCGATGCTGGAGCGCGACTCGGCCTCGCGCGGGCTCGGCATGGCGATCGAAGAGGCGCGGCCTGGGTACGCCCGCGTCGCGATGACGATCACCGACGCGATGGTGAACGGCCACGCGATCGCGCACGGCGGGGTGACGTTCACGCTGGCCGACTCGGCGTTTGCGTTCGCCTGCAACTCGCGCAACGAGCCGAACGTCGCGCTGCAGGCCTCGATCTCGTACGTCAGCGCGGGGAAGCTCGGCGACCGGCTCGTCGCCGAAGCGGAGGAGCGTTCCTCGAAGGCGCGCACCGCCGTGTACGACGTCACCGTGACGCGCGGCGAAGGCGAGCTCGTGGCGTTGTTCCGCGGCGTCTCCTATCGCATCAAAGGCACCGTACTGGGAGGCGCCGGCACCTGATCCGGGTCGAGCGCGCGCGCGACGGTACGCTGCTTCTGCGCGGCGAGCCGCTCGTCGCGCACGCGTCGACCTGGAACGCGCTCCTGGACGACGCCGCGCGGCGCGCGCCGCACCGCGCGTTCCTGGTGGAGCGCGACGCCCGCGACGTGTGGCACGAAGCGACCTTCGCGACGGTCGCGGAACGCTCGCGCCGTATCGGCGCGGCGCTGCTCGCGCTGGGCGCGTCGGCGACGCGGCCGCTGATGATCCTCAGCGGGAACGGGATCGATCACGCGCTGATGACGTTCGGCGCACTGCGCATGGGGATTCCGGTCGCGCCGGTTCCGCCGGGCGCGGCGCTTTCCGCGCGGAACGACTTCGCGCGACTGCGCGCGCTTATCGCGATCGTACGACCCGGCGTGGTTTTCGCGCGCGACGGTGCGGTGTTTGCCGCCGCGGTGCGCGGGGCTGCACGGGATGCGGCGTTCGTTGCCGTGAGCGAGCCGCCGGCCGGCGCGCGCGCACACGACTACGAACTGCTGCTGCAGCACGCGAAGCTCTCCGACGACGCGATGCCGGCGGAGGGTTCGGCGGTGGTGAACGGCGAGACCGTCGCGAAGATCGTGTTCACTTCCGACGCGGCGGGCGAGCCGAAAGGCGTCGTGACATCACACACAATGCTGTGCGCGATGCTGCAGGGATTCGCGCAGGCGTGGCCGTTTCTCGACGAGCATCTGCCGGTGATCGTCGACCGGCTGCCGTGGAGCGGTGCGTTCGGCGGTAACGTGGTGCTCGGCATCGCGTTGCGCCACGCCGGGACGCTGTACATCGAAGACGGCGACTCGACGACGGTGGAACGCTTGGAGCGCAGTGCGCGCTTGCGCGCGGAGGTGCAGCCAACGCTTGCGTTTGACGTTCCGCGCGACTGGGCCATGTGGGCCCGGCGACTGCGTGAGAACGACCCGCTGCGACGGCGCTGGCTCGAACGGCTCGACCGCGCCTGCTGGACTGGTGCGACGCTCGCACCGGCGGCTCGCGACGCCCTGCGCGCGATCGGCGTTCCGCTCTCGGCGGCGTGGGGCGCGACCGAAACGTCCGGCGCCGTGACGCTGACGTCCGGCGGCGGCGATCCCAAGAGCGGCGATCCGAGATACGATGCGCTCGGCGTCCCGCTCGCCGGCGTGGAACTGAAGCTCGTCCCGAGCGGGGACGCCTATGTGGCGCACGTGCGCGGTCCGCAGGTGATGAACGGCTACTATTGGCGACCGGATCTGAACGCCGCGGCGTTCGACGAAGACGGGTTCTTCCGCACGGGCGACGTCGTGCGCCCGGTCCACGCGCGCGCGCCGGCGCGCGGACTTGCCTACGTCCGGCGAACCGACGAGCGCTTCAAGGTCAGCTCAGGAAGCTGGGCGCGCGGCGCGGAGTTGCGCGCGGCGTTTCTCACGGAGTGCAGCGATGCCGCGGAAGTCCTCGTCAGCGGACAGGGCCGCGACGAGATCGGCGTGCTCGTGTGGCCGACCGAAGCCGCACGACGCCTCGAACGGGACGTGCTCCGCGCGCAGATCGCGGACGCGCTGCGCCGCGTCTCACGCGGCACCGGCAAAGCCGAAGCGCTGCGTCGCGCGCTGATCGTCGAGACGCAACTGACAACTCGGGAGCAGGCCGCCGCGCTGACGAGACTGCACGCAAGCCTCCCCGACGCGGAAGTCATCGTGACGCAGCGAAGTGACGATGCGTGAAAGCGGTCCTCGCGTGACCGAGTCCGACGTACACGCGGTCGGCTCGGGTCTGCTTGCCGGGGTGAACGTCGGCGGTACGATGACGAGCGTCGTGCTCGGCACGGCGAACGGGACGATCCTCGAACGCCGCGCGTGGCCGACGCAGACGCGCGACGGTGAGGCGTTGTTCGCCGCAATCATCGCTGCGCTCGGCGAGATCGCAACGCGGGCCGAGGCGGTCGGCGTGGCGATCGGCGGGCCGATGAACGCGCTCACCGGGACCGTGATCGCGCCGCCGCATCTGCCGGGGATGCACGGCTTTCCGCTCGCGGCGCGCCTGCACGAAGCGCTCGCGCGCCCGGTCGCCGTCCATCACGACGCGGCCGCGTGCGCGCTCGCGGAAGTACGGTGGGGTGCAGACCGCGGTACAAGCGGCCTTGCTTATCTGACCTGCGGCACGGGATTCGGTTCGGGGATCGTCATCGACGGGCGCGCGCGGTACGGCTCGCGCGGTTTCTCACCGGAGATCGGCCACGTCCGCTATCGCGACGACGGACCCGATGTCTTCGGCAAGCCCGGTTCGTTCGAGTCGTACGGGTCGGCGAGCGTTCTGCCCGCGCTTGCGCGCCGGCTAGACCCGTCGTTCGGTGCTGCGAACGGCTTGGAAGTGGCGGAGCGCGCGGCGCGCGGCGACACCGAGGCGAAAGCTGCGATCGACGAAAATGCCGACGCGGTCGGCGCCGCCTGCGCGCTGCTCGCGGACCTCCTCGTGCTCGACGTGATCGTGCTCGGCAGCCTCGCGACGTACCTCGGCGATCCATGGATCGCGCGCGTGCGCGCCACGTTCGCGCGCGAGGCGCTTCCGGACCATGTCGCGTCGTGCACGCTGCGCGCACCTTCGCTGCCGAACGTGCAGGATTTGAGCGGCCTCGCCGCTGCGTTCGACGCTCGTTGACGTTCGTGCGCCCTGCGCGACGTCAGTAGCGGCCGAGGATGCGCTGTTCGCCGCCGATCGTGGCGAGCGCGTCGTGCAGCCGCGCGTCGTCGACGCTCGCCAGCTCGACGAAAAAGCGGTAGCGGAACGGAACGCGGCGGTCCGGCCGCGCGATCAGGAAGCGGAGGTCGATCCCGCGGTCGGCGAACGCGCTCAATGCATCGCGCAGCGATCCCGGGCGGTCCTGGACCGCAATGCCGACGCACGCGCGATCGCCTTCGCCATCGCCTGGATCGCGCGCGATCAGGAAGAAGCGCGTGTAGTTCTCTACTTCGTCCTGCACCGCGCGGGCGAGGATCGTTCCACCGTGCAGCTCCGCGGCGAGCGCCGGGCCGATCGCCGCGATCGTGCGATCGCCGAGCGCGACGACTTCGCGCACCGCGCCGGCCGTGTCGGTCGTCGTCGAGCGCTCCCAGCTGCGCGCGTCTGCGTAGCGGCGCACCTGCTCGAGCGCGACCGGGTGCGAACGGATCTCGCGCACGTCGTCGGCGCTCGCGCCCGCGACGCCGATCAGACATAGCTCGATCGCGAGCATCGTCTCGCCGCGGATGTGGAGCGAGGGGTGCTCCCACAGCAACTCGTAGTTGCGCGGGACCGGACCGGCGATCGCGTTCTCGACCGGAAGAACACCGTACTCCGCCTCGCCGCAGGCAACCGCTTCGGCGACCGCGTCGAACGAGGGGTAGCCGTGTGACTCACCGCCGGCGACCAGCGCGCGTGCCGCGACGTCGCTGAACGCGCCGGCGTGGCCCTGATATGCGACCGTCGGCACAGACGCGCTTACACGAGCTCGTTCGCGGCGCCGCCGAGGCGGAACGCGGCGATATACGCTTTGAAGATCACCCGGTAGTCGTCGTGGACGAAGCGGACGCTGCGCGGCCCGGTTCGCTCGAACCCCGGCATCAACTCGACGTAGTCGGCGTTGTGCGTCCAGACGAAGTCGAGCTCGAGCGTGACCGGCGGCTCGAACGTGAACGGCTTCGCTTGCGCGAGCCTGATGATGGCGTCCTTCGCGCCGGCGTGAATCAGCTTGCGCGCGCGCGCCGGCGAGAGCGAGTTCGTCGCGTAGCGCCCGATCGAGTCTTTCACGACGACGCCGGTGATCCACGGCATCACCGCTTTCGTCTGCTCGATGCAGGCGCGGTCGCCGGTGACGAGGACCACCGGAACGCCGGAGAGCCCGAGCACCGCGGCGTTCAGCATCGCCTCGCTGCAGGTGCGGCCGTTCACCCGAACCTCGTGCACGGTCTCGCTCGTGTAGGTGTGGTCGAGCACGGCGTCCTGCGTGCCGACCGCGCCGTGATAGCCGGTGAAGAACGCGGCGTCGAAACCGCCGTCCGCCGCTTCCGCCATCGAGAACGGTTTCCGGTTGCCGTAGATCATCCGCACGTCGTCCGGCAGCTCGTCCCAAAGGACGTTCCGCATCGACGCGTGCGAGTCGTTGACGAGCACGTCGCCGACGCCGGCTTCGCGCGCGCCGTCGATCGCCGCGCGGACTTCCTGCGACATCAGCTTGCGGTAGTACGGGTACTCCGTCGTGTTCGACGGGTCGACTTGGGTCCAGGAGCAGACCGCGGCGGTCCCCTCCATGTCGGCCGAGATGTAGAGCTTCATTGACCTAGTTGGTGGAGGGCGGCGCGCGCGTCTGCGGCGCGCCGGTCGTCGGGGCCGACGAGCTTGAGGTAGTGCTTGAAATCGGCGATCGCGTCGGTGCGCCGCCCGATCGCCTGCAGGACGACGCCGCGGTTGAAGAGCGCGGTCGGAAAGTTCGGCCGTTGCTTCAGCACGACGTTCAGATCTGCGAGCGCGTCAAGGTCGTGTCCGCTTTGATGGAGCGCGGTCGCGTAGTCGGTGCGCACGTCGGGGTTGGTGGGATCGAGCGCGAGCGCGCGCTTGTAGTAGTCAGAAGCCTTGTCGAACTTCTGCGCGTCGAACTCCATGTTGCCGAGCTGCACCAG
>DASZGA010000329.1:0-6165 GCA_035939295.1 Candidatus Elarobacter sp. | reverse complement strand
CTCCGTCGCTAGCTGTGCGCCTGCGGTGCCGCCGGCGTCGTTGCTGTGGGTTTGTTTCCAGAGCAGCTTCCCGGCGCAATCGTGTGCGCTCATCTCGAACGTCGCGCTCGCGCCGCCGAACTGCGGATCGGGCCGCGTGCTGAGCGTGCTCGACAAGATCGCGCGGACCGGATGCGCGCCGCACGCCGCGGCGGCCGACGCGACTCGTTCGCCGTTCGTTTTCGCAAGGAGACGCTGCGTCGCGATTTCGCGCAACTGCGCGTCCGCGCTTCCTTCGGTTGGGACGACGGCGATGGTCTCCGCGTTCGCTGTTGTCGCGGCGACGGTGCGCGGCGCAGCCGTGGGCGCGGCGCTCGGCGGCGGCAAGGGCGCGGACGTCGGCGTCACTGCCGAGACAGCGGCAGGACGCGGCGTCGGCGTCACGGCCGAGACCGTGGCAGCGCGTGGGGCCGCCGTCGCTGCCCGTGGAGTGGCGGTGGGCGGCGCGGGCGCAACGCGCGGAGCCGCGGTGGGAGGCGCCGGGACGGCGCCCCGCGCGGGCGGCGTCGGGACGATGTTCGCCGATGCGGCAGTCGCGGTCGGTTTGGGCGTCGGCGTTGCCTTTTTGCGGCGGCTGAAGAGCTTGCCGACGTTCGCTTGCGGGCCGCCGGTCGCCGACGGCGTCGGGCTCGTTTGCGGCGGCGCGGTGCCGATCGCGGCGAGGCCGCGGTTGGCGTGGTGGGCGATGAAGTACGCCAGGTCGTCGCCCTGCCCGGACGCCTCGTCGTACGTGTTCAGCTGCGCTGTCTGGCTGTAGAGCACGATCCCGGTCGTCGTGCTGACGACCTGCTCGACCATCGAAACGCCGTTGCCGAGCGGCGAGATGAACCCCGCGACGTAGTAGTCCGCGTTGTGCGCGCGCGCGGCCGACAGGTAGTCCTTGCGCTCGGTCCCCGGTGGTGGCGGGATGACGGTTACCTGCCGAGTTTCCGCCATTCGGGTCGCGATGATCGTCGCCAGCCGCGAGCTGGCCTCGCGGTCGATCGAGCTCGCGCTCGCCGAGAACGGATAGACGATCACGCTCGGCTTGGCGAACAACGAGGTCTGCGCTCCGGCGACCAGCGGCAGCCCGAAGAACGCGACGAGGGCAACGACGAGGAAACGGCGCACAGGGCCGCGTTCGTGCGGGGTGGGGACGATCCCTTACGAGGCGAGCGGGAGGGCGCCGCTCTCGCCGTCCTTCTCCCACGCCGCGCTGACGTGCGCGCCGAACAGGAAGACGACGCCGATCAGGTCGAGCCACAGCAGCAGCACGAACAGCGCCGAGAGCGCGCCGTAGATCTGGAACGCGTAGCTGGCGTACGTGGTATAGACGGCGAACGCGATCTGCGCGAGCGAGTAGCCGATCGCGCACACGAGCGCGCCGGGGATGACGGAGGACCAGCGCGGGTGACGGTTCGGCAAGTACGCGTACAGCAGCGCGGAGACCGCGAAGACGAGCACCGCCGAACCGGCGTACGAGGCGATCTGCGGCGCCCAGCGCAGGGATTCGAGGTTGGCGAACTGCACGAACAGCGTGATGACGATCGGAATGACCGTCGCGGCGATCAGCACGATCCCGGCAAACGGCACGAGCGTGAGCGCGATCGCGACGTCCCACACGATGTGGCGGTAGCGCGTGATTCCGAGCGAGCGGTTCAGCGCATAGGTGAGCGCTTGAAAGAGGTTCTTGCCGGCCCAGATCAAGCCGATCAAACCGATCGCGCCGCTGAAGCCGCGGTAGCGCACGATCGCGGAGAGGTTGTTCGACAGCAAGTCGCCGAGCGCGGGGACGTACACTTGGATCGCCTCGTTCGCGCGCGCGATCCCTTCGTCGGTGCCGTAGATGAACGCGAGCATCGCGACCGCAACCAGCGAAAGCGGAACGAGCGCGAAGAGCGCGGTGTACGCGATCGCCTGCGCGGTGAACGCCGAGCCTTCGGCGGAGAACCGCAGACCCGCCGTGCGGAAGATGCGGACCAGCCGTGACACCGTCTCAGCTCCTCCCCGTCATCGTCGTCGCGCTGGTCACCGTCGTCGTCAACGGCGAGTTCGTCCCGGTCGCTCCGCCCGCGATGCTGCGCGGCGGTCGCGTCGTCGCGCCGGCCGATCTCATCGCGCGCATCTCCGACCGGATCGACGCGAACGCCGACCGCACGATCGTCGCGCGGCGCGGCGAGCGCGCGTGCGCCGCCATGCCGGCGGGAAGCGACGACCCGCCGGTGTTCGCGGTCGCGCCGCTCGCGCGCTGTCTCGGCGCGCACGTCAGCTGGGACGCGAGCGGAAAGACGCTGCAGCTCGCGTTCGACGACGGGCCGCGCGTCGTGCGCACGCTTCCGCCCTTCGATCCGCTCGCGCCGCAGGCTCCGCCGACGACGATCTTCACGCCGGAACCGGCGCCGGCGACGCCGCGCGCCATCGCGACCGGCTCGCCGCAGCCGCGCCGCACCGCGATTCCGGTGACACCGTCGTGGCCGCTTACAAGCCCGAGTCCGTGATCTGCTTTACCCACCGCTGCGTGTTCGGGTCGTCCCACCAGTTCGCGATGCGCGCTTCGAGAACCGGGATCGCGCGCAGCAGGTTCGCCTGCCGCTCGACCTTGGCCGGATCGGGCGTTCCCGAGTTCAGCTCGGCGTGGAGCGCGTCGACCGACGCGCCGGCGTGCGGGTCGTCGCCGGCCGCGGCGCGCAAGTCGTCGTACGGAGGATGTGGGACCGCGGGCTGACCGCTCTCGTTCATGCCGGGATCGTTCCCGCCCGAGCCGTCCGCGCCCCTCACTTCGCCGGACCGGCCGGCCGCAGCAGCGCGTCGAACGCCGCGCGGTACTCGCGCAGCGTCGCGCGCTGCACCGCGGTCGGCGCGCCGTCGCCCCGCTCGACGGCGTCGAGCAGCTGCGCGAAGCGACCGTTGAGCCGGTCGAGCCGGCTCGCCAGCGCCGCGTCGCGCGGCCGCGCGCGCTCCGCCGCGGCGTACGACGCGTTCACCTGCGCGACGATCTCGTTCGCAAGGCCGAACTGCTCCTGCAGATCGCGGTCCGCGACGTGGACGCGCGGGTCTTCACGCACGATCAGCGTGCGCTGCTGCGTCGCGCCGCCGGCGTTGAGCATGACGGTGTACGTGCCCGGCGGAACGGTCGGCCCTTCGGGCTGCAGCGGCGTGTCGTGCGGGATCGCGGCGATCGTCGCGGACGGCGAGACCGTGCGCGGCGCCGCGACGTGCAGATCCCACACGAAACGGTGCGCGCCCGCGGTCGCGTCGGGGCGCGTTTGCGGCGCGATCCACCACGCGGGAACGTCGAGCTCGTTCAGGTCCGTCGGCTGCGGCGCGTCGTCGCTCGCGAAACGGCGCACGATGCGGCCGCGCATGTCGGAGAACGTCAGCGTTACGCGCGACGCGCCGCGCGGCAGGACGTAGTCGAGCACCGCGCCGCTCGGCGGGTTCGCGGCGAACGGCTCGTCGGGCGGGAGCGGCGTGTCGGTGTTCGTGTCGCGCGGCACGCGCCACGCCGGTGCCGGCTCGAGCAGCGTCGCTCGCGCAGCGGCGAGCGTTTCGGCTTGGCGCAGCGGCGCGACGTCGTCGAGGATCCAGAAGCCGCGTCCGTGCGTGCCGAGGACGACGTCGTCGCCGTGCACGACCAGATCGCGCACGGAAGTCGCCGGCAAGTTCAAGCGCAGCGACGACCAAGAATTCCCGTCGTCGAGCGAGACCCACACGCCGCGCTCGGTGCCGGCGTAGAGCAGGCCGCGGCGGCGCGGATCGGCGCGCACGACGTTCGTCGGCGTCGCGTCGATGCCGCGGTCGATCTCCGTCCACGTCTTCCCGCCGTCGTGCGTCCGGAAGAGCTGCGGGCGCTGCTCGTCGAGGCGAATCCGGTTCACCGCGACGTACGCGCTTTGCGCGTCGAACGGCGATGCATCGACGATCGAGATCTTCGCCCACGCGCCGACGCCGGGCGGCGTCACGTTGCTCCAATGCTTTCCGCCGTCGCCGGTGCGCCACACCCAACCGTCGTCGGTCCCGGCCCAGATCACGTTGCGGTCGCGCGGTGAGAGGCCGAGCGCGTAGATCACGCCGCGGTGCGGCCGCTTCGCCGAATCCGTTTGCGCGAAGACGCCCAGGTTCGCCGGCGTCGCGGGGTTCGGGCGCGTCAAATCGGGGCTGATCGTGCGCCAGTGCGCGCCGTAGTCGGTCGTTTCGAAGACGACGTTGCCGCCGAGAAAGAGCGCGTGCGGATCGGCGGGCGAGAACGCGAGCGGCGCGGTGCGCCGGAAACGGTAGTGCGGGTCGCTGCGCCACGAAACGATTGGGCCCACGTCGCGCGCCTGTCCCGTGCGTTCGTCCCAGCGCGACACCTTACCGCCGTAAATGATTCCGGGATGCAGCGGATCAGGCGCCACGTAGCCGTACTCTTCCGTGCCGACCGGATGCCAGTCGCGGAAGGTGATCGCGCCGTCGTTGCCGCGCGAGACGATTCCCGCGCTCCCGCTTTCCTGTTGCCCGCCGTAGACGCGGTACGGAAAACGGTCGTCGGTGATGACGTGGTAGAACTGCGCCGTCGGCTGGTTGTACCACGAGGTCC
Source organism: Candidatus Elarobacter sp. (assembly GCA_035939295.1). Classification (GTDB taxonomy): domain Bacteria; phylum Vulcanimicrobiota; class Vulcanimicrobiia; order Vulcanimicrobiales; family Vulcanimicrobiaceae; genus Vulcanimicrobium. The sequence continues at coordinate 1,568 of DASZGA010000329.1, read as the reverse complement.
ACGACGCGCCGCCGTTCACCGTGATCACCGCGCCCTGATCGCTGCCGAGCAAGATCGTGCGCGGATCGTCGGGTGCGATCCAGATGCTCTGATAGTCGTCGCCGCCCGGTGCACCGCGCAGCGGAACGAACGTCTTGCCCGCGTCGGTCGACTTGTACGTCGAGGTGTTCGTCTCGTAGACGAGGTCGCGGTCGCGCGGATCGACGGCGAGCTGCACCAAGTCGGAGCCGCGCTCGGTGATGCGGTCGGTTTCGTTCATCAGCGTCCACGCCGAGCCGCCGTCGTCGGAGCGGTAGACGCCGGCGCCTTTGCCGGTCATGTTTTTCACCACGACGTCGGCGAACGCGTAGAGGCGCTTGGGGTCGCTCGGCGCGACGGCGAGCGAGATGCGGCCGAGCCCTTGCGCCTGCGCCGGCAAACCGCCCTCGAGACGCTTCCACGTCGTGCCGCCGTCGGTCGACTTGTAGAGCCCGGTCCCCGACTGCGGGTGTTCGAACGAGCCGCCGTCGGTCGTCTCCCACGGCGGTTGGCGCGCGGCCCACAGCGAGGCGTACAGCGTCTTCGGTTCGGACGGATCGAGCGCGAGATCGAACGCGCCGGCGTTCTCGTCGGCGAACAGCACGCGGTCGAACGTCACGCCGCCGTCGATCGAGCGATAGACGCCGCGCTCGGGGTTGGGGCCGTACGGATGTCCGAGCACCGCGACGTAGAGCCGGTTCGGGTCTTTCGGATCGACGACGATCTTCGCGATCTGCTGCGCGTCGCGCAGTCCGAGGTGCGTCCAGTGCGCGCCGCCGTCGGTCGATTTGTAGATCCCGTCGCCGACCGCGAGGTCCGGGCGCTGCCGCCCTTCGCCGCTGCCCGCGTACACGGTGTCGGGCGCCGACGGCGCGACCGCGAGCGCGCCGACCGACGCGCTCGGCTGATCGTCGAAGATCGGATTCCAGATGCGGCCGGCGTCGGTCGTCTTGAAGATCCCGCCGTTGACCGCGGCGATGTAGAACTCGTGCGGCCGGCCCGGGACGCCGCTGATCGCGATCGTGCGGCCACCGCGGAAGGGCCCGATCGCGCGCCAGTGCAGCACGCTGCGCAGCGCGGCACCCGGGTCCGGCGGCACTGCCCCCGCTGCCGGCAAGGCGCCGAGCGCCACGAGCAGCGCAACGAGGACGGGCAGGGGATGGCACGGTCGCGGCACCGAGCCCGGATATGCCTTTGCGAACGAGTTGCCTGCCGAGGCAAGAGTCCGCCGGGTCGTGGCGAAGCAGCCGAGTCCGCCGCGGCAAGCGAGCGGCGATGGGGGTGTTTTCGATGGCTGATTCCGATGCCGCCAAAGGCGGCTCAGGCGCCGGCAAGGTCCGGCTGGACGACATCGTCGCACGGGTGATCGCCGATCCGGCGAGCGCGCAGGGTGCGACGCTCCTCACGGGATTCATCGGGAAAGGCGATGCGGACGGACGGATCCGCATCTATCCCGACATCAGCTTCGGCTGGTGGTACGACGTCGCCGAAGACGACGTGCTCCACAGCGTTCCGCTCTCTCCCGAAAGCTCGCCGCTCGGCGGTTCGCA
>DASZGA010000328.1:0-5273 GCA_035939295.1 Candidatus Elarobacter sp. | reverse complement strand
GGGATGCGCGGGCTCGCGTGCCCGACGTGGTGATGCGCCGCCCCCGCGGCCAACCACAATCGCTACATCGCGGTCGCGCCTACGCGTACACCCCGCGAATCTTGAGCGACCGCACAACCCGATCGATAGCGATCATATACGATGCGGTCCGATAACTAACGCCCCGCGTCTTTGCAATCTCCGCAACCGCGGCGAAGTTATCCAGCAGATTTTCTTTGAGCCGCTCGTTGACTTCAGATTCTTTCCAGAAGTACCCCTGCCGGTCTTGAACCCACTCGAAGTACGACACCGTCACACCGCCGGCATTCGCAAGAATATCCGGAATAACGGTAATCCCGTTCTTCGCAAAGATATGATCGGCCTCAGGCGTAGTCGGCCCATTCGCCCCTTCGACGATCAGCCTCGCCTTGATCCGTTGCGCGTTATCAACGGTCAGCACTTTCTCAAGCGCCGCCGGCACAAGCACATCGCAAGGCACTTCGAGCATCGCCTGGTTCGACATCTTATCGCCGCCACGGTACCCGTCGAGCGAATGATGCTCTTGAGCGTACGCGATCGCCCCGTCGATATCGATCCCGTTGTCGTTCACGTACGCGCCGGTAACGTCGCTGATGCCGACGATCGTGCATCCCGCGTCGGCGAACATCTTCGCCGCGATCGACCCGACGTTGCCGAATCCCTGAACGACGACTTTCGCGCCTTTCGGATCGATCCCAAGCCGCGCCATCTCGTCGAGCGCGACGATCGAGACCCCGCGTCCGGTCGCTTCGACGCGCCCGCGCGATCCGCCGATGTCCAGCGGCTTCCCGGTAACGACGCCCGGCGTGTTCTGCCGCACGTGCATCGAGTACGTGTCCATGATCCACGCCATATGCTGCGGTGTCGTGTTGACGTCAGGTGCGGGAACGTCTTTATCCGGCCCGATCACTTCAACGAGCTCGGCCGCATACCGCCGCGTGATGCGCTCGATCTCCGACATCGAAAGCGTCGACGGATCGCAGGTAACCCCGCCTTTGCCGCCACCGAACGGCAGATCGACGACGGCGCACTTCCACGTCATCCAGAACGCGAGCGCGGTCACCTCGTCGAGCGTGACGCCGGGGTGGAAACGGATCCCGCCCTTCGCCGGCCCGCGCGCGAAGTTGTACTGCACGCGGTACCCGGTGTAGACCTCGATCCCGCCGTTGTCGCGCTGAAACGGGATCGAGAAGATGATCTGGCGAGACGGATGGGTGAGGATCGCCTTGATCCCCGGGTCGAGATTGAGCAGGGCCGCCGCTTCGTTGAAATACGCGATCGCGTCGCCAAAGACGCTGACTTCGCGAACGGCGGTGGTACCCGGAACGGCTGTGGACATCGAAAACGTGGCCTCCTGAGCCGTCCGGCTCCTTTAGGACATTCAGCGAAAACCCCTGGCGCCAAACCCTCCAAATGGCGAACGCCATGATCGCTTGTGCCCCGCTCGGCCGCTAGGTGCTCGCTTAGTCAGCCGAGAAACGCCGGAGCCTTCGTTTCCCGGCCCGCGGTCGACGACCGCCGGCCATTTGAAAGGGTGTAGGGTGTTCCGATGCAACGCTTTTTGAAATCGATCGCGGCCGGTTTCGCATGTGCCGCGATCCTGACCGCATGCGGCCGTAGCGGCGGCTCCGCACCGGTTCCGCGCGACGCCGTCCAGACCTCGCACCAGCGTGTCGTGCACGGCGGCGGCGGTGGAAGCTGCACGCAAGACAGCTACGGGTACTGCGTAGGTTCGGTTCAGCAGAGCGGCGTCTACCGCACCTGCGACGACGGCGAGAACCTGATCACCTACTGGTACGGCCAGTCGATCTATAACATCTACTATCACGGCAGCTTCTATGGCACGTTCACGTATTCGAACATCGGCGCCAGCGGCTGCCCGCCGCCGGCGACGTGGTCGCCCGCCGAGCCGTCGGCAGCGACCGGAGATCCGAACCTCCCGTAAACCGCACGTTCGTCGCCCCACGGCTGTGTCCGAAAACGACAGGGAAGTGCATCCCGCTCGCAAAGGCAGCCGTGGGGATCGCGACGATCCCGCCACAATCGAGCTGCTTTGGAGGGTGTCCATTTGCGTTCATTGATGATTGCCGCACTCGGCTGCGCGCTCGCCGCAACGAGCTTGACCGCCTGCGGCGGAACTCATAACGGAACGTCCGTCGTGCCGGCGCAGCACGCCGACGGCCAGCAACAACCGTCCGGAAAGGGCCGCAGGACGCACAGCGGCTGCACGCCGGACAGCTACGGCTACTGCGTCGTGCTGGTGAGCCGCAGCCACGGCGACAAAATCTACTGCGACGACGGTGTCCTCACGTGGCACTACGCGACGATGACGACCGTCTACGAGCTATACTACAACAACGCCGACCAAGGGACGTACACGTACTCCATGACCGACTACGGCTGCCCCGGCGACCCCATGCCGTCGTGGGATCCCGGCGATCCGGCAGTTGTGACCGGCGATCCGAACCTGCCGTAAACACGGTAACCGCACGCGGAGGCGGCGTCGTCAGACGCTGAAGCGGACCTCGACGACGTCGCCTCTTGCATCACCTCACCGCGACGGAGAGCCTCCTCGCTCTCGCGAATTCGTCGGGTGTGCATCACGTACCTGACGAACCGGTCCACCCCGCGCTCGCGGCGCTTTCAATGGCCTTCGGGGGTCTCTTTGGATTCGTGTTCGGAATCCTCGGGTTCATGATGGCCACGGCGTTCCCCGCGATGCTCCGCACCGCGATCCCGACGATGAACTGGCCTGCGTTCATGGCGATCTGGGTCGCCTGCCTCGCGGTCCCGGCGTACGCGTTTACGCGGGCGCTCCGCAAGGGCAAAGGTCGCGATACGCGCGCCTTCGCGACCTGCGGGATCGCGGCGATCGTCATCGCGTTCGCCGGCGAGCTGACCGGAACGATCACATTCTTCCCGTGGGACAAGCAATTCTACATCGTCCCGGGCCCCTACGAACGCCCCTCAGCGACCGCGCCGCCGCGCCGCTGATCGCGGCGTCGTCAGACGTTGAAGCGGAACTCGACGACGTCGCCTTCTTGCATGACGTACTCCTTGCCCTCGGAGCGGAGCTTGCCGGCGGAACGGATCGCGTCCATCGTCTTGTAGGTGACGTAGTCTTCGTACGAGACGATCTCGGCCCGGATGAAACCGCGCTCGATGTCGGTGTGAATCTTGCCGGCGGCTTGCGGCGCTCTGGTGCCTTTTTCGATCGTCCAGGCGCGCGTCTCTTTCGGCCCGGTGGTGAGAAACGTCATCAGCCCGAGGAGGTCGTACGCCTCGACGATCAGCCGGTCGAGCCCGCCCGACGTGATCCCGTAGTCGCCGCGAAACATCTCGACGTCCTCGTCGCTCATCCCGGCGAACTCCGACTCGATCTTGCCGTTGAACGCGATCGCGCGGCTGTTCTCGGATTTCGCGTGCGCGAACACCGCCTGCGCCATCGGCCCGGGGTTCGCGATCTGCGCTTCGTCGACGTTCGCGACGTACAACATCGGTTTCGCGGTGAGCAGAAACGCCTCGCGCGCCAGCTCGGCCTCCGGCGAGTCGGACGCGAACCCGCGCGCCGGCTTCCCCGCCTCGAGCGCCGCGACGAGCCGGTCGAGCGCGGCGAGCTTCGGCGCCTCTTTGGGGTTCGCACGGACCTCGCGCTGCAGCTTGTCGCGCCGCTTCTGCAGCGACGCCAAGTCGGCCAGCGCCATCTCGATCGAGATGATCTCGATGTCGCGCAGCGGATCCGGATCGCCCTCGACGTGGGTGACGTTCGCGTCCTCGAAGCAGCGCACGACCATCGCGACGGCGTCGGTCTCGCGGATGTGCGAGAGGAACGCGTTTCCGAGCCCCTGGCCGCTCGACGCGCCGCGAACCAAGCCGGCGATGTCGACGAAGCGCATCGTCGCCGGGACGATCTTCTCCGACTCGCTCAGTTCGGCGAGCACGCCGAGACGCGCGTCCGGGACGGGGACTTCGCCGACGTTCGGTTCGATGGTGGCGAACGGATAGTTCGCCGCGAGCGCCTGCGCCGAGCGCGTCAGCGCGTTGAAAATGGTCGACTTCCCGACGTTCGGAAGGCCGACGATGCCGCATGACAATGCCACGGAGCGGCACGGTACGGCATACCGGAGGATTCGGCCTCCGACCCCCCGGAGTACCCTCCGATGCGGCAGATGAAGGTCGACAAGCTGGGAATCGATCTCCTCACGCATGACCCCGTCGTCATCCTCAAGGACCTCGAGGGCAAGCGCTACCTCCCGATCCTGATCGGACCGTTCGAGGCCACGGCGATCGCTTTGGCGCTCGAGGGGACCGCCGTGCCCCGCCCGCTCTCGCACGACCTGATGCGGACGCTGCTGGAGTCGCTTTCGGCGAAGCTCGAGCAGATCGTCATCCACGACATCAAGGACTCGACGTTCTTCGCCAAGCTGATCGTACGAACGAACGGCGAGGTGCAAGAGATCGATGCCCGCCCCTCCGACGGGATCGCGCTCGCGCTGCGGATGCAAGCCCCGATCTTCGTCAGCGACAAGATCGCGCTCGAAGAGACTGTCCCCGACAAATCCCCCGAGCCCGAAGACGCCGGCAAATTCAAGAAGTTCATCGAGGAGCTCAAGCCTTCAGATTTCATGGACTAGGGTGCGAGCCCTAGTCCATGAAATCTGAGAGTTTGACGGCGCTCCGCCCCAGGCTCCGCGCCCCCCACGCAGCCGCGCGCGGCAACAACGCGAGCAGCGCACGATTCCCCGGGGCCGCGCGCGAGCGGAGATTGAGGCCCCTACGTCCTAACTAGGCGCGCAATGTACAGTACGGACGAACGCGCCGAGATCGGCGTTTACGGCGGGTCGGGGTTCTACTCGCTCATCGAGAACCCGCGCGAGGTCTGGGTCGAGACACCCTATGGGACCCCCTCGGACAAGATCGCGCTCGGCGAGATCGCCGGCAAGAAGGTCGCCTTTCTGCCGCGCCACGGGAAAGACCACCGCTACCCGCCGCAGTCGATCAACTACCGCGCGAACGCGTACGCCATGAAAGCGCTCGGCGTCACACGCATCATCGGGCCGACCGCGTGCGGCTCGCTGCAGCCGCACGTGAAGCCCGGCTCGATGGTCGTCGCCGATCAGATCGTCGACCGCACGAGCGGCCGCAAGGATACGTTCTACGACGGTCCGGTGACGACGCACGTCTCGTTCGCCGATCCGTACTGCCCGCAGCTGCGGCCGATCGCCGTCGACGCGCTGAAGTCGCTCGACATCGAC
>DASZGA010000327.1:0-2717 GCA_035939295.1 Candidatus Elarobacter sp. | reverse complement strand
GGAGGAGATCGCGGTTCCGGAGAACGCGCCGCGGACCGAGACGGCGCGCCGCGACCGCCGAATCGGCGTCCACCACAGCGCGCTCGAGCGCAACGTGCGTCATCGCACCGAAGCCGAGCTGCGCAGCGGAAAGCTGCGGACGGTCGTGTGCTCTAGCTCGTTGGAGCTGGGCGTCGACATCGGCTACGTCGACCGCGTGATCGTCCTCGGCGGCGCGCGCGGGATGACGCCGACGCTGCAGCGTGTCGGTCGCGCCGGGCATCGTCCCGGCGCCGTTGCGACCGGCGTCGTTTTGGCACAAGACCGCGACGACATCGTCGAAGCGGCGGCGACGCGCCGCTGCATCCGCGACGGCGTGATCGAAGAGATCGCGGTCCCGGACGCGCCGCTCGACGTGCTCGCACAGTGGCTGGTCGGGCTGTGCATCCCGGACAAGCGCGTCGCGATCGCGGACATGCTCGCGCTCGCGCGGCGCGCGTATCCGTATCGAGACCTGCGCGAGGACGATCTGCGCGCGTGCGTCGCGTACTTGAGCGGCGGCGGTGTCGGTCCGGAGGAGGCGCACGTTCGCCGCGTCGGCACCGACGGCGAGGCGGTGTACGGGCTCGGGCGCGAGCCGTCGAGCGCGTACTTCGAGAACGTCGGGACGATCCCGGACGAGTCGACGATCCCGGTCGCGGGCTCCGGCGGCCACGGGATCGGCCGGCTCGACGAGTCGTTCGCATCGTCGCTGCGCGAAGGCGACGTCTTTCTGCTGGAAGGGCGAACGCTGCGCGTGAAAGAGATCGGCCCGCGCGGGCTGCGCGTCGAGCCGCACGCCGGACGGCCGACCGTTCCGCAGTGGAGCTCGCATCTCAGAGGGATCCCGCGCGCGCTCGCCGCGGAGATAGACGTCTTGCGCAACGGCGTTGTCGATGCGTTGCGCGCTGGCGGGACGCAAGGGGCGCTCGCGTATTTGCGGCGGCGGTACGCGCTCGAGGGCGTCGAGGCGGCGCACGTCGTGCGCTACATCGCGCAGCAGCTCGCGCTCTCCGGCGTCCCGGACGCGACGCATCCGATCGTGGAGATCTATCGGATGGACGAGCGGCAGACCGCGGTCTTCCACACCGGCGCTGGGCGGCGCGTCAACGAGACGCTCGCGCGTATGGTCGGCGCGCGGCTGCACCGCACGCTGCGGATCAACTCGGCGCTGACGACCGACGACAACGGATTTCTGGTCGCGTTGCCACGCCGCAGGCACGTGCCGGACGCGGCGTGGGGTTCGCTGCTCCACCTCGACGGCTTCGACGACGATCTGCTCGACGGGCTGCGCTCGGGCTGGCTGCTGCGGCAGCAGTTCCGCTACGTCGCGAATACCGGGTTGCTGGTGCTGCGCCGCGCCGGCGGCCGCTCGATCCGCGGCGGCGCGCTGCGCTGGAACGCTGCCAAGATCTTCGACCGGCTGTGGAAGGCGGATCGCGACTTCCCGCTCGTTCGCGAGACGGTTCGCGTGGTGACGCACGAGCTGCTCGACGCGCCCGGCGCGCGCGCGTACCTCGCCGGGCTCGAGGGCGAGCCGCGCGTGCTGCATCCGGCGGCGGCGACGCCGTTCACGTTCGGGATCGTCACCTCGTCGTTTGGGGACTCGGTCGTGATGGACGACCGTCCGAGCATGATCGAAGCGCTGCACGAACGCGTCCTCGCCGTCCTCGGCGAAACGCAGGCTGAAGAGAACGCACACCTCGCGCGCGCGGCAAACGACGACGTCGTCGCCGCCGTCGTTCAGTCCCCGCCACGCCAGCTGCGGTTGCTTTGATGAAGCCCGCTCCCGCGTGCGAGCAGCATCCGCTCGCGAACGGCGTGCTTGCGCTTCCCGGCGGGTTCGCGTTACTCACCGCTGCGCGTGCGCTGATTTGCGCCGACGCGCACTTAGGCTACGAAGACGTGATGGGCGGCGGGGCGGCGCTGCCGTTGTGGAGCACGACCGAGATCGTCGCGTCGATCGGGCTTGCAGTGCAGCGTTACGCGGCTTGCGAGATCGTGTTCCTCGGCGACGCGATTCATGGTGCAGGGTTGAGCGAAGGCGCCGCGCGTGCGGTTCGCGCCGCGCTCGACGCGCTCCGCGCGCAAGCGCAGGTGACGATCGTAGCCGGGAACCACGAAGGCCGCACGCGCGGCGTCGCGGTGCTCGGAGAAACCGTCGAGGCGTGCGAACGCGACGGCTGGACGCTCGTCCATGGCGATCGTCCTTCCGGCGCGGCGGACCGCACGATGATCGGTCATCTGCATCCGTCGCTGCATCTCGGCGGCGAGGTCACCGCGCCGGCGTTTCTCGGCTCGCGAACGCTGGTCGTCGTCCCCGCGCTCACGCCGTATTCGCCCGGGCTTGACGTTCTCGGCGACGACTGCCTGGGCGCGCTCGCGCCGTGGGGCGTCGGGCGCCGCGATCTGCACGTCGTCGCCGCCGGCGCCGACCGCGTCTACCCGTTCGGCACGCTTTCGGCACTGCGAGGCGCGCTCTACCGGCCCGCCGTCGGCTCGGCGCCGGCGAGCAGACGTCGCGTGCTGCGGCCGTACTAGCGGCCGAGATGCGCGAGTGCGACGAGCGCCGCGGCGACTTGCGAGCCGGCGGCGATTCGACCGTCGTACGCCATCGCGCGCACCTCGTCGACGCTCGCGAGCTCGACCTCGATCTCTTCGGTGACGTCGAAACGCTGGTCGTGCGTGCGGACCGCGTC
>DASZGA010000326.1:0-3492 GCA_035939295.1 Candidatus Elarobacter sp. | reverse complement strand
ACGAAGAACGCCAGCGCGCACAGCATCGCGCCTTCCAGCAAGGCACGATCGTCTCGGCGCTGGACGTAGCGCCCCACGATGAGCAGCGTCGCGGCCGCCACCAAGGCGATTCCCCACACGGAGAGCGAGCCGACGGGTATGCCGAAGAAGCTGAGCGGCGTGCTGTCGGGCTGCCAGAACTCCTGACGTATCGCGTACAGGTTGAACGCGTTCACCGTGTTGTACACGTACACTCCGCTGCCGAACGCGTAGCGGCCGAACAGCCACCCGAACACATCCGCGGCGGGATGGAACAGCAATCCGGTCAAACCGGCCATTGCGAGCGACGCCGCGATGCCGATCCCAGTCGCCTTGAGCCGCAGCGCGCGCACCCCGGGATCGCCGGTCGCGAACGGGTAGGCGAGGAATAAGACGCCGATCGTCGCGGCCTGCGGCTTGATCAGCAGCGAGAACGCGAACGCGAGCCACGCCCAGGTCACGCGCGAGACCGTCTTCTGCGGATCGTCGCCGGCGCGCAGCACGCACCACAGCGCGATCAGCACGAACCCCCACGAGACCGAGTCTACCTGACCCCAGTACGCGGAGACGTAGATCGCCGCCGGATTCAACGCGAGCAACGCCGCCGCAAGCAGCGCGATGTTCTGCGCGGCGTACCGGCGCACGATCGCGTACACCACGCTCGCATTGATCAAGTCCATGGCGATCGCCGGCAGCTTCACCACTGTGCGCAAGATCGCAAAGCCGTGCGCGGCGTCGTTCGCCGAACCGGGAATCAGCGCGTAGATTTTCGCCAGCACCCACAGCACGACGAAATACCCGGGCGGGTAGTCCGAGAAGCCGGCCTTGCCGTAGAAGTTCCAGGGCGCGTTGTCGCGCAGCGTGAGCGTCCACGACTCGAACGCGCTCACGTCGTTGTGAAAGCCTTGGCTGCCGATGAACAGCAGGCGCAGCAGCAAGCCCGCGCCGAGGATCGCCGTGAGCGGCGTGAACCAGCTCCGCGCCGCCGTCTCCGGCGCGAACGAAGCGCGGGCCGATGCGCTCACGCGATCCGCCGTGCGGCGCGCCCGAAGAACGCGCGGACCCGTCCGCTGCGGTCGATCCCGCGCGCGGCGGCGACGGCGTCGGCTTCCGCCAGCTCCGCCCGCGCGGCGCGAAGCGCGGCGTCGCGCGCGCCGAGCCGGTCGAGCGCGGCCAGCGTCTCGCCCACCTGCCTTCCGCTCAGCGCGGTCCCCGAAGCGTACGCGGCGGCGACCGTCTCGCGCGCTTCGGACGGCGAGCCGCCGAGCGCCCACACGACGGGAAAGGTCCACTTCCGTTTGGCAAGATCGGCGCCGCACGGCTTCCCGGTCGTTGCCGAGTCGCCCCAGATTCCGAGCACGTCGTCTTCGATTTGAAAGGCGGTTCCGTAGGCGCAGCCCAGCCCGGCGTACGCGCGGGCGCGCTCCGCCGATGCGCCGGCCGCGAGCGCCCCGAGCTCGCAGGCCGCGCCGAAGAGCGCCGCGGTCTTGCCGCCGATCATCGCCCGGTAGTCCTCCATCGTCACCCGCGGTTCGGTCTCGAACGCAATGTCCCGTCCCTGCCCGCTGCACATCGCGAGGTGCGCGGCGAGGAGGACGCGGTTCATCGCGACCTTCGTCTCGGCCGGGGCCCGGCTCCCGTCGAGCAGGGTCAGGTACGCGACCGAGCAGAGCGCGTCGCCGGCGTTGATGCCGTGGGCGAGCCCGTACCGCGACCAGACCGCCTCGCGGCCGCGCCGCAACGTGTCTCCGTCCTCGATGTCGTCGTGGATGAGCGAGAACTCGTGGACGATCTCGACCGCGCAGGCCGCGTCCAGCGCGTCCTCCACGCGGCCGCCTTCCTCTTCCGCGACCTCCAGGACAAGCCGCGAGCGCAGCCGCTTCCCGCGCCGTCCCTCGTCGCCGAAGCCGAAATGGTACCGGATCTGGGCGCTGGTGGCGGAGCCGTCGTCGAACCGCGCGACCGCCGCCTCGAGGGCGGCTTCGAGGCTATCGAGGGTCGCCGGCGAGCGCATCCATCCGGTCCGCGACCTGATCGACCAGCCAGCCCGGCGTCGAGGCTCCCGACATCAGCCCGGCCGTTCCCACGCCGGCGAACCACTCCGCCTGCAGCTCGCCGGGTCCTTCGATGTGGTATGCGCGCGCGCCGTTCATCGCGGCCAGCTCGGCGAGGTGCTTGGTGTTCGCCGAGGTCTTCCCGCCGACGACGACCATCACGTCGACCTCGCGCGAGAGCGCGTCGACCTCGCTCTGCCGGTTCTTCGTGTCGGTGCAGATCGTGTTGATCGCACGCACTTCGTAGTACTTGTCGCTGAGCTTGCGGACGATCTCGGTGAAGCTCGGTCCGTTCCACGTCGACTGCACGACGACGCCGACGCGGCTGGCGCGCGGCAGCTTCTCGACGTCTTCGGCGCTGGTGATGCACCACGCGCCCGGGACGTGCGAGAGCGTTCCCTTCACCTCGGGGTGGTTGGGGTCGCCGACGACGACGATCTTGTAGCCTTCGTCGCGGAGCTTCTCGGCCTGCACGTGGATTTTGGTGACCATCGGGCAGGTCGCGTCGATGACGGTGAGCCCGCGCTCTTTGGCGCGGTCCAGGACCTCGACCGGCAAGCCATGCGCGCGGACGAACATCGCTTCGGTGTCGACCTCGTCGACGTGGCTTGCGTTCTTCAGCCCCTTGGCCTCGAGCTGCGCGACCATCTGCGGGTTGTGCACGACGTGCCCGAGCGTCGTCACGCCCGCGCCGAGGCGCTCGACCGCTTCCTCGGCCTTTTTGACCGTGATGGCCACGCCGAAGCAGAAGCCCTGGGTCTTGGCCCGCTTGATGATCACCGATTGCTCTCCTCGAGCGCGCGGATCCGCTGCATGATCTTGGCCGCTCCCTTCTCCAAATCGCCTCCGTCCGACTGCCGGTTCCGCACGACGTGGATCGGATCGCCGAAGATCACGGTCGCCCGGCCGAACGGACGGAGCTTCCGGGTCCCCACGATAGCGGCCGGGACGACGGGCGCGCCGGAGGCGGCGGCCAGGAACGCCGCGCCGGCCTTCTCCTCGTTCGCCCCGGTGAGGTTGCGGCCGCCCTCGGGGAAGATGCCGACGGCGCGGCCTTCCTTCAAGAGCCGCAGCGAGGCGCGGATCGCCGCCGTTCCGCCGGCCTCCCGGTCGACGGGGAAGGCGTTCAAGCGCGGGATGATCGCTTTGAGGATGGGGATCGCGAAGAGCTCTTTCTTCGCCATGTACGACACGGGGCGCGGCAGCGCGACGCCGAGCAGCGGCGGGTCGAGGTTGGAGATGTGGTTGGCGGCGACGATCAGCGGGCCGTCTTTCGGAACCTTCTCGGCGCCGATCACACGCACGCGGAAGATCGTGTGGAAGATCCCGCTGACGACGACTTTCGCGACGTCGTAGAACGTCACGCCGGCGCGGCGTCCATCGCCGCCCGCATCCGCGCGACGACCTCGGCCGGCTGCAG
>DASZGA010000325.1:0-1741 GCA_035939295.1 Candidatus Elarobacter sp. | reverse complement strand
CGGATGCGGTAGATCGCGCCGGTGTCGTCGTCGGCGACGAACAGGCTGCCTTGCGCGCCGACGGCGACGCCCGTCGGCCGGCCGAAGCGCGCTCCGGACGCGTCCTGGAAGCCGTTGAAGAAGTCGCTCCACTGCGTCGTCGGATCGCTCCAGTTCGCCGCGCGCGCCGGTGCGGCGCCTGAGAACGGGACGAACGCGACGTGCGGCGGCGCGATCGGAACGTTGCCGGCGGTGTGCCACGAGCCGTGCATGCTCACGAACAGCCCGCCGCGCCAGCTCGCGGGGAACACGTACGCGCCGGTCTGCGAGGCAGGATAGAACGTCACGCCGATGATGGTCGAGTACGCGGGAATGATGACCGCCGGCACGACGACGTTGGTGCAGTTCGCGCCTTGCGTGTACGCGACGTGATTCTCTTCGCAGTCGGGCCAGCCGTAGTCGGCGGGTGCGGTGCGGGTGGAAACGGCGTCGAGATATTCGTACGGGTGGCCTTGCGGAAGATTGTCCTGTCCGGCGCCGCCGGCCCACACGTTGCCGGTCGTCGGGTCGGTCGTGATCCCGATCGCGTTGCGCCAGCGGCGTGCTTGCGCGGTCATCCCGCCGCCGTTGAGATCCATTCGCTGCACTGTTGCGCGCGTCGGATCGGTCTCGACGCACGCGTTGCACGACGAGCCGACGCTGACGTAGAGCGTCGAGCCGCTCACCGTCACCGAGCTCGTCGTGTGATCGGAGCTTCCGCCGGGGCGCACCGATGCGATCTTCTGCGGCGTCCCGCTGCGCGCGCCGGTGGCGTACGGGATGCGGTACACGCCGAACTGCGTCGCGACGAAGACGTTGCCGTTGCCGTACGCGACGCCTTGCGCCGGCGCGTCGTTGATCGTCGCGAACGTGACCGGCGCGCCGGCCGCGCCGGCGCTTTCGGCGTTCGGAACGATCGCAATGGCCGTACCGTTCGTGCCGACGATCAGATCGCCGTTCGGCAGCGCCGCGAGCTGGCGCGCGCCGCCGACGTGCGCGATCGTGCTGACGAGAAAACCGGCCGGCACGTGCAAGTTCGGATCGGCCGCCGGTGCGGGCGGGACGCTCGCGGTCGGCACCGGGGTCGGTGTCGGCAACGGCGTTGCGGTCGGTGCGACGCTGGGTGCCGTCGACGGCGCGGAGGTCGGGCCGCCGTTGGAGCCGGGTCCGGGCGGCTGCACGATCGGCGCGGGGCTCGTCGTGCCGCCGCCGGCGCAGGCGGCGAGCGCGACGGCAAGCAACGCGGCGCCGGCGAGCGAAGCCAGGAGTTGATGCAGTCCGAGCGGATCGCGGTGATCGACTACGGTGGGGGAAACGTGGGCTCGCTGCTCGCGGCGCTCGAGCGGCGCGGTGCGTCCTTCACGCTGACCGAGGATCCGCGCGATGTCGTGCGCGCCCACGCGGCGATTCTGCCGGGCGACGGCGCGTTCGGCGCGACGATGGAGGCGCTCCGCGAGCGTGGGCTGGACGGGGCGGTGCGGGAGACGGTCGCCGCCGGGCGCCCGTTCCTCGGCATTTGCGTCGGAATGCAAGTGTTGTTCGACTCCAGCGACGAGTACGGGGGCACCGTCGGCCTCGGTATTCTACCCGGTGAGGTACGCCGCTTCACGAGCGCACCCCGCGTCCCGCACATGGGCTGGAACGATCTGGTGATCGAGCGCACGCACCCGTTCGCCGAGGGTCTCGCCGACGGCGCGTGGGCGTACTTCCTGCACTCGTACCG
>DASZGA010000324.1:0-2850 GCA_035939295.1 Candidatus Elarobacter sp. | reverse complement strand
AGACCTGGCGCTGATCATGGTCCGCTACTTCCACAAGAAGGGCTGGAACCGGATCGCCGTGATGACCTCGACCGACGCGACCGGTCAGGACGCCGAGCGCAACTTCGACGCCGCCTTCGCCGCGCCGGAGAACAAGGGGACCCAGCTCGTCGCGAAGGAGCACTTCAACCCGAGCGACGTCACCGTCACCGCGCAGCTGCAGCGCGTGAAGGCGGCGAACCCGCAGGTGCTCGTCGCGTGGACGACCGGGACGCCGTTCGGCACCGTGCTGCGCGACATCGCGGGCGCCGGTCTCGACATCCCGATCGGCGCGGGCAACGGCAACATCATCTACGCGCAGATGAAGCAGTACACGAAGTTCCTGCCCAAGGAGCTGTACTTCGCGGGCGTGCAATATTTCCGCGATCCGAAAGACATTCGCGGACCGCTGCGCACGCCGATCGAAGAATTCGACAAAGCGATCGCGCCGAGCAGGCCGGATCTCGGACAAGGGCTCGGGTTCGACGCCGGAATGATCGTCGTCGACGCGCTGCGACATCTCGGTACCAACGCGACCGCGGCACAAGTGCGCGACTACATCGACAACCTGCACGGCTACGTCGGGACGCACGGCGTGTACGACTTCCGCGCCGGCGACCATCGCGGGCTCGGCGTGGGCAACGCGGTGATGGTGCGATACGACGCCGGCAAAGAGCTATTCGTCCCCGTGAGCAAACCCGGCGGCGATCCCGTCCGCTAGCGTGGACGCCGCGCTCGCGATCGCGCTCGGCGGGCTCGTCCAAGGCTCCGTCTTCGCGCTGGTCGCGATCGGGTTCGCGCTCGTCTACCGTGTCACCGGAACGGTGAACCTCGCGCAAGGCGCGTTCGTCGTCCTCGGCGCGCTCGCGACATACTCGTTCGAAACGTCGCTCGGCTGGCCCGCGGGGTTCGCCGCGCTTGCGGCGCTCGTGGTTGCGGCGATCGTCGGATTTCTCGTTGCCGTGCTGGTGTTCGCGCCCGGTTTGCGCCGGCTGCCGCCGAGCGGGATGGTGATTCTTACGGGCGGTCTGCTGACCGTGTTCGAAGGCGCGGCGCTGCTGGTGTGGGGGAGCCAGCCGTATCAGCTTCCTCCGTTTTCGGGTTACCAGCCCGTCGCCATCGGCAATGCGCACGTTCCTACGCAGGCGTTCTGGGACATCGGAATCACCGCGGTCGTGATCGCGGTGCTGTGGTACGTGCTGCAGCGGACGACGTTCGGCAAAGCGCTGCGCGCGTGCGCGGAGAACCCCGCGGCCGCGACGCTGATGGGGATCGACGTCGAGCGCGTGCGCATCTTCTCGTACACGGCCGCAGCGGTGCTCGGCGCATTGAGCGGCATCGCCATCGGGCCGATCGTCTCGCTGCAGTTCGACGGCGGACGGTTCTTCACGGTGTACGGGTTCATCTCGGTCGCGATCGGCGGGATGGGCTCGTTCCTCGGCGCGCTCCTCGGCGGCCTCGGGCTGGGACTGATCCAGCAGCTCGGCGCCGGGTATGCCTCGTCGATCTTCGCGACGACGATCGCGATCGCGCTGCTGATCGTCGTGCTCGTGTGGCGCCCGAACGGGCTGTTCGGTCGCGGTGCGCGGCGCGAAGACAACCGCGCGGCGGCAACGCATGCGATCGGCGTGCGGGCGCGGATCGATCCCGGCGTCGCGCGCGCCGCAGTGATCGCTGCGGTAGCGGTCATCGCCGTGCTGCCGGCGGTCTTGCCCGGCGGCGCGCTCAGCTCGCTGACGATCGCCGCGATCATCTTCATCGCGGTGATGGGGCTCGACGTGCTGATGGGTTATGCCGGGCAGATCAGCCTCGGACACGCGGCGTTCGTCGCGATCGGCGGCTACGGCGCCGCGATCGCGACGGTGCGGTTCGGGAAGCCGCCGCTCGCCGGAATCGCGATCGGCCTCGTCGCCTCGCTGCTGTGCGCCGTCGTCGTGTCGCTGCTCACCGTGCGATTGCGCGGGATCTACATGGCGCTCGCGACGCTGGCGTTCGGGCTGCTCGTCGACTCGCTCACGGTCGGCCTGAGCGATTTCACCGGCGGCCCCTCGGGACTCACCGGCGTGCCGCACTTCTCCGTCCCCGGCTACACGTTCGCCGATCCGCGCGCGAACTATTACCTGGTGTGCAGCGTCGCGCTCGCAGTGTTCGTGCTGCTCGCGAACCTGCTGCGCTCGGACTTCGGCCGAGCGCTGCGCGCAATCCGAACCGATCAGACGGCGGCGCTCGCGCTCGGAATCGACGTGCCGCGTTACAAGCTGTACGCGTTCCTGATCAGCGCAGCGTGCGCGTCGCTCGCCGGAAGCTTGTACGCGTACTACTTTCAGTTTCTCTCACCCGATATGGTCAGCACGCCGCGCTCGCTCGAGTACGTGACGATGCTGGTGATCGGCGGGGAAGGCTCGCTAGCAGGACCGCTGCTCGGCGTGCTGCTGCTCGTGCTCCTCCCGACGGCGATTCAGCCGTTGAACCAGGCGAAGACCTTGTTCGCCGGGATCGTCCTCGTCGGCGGTCTGCTGCTCTTGCCGCAGGGGATTCTCGGCGTCATCGCACCGGCGCTTACGCGCCGGGCGCGCAGCGGCGCGAAGCCCGCGATGCCCCCTGGCGGGGTCACGACGTGACGGCTCGACCTGCCGCCGCATCTGCACGCGCGGACGCGCCTGCGCTCGACGTGCGGGGGCTTCGCAAGGCGTTCGGCGGTGTGCTCGCGGTCGACGACGTCTCGTTCACGGTGCCGGCCGGTACGCTCACCGCGCTGATCGGTCCAAACGGCGCCGGGAAGAGCACGCTGTTCAACTTGCTGACGAACCTCTACCGCAGCGACGCCGGAAC
>DASZGA010000323.1:0-2132 GCA_035939295.1 Candidatus Elarobacter sp. | reverse complement strand
CGCGACGCGTTCTCGCACTGGCACGGGCGCAACGGCCATCTGCTGGTCGAGTTCGTCGAGCGCGAAGGGTTCGAGGACGCCGCCGCGATCGAGGCGTTCTTCGGCGCGTTGCGCAAAGGCTGGCCCGGCACCGAGCACGAGACGACGCGGCTCGAACAGCTCGGGCTTCCGATCGTGCGAACGCGCAGCGGGCTGCGGCCGTACCGTATCCTCGCGCGGCTCGCGGCACCCGCCGTGGTCGGTTCGCCGGCGTCCGTTCCGCTCGACCGGCCCACAGTTTCGCTCCCGCCGCTGATGGCGGTGAACGTGTTCGGCCGGTTTCGCTGTGAGCTGGCGGGGCGGCCCGTCGCGTTCTCGCGACGGCGCGACCAGCAGGTGTTCGCGTTCGTCGCGCTCGAGCCGGAGTGCCGTACGACGCGCGAAAAGTTGATCGAGGCGTTCTGGCCCGGGATGAATCACGCGGTCGCCTCGCAAGGGTTGCGCACGACGCTCAGCCGGATTCGGCGCGCGATCGCCGAGGCGGTGCCGTCGATCGATCCCGAGCGCTACTTCGAGACCGCCGGCGAGGTGCGGGTGAACGTGCGAACCGTCGCGGTCGACGTGCACCGCTTCGTCGACCGGGTCGAACAAGGCCGGATCGACGACGCGCGCGGCTCGCTCGACGGCGCGAAGCACCACTACCGCATCGCACAGCGCATCTACGCCGACCGCGTGATGGCGGCGGAGGCACCGGAGCCGTGCCTCGAGCGGCGCGCCGAACAGTTCGAAGCGCTCTACGTCGAGGTTCTGACGCGAATCACCGAGCTGCACGCGGCGACCGGCGACTTCGAGACGGCGCGCGAAGCGGCGCGCGCGCTGCTCTCGTGCAACAGCGAGGAGGCGCGGCGGCGCGCCCTCGCGTGCATCGCGCCGGCGCCCGCGGCGACCGCGTGAACGCGCCGGCGCCGTATCGCCGCGGCGATCTGCGGCGCGGGAAGCAGTGCATCGTCGAGTTTGCCGCGGGCGGCGTCGCTGCCGACGTTCGCGTCGAACGCGTCGACAAGGAAAACCGCTGCAGCTGGTACTCGGTGCGGCTGGCGTCCGCGAATGCGGGCGTGACGAGCCGGCTCGTCGGCGTGCGGCGCGGCGGCGAGGTCGACGAGCTCGGCACCGTCGAGGCCGGCTCGGGGTCGATGAGCAGCGCGCGCTTCGCAGTGACGACGCCGCGCGCGGGCGCGTACCGCGCGATGTTCCTGGAGATTTACTCCGATCAGCTGCTGCTGCGCGTCGAAGCGCCGCGGCCGCCGGCGGTACAGACGTTTCGCCCGCTGCGGTTCGGTGCCATCGTATTGGCGGTCGGCGTCGCGGCGAGCTGCGTCGGCGCGGTGCCGCTCACGCTTCCGCAGCACGCGCGCGGTGTTGCGGCGTCCGGCGCCGGATCTGCCGGTGCGGGCGCGGCAGGCGCGTCCGTCGCCGCGCCGTTTGCGGTTTTGCCGAAGGCGATCGCGCCGAGCGCGCCTGCGCGCGTGCTGTCGTTCTCCGCACGGCGAGACGACGCACCCGGCGGGGGCGAGAGCGTTCTCGCCTCGTATTTGGCGCTCGGCGACCGCGGAACGATCGCGCTGCTCGATCCCGCCGGCACGATCGTCGCGTCGGCCGCGTTTACGCGCGTCGGCACGGTGCGGCTCCCGGTGCCGCGCAGATTTCGGCTGCTGCCGATGACGGCGCAGATCACCGTTCACCGCGGCGCGACGAAGGCCGTCTCGGGGATCGCGCTGCTGCCGAACGCCGTCAAACCGCCGCCCGCCGCACCGAGCGATGCGCTGCGCTCGGCGGAGACGCTTTCGTCCGCTCCGGCAAGCGGGATCGTCTCCATCGAGGGACGCGCCGTCGCCGGGCATCCGTTGAAACTGCGCGTGCAGCCGCAGACGAGCGCGATGCACGTCGAGCTGCAAGACAGCACCGGCGTGACGCTTGCCGAAAGCGAGATCGCACCCGGCACGAGGCACGCGGTGCTGCAGCTTCCCTTCGCCGCGGTGCGAACCTCGTATCTGCTCGCGCTGCACTACACGCGCAACGGCGGCGAAGAGACCGACATCCGCACCGTCGTCGCCGCGCCGCGCTGAACCAACCGTCGCATCGGTTCCGCGACG
>DASZGA010000322.1:0-31027 GCA_035939295.1 Candidatus Elarobacter sp. | reverse complement strand
AACACCGCAGTCAGCGCCGACGTCTTCAGGTACGGCACGGTCGAGCTACGATGCTATTCGCCCGGCGAAGCGATCTCGCTCGCCGTCGACGCGCGCGGGAATCCGATACAATCGAGCGGGCCGGACGATTCGGACGTCTATCTCGCGCTCCCACCCGCCGCCGCGGATGGGTTCTTCTGCCGAGGCTACAAGACGTTCGCAGACCCACAGCTCAGCGAGCCGATGATTCGCTTTCCCGCCGGCGCCGTTAGCGCAAACGTTCCGGAGTCTGCGTTCAACACGATCTCGGCGCGCGACTGGCGCAACGCCGTCACGGAAATCCCGGAGCGCGCTGCCGGCGGCGTATGGCTGATTCGTTCGCGCAGCGGCTCGACGATCAAGCTGGTTCGCCACGGTCCGTTTGCCGCCGCTCCTGCGGGCGGCGACTTCGCGGATCGCATTCAAACGGTCGCGCCGGTCATCAGGATCCCGGTGCGCCTGCCGCCACCACCGGCGCACGTTCGCGCGACGGTTGCGACCGACGCCGGTGGAACGCTGTTCGCACCGTACGGCGCCGGACCCGGTCACCCGCTGCTGATCGGCATCCCGCCGCGAGCCGGCTATACGGCGACGCTGTTCGGCGGCAGCGTGGCGGCGACGGTGACGCCGGTGCCGTACACGGCGCCTGAACCTTCGTGGAGCCTCGAAGGACCGCTGCAGAGCCGCGGCTCGTACGGCGGCAAACTTCTCGTCGTCGGAACGCAGCCGGGAATCGGCCGCGTCACGGCGACGTTCGACGAACCAGCCCACGCGACGGCCTCGCTTCGGGTGATCGTGTACCCCACGCTCGCGATCGGCTGCGGGGACATCGCGAACGGGTACGGCGTCGCGTTCGACGACGACGGTACGGCGCGCGTCGTCGGCACGCCGGACGAAGCCGACCTGTTCGCATCGTACGACGCACATGCGTTTCGCTGCGGCGGCTTGGTCGCCGCACCCGGCGCAATGACACGGCCACCGACGCCGTTCACACCCGGCGCGCCGGACACGCCGGCGAGTCATGCCGACGACGATGCCGGCTGGTACTTTCCGTACGGCGGCGTGTTCTTCCCGAACGGCAACGACCCCGCGCGCTCGCCGCCGTTCGGAAGTCCGCGCGGCGTCGCGTTTGACGCGGTAACCGCAGCGCACTGGCGCAACGACCGCACCAGCGAGCGGCTCGCGCAGTACCAGGCCGATACTTTTCCGTGCATGCGGACGCAAGGCTCGATCGGGTATTCGATCCCGAACTGCACGACGATGCCCGACGGCGTGCTGCTGATCCGCACGCGCCGCGGCCGCTACGTCAAGCTGCTCTGGATGGGCCGCGGTCCGGGGTCGTTTGCAGGACTGTACCAAGTCTCGCGGCCCGACGGAACCTTCGCGTACTAGGGCGTATTTGGAGGCTCATGGACTTCGCGACGCGCGCCATTCATGCAGGGCAAGGAGCCGACCCGGCAACCGGGGCGACGATCGTTCCGATCTATGCCACGTCGACGTACACGCAGACCGCGGTCGGCGAGCACAAAGGGTTCGACTACTCGCGCGTCGCCAACCCGACGCGCAACGCGCTCGAGGTCCAGCTCGCCGCGCTCGAAGATGCGAAGCACTGCGTCGCGTTCGCCTCGGGGCTCGGCGCGGAGAACGCGATCACGGGGCTGCTCTCGGCCGGCGATCACGTCGTCGTCAGCGACGACACCTACGGCGGAACGTACCGGCTCTTCACGCGCGTGCTCGAACGGTTCGGGCTGAGCTCGACGTTCGTCGACATGACCGATCTCGCCGCCGTGCGCGCGGCGATCAAGCCGAACACGAAGATGTTCTGGATCGAGACGCCGACGAACCCGATGATGCGCGTGATCGACATCGCCGCAACCGTCGCGCTCAAGCAGCCCGGACAGCTGGTCGTCGTCGACAACACGTTCTGCACGCCGTACTTCCAGCTTCCGCTCGCGCTCGGCGCCGACGTCGTGATCCACTCGGCGACGAAGTACATCGGCGGGCACAGCGACGTCATCGGCGGCGCAGCGATGACGAACGACGATGCGATCGCCGAGAACCTGCGCTTCCTGCAGAAGACGCTCGGCGCGAACCTGAGCCCGTTCGACGCGTTCCTGATCTCGCGCGGTGCGAAGACCCTACACGTGCGGATGCGCGAGCACGAGCACAACGCGATGTCGATCGCGCACTTCCTCACCGAGCGCGAAGACGTCGCGCAGGTCTACTATCCCGGCCTCCCCGACCACCCGCAGCACGAGCTGGCGCGCAAGCAGATGCGCGGGTTCAGCGGGATCATCTCGATGACGCTGCGCGGCCCCGAATCGCGTGCGCTCGAAGTCGCCAAGCGCACGAAACTCTTCTCGTTAGCAGAATCTCTCGGCGGTGTCGAATCGCTGATCAACCACCCGGCGCGGATGACGCACGGCTCGATTCCGAAAGACGAGCGTGAGCGGCGCGGGATCACCGACGGGCTGCTGCGGCTCTCGGTCGGGATCGAGTCCGCGCACGACCTCATCGCCGACCTGCGCCAGGCACTCGACGCGACCCTCGACCTCGCCGGCGTGAACGCGCACCGCGACACCGACGACGTCGGGGATCCGCCGAACCCCGACCGCATTCCGGCAACGCAAAACGAAGGCGCGCCGACGTTCTAGATCTTCTGGTAAAGGCCGCCCGTGAGGTCGGCGAGCTGCTTGAGGACACTGTCGCCAGAAGGGCGGAGCGAGCTCTCGTAGACCTCAAGGTGGGCCCCGCGCTCGCGCAGCGATCGCGCGACCTCCTCGACGTCGAAGCGATCCTCGCCGTCACTGAACAGCCAGACTGAGAACGGCCCGAATGCCGCCTCCGGCGTCTTCAGGGCTAGCTGAAATGCGCCCATGAGGTCGGTTCCACCGCCGATCATCGGCGCGATTTCCAGCGCGTCATCGACCTCCAACAGCTTCGAGGTTCGCTGCGCGGTAGAACTGAAGAAAATCACGAGCGAGGCATCCGCGAGGCTTTCGCTTTGCGCCCGGCGCACGCGCGTCACCAAGGCCGCGGAGATCGAGCCGGCGTGAGCCGCCATGCTGTCCGAAACGTCGACGACGGCCGCCACCAGCCTACGCCTCCTTATCCATTCAGGTGGAATAGCGCGCTCGATCGCGGCATCCCACGCCGCGACGGTCGAGCCGCCGGGTCGGACGTCGGAGAAGATCATGCTGAGCGGCTCCGTGGAGATCGTTTCGGCCTGGTACGGCATGGCATAATAGTTGTGAATCATCGTCAAAGACGCTTGAAACGTCGAGGCATAGGTCGCGGCGACGGCGGCGACGTCACTTCTGCTATAGCTCGTTCCGTGCTTCGGATCGATCACCACGACGAACTCACCTGTGGAGCGGCGCACGGCGATATCCGGCATACCGGCGAATTCCGTCGTGTCATGCAACTGGTAGAACACCTCGAGCAGGGTGTCCGAGGACCGAAGCGTCGCGATGGGAAGTTTGTCGTTGGCGAAGCGCAACGACCAAACGCCGTTCTCCACGCGGCGCGACAAGTCGAGATCGAAACCTAATCGATGGAACAACAGCAAGAGGCGAACGAGCGTCCAAAGCTCGTAGATTCGCCAGCGGTGCTTCCAGAGGCCCAAGGCCATGAAGTCGGCCAGCGCCGTCTCGGCCTCAGCCGCTGTCGATGCGGCAAAAAGCCTCTCTTTTAAGAGATCCACGGCGGAGAGCAACAGTTTTTTCCGGCCGCTGTCGATCTGCAGCTTGGCGTACGGACGTCTCTTCGACGTTCGGGGCACCGCGTCGGCATGCTTCTCTTGCGCCGCATTGGAAATGCGCCGCAAGCGGTTCCGGACCTGCCCAATGACTCCGTCTGGTTTATCTGCCGACAGCCGTGCGGCCAAGTCACCGGCCGACGCCACGGCTTCGACGATCTCCCTGAGCGCGGCAGTGTCCGCCGGATGCCATTCGCGCACCGATTCTCTGCCGAGCAGATGCAAGACGCCGTCCGGCCGTGAGTATCCCAGTTTCTCGCGCAGATGCGAATTCATTCCACGAGCGGCGAGCACCTTAGCGAACGCTGCCGAAGCAGGCGTGTCGTGCGTTACGGCAGTAGGCTCGATGCCCGACAGAAACCGTGCACGAAACACGACGGCGGCTGCGCGTTCCTCGATCTCCCCGGCATGCTTCCGCAGTGAGGAGAAGCTCATCCCCGTCGCAACGAGCTCGCGAATTTGCGGCCCGAAATCAAAGCGAAGCTCGGTTCCCGGCAAGGCGACGATCTGCGCGGTTGATCGTGAGCGCACGTCACGACTACCGAGAAACCGGCAGACTTCGTCGATCATGTGCAGGAACGGCAGTCGAAGCGCGATGATCTGCGCCAGCAACTCGCTCATCGGCGTGTCGGCGACGAGCCTCTCGAACGCCGCGGGCGCGGCGGCGCGCGCACCGAAAAGCGCTTCTGCCAGGTCGGCCCGCTCGTCTCCGTCCAGCAGGTCCAGGAGAGCGGCTGAATCGGACACTGCCTCTACCTCCTAGGCCCAAAGCATCCGACGGATGTCTTCGCCGAGAGACGTCGCCAACGCTGAGTTGGATGCGACCTTGCTCGCCGCCTCTGCGGCGGCGACCCGGCGGTGCGTGAAAATCTAACCGACGGGCCTGACGTAAAGGGCGGCAGGCGGAAATCTCATCGTCCGCTCACCGCTTTCCCAGCTTTTCCACCCCGGCGGCACGTTAGGGTAGCGCTATGAAACTCACTCTACCGGTGCTCGCGCTCGCTTTGGCGACCGGGTTGCCCCTCGCCGCATGCGCACAGCAGAGCAACGCGGCAGAGAACGGCCCGCCCCCCGAAGTTCGCGCACAGATGCAAGCGGCTCGCGACAGCGCGAAGACCGCAGCGTTCAACGACCTGACCCCGGCGGACCGCGCCAAAGTCCAAGCAATCATCGATCAAGTCAACAACGGTCAGCTCACCGACCTGCGCGCAGCCGCGCAGCAGATCGACGCGATCCTCTCGCCCGCGGAATCGAAAGCGGTCCTCGGCGAGCGCGACAAGATGATGGCCGCGATCCGCGCCAACATGCCGGCGCGTCCCGACAACATGGGCCCGAACGGGCCGCCGCCCAACGGCGCGCCTCCCAACGGCGCCGCCCCGAACGGCGAGCACCGCGGCGGATTCGCCGGCCGCGGCAAAGACCCGGGCCGCTTCCTCCTGCAGCTCGGCGTGAGCCCCGAGAAGATGCGCGCCCTGCGCCACGCGCAGATGCCGCAAGGCCAGCAACAGCCGCACTAACCGCGGCCCTTGCCATCCCGGCCGGCGGCGCCTTGGCGTCGCCGGCCCGATCAGCCTACTGCCGTCGGTTCCTCGAACGCTCGCGTCGCCAGCGAGGCCTCGCGCCATGCACGCAACGTTCGCACCGCCAACCCCATCGGCGCGGCGATGCCGAACGATCGTTCCTCGGGCGTCTCACGTGCGCCGTGATGGTGGCTGGGATCGGGACGACCTTCGCTGCATGACTTGCACAACGGGCGCACGTTCGCAGTCCAGTCCTCCGCGGCGAACCTCGCAGCCTCGAACGCGTCGATGAGCGCCATTGAGTCCTTCTCGCTCGCGCAACGCACTTCGGCGCGCAACGTCGGAATCTCCGACGGGCTCCAACGCTCGAGGGCGTCGAAGACGCTGTAGACGCGACCGTCGGCCTCGCGCTCCCCGTTCGGCGCGCCGTCGTGCAGCACGATGTCGCCGCGGCGATGTCCGGATTCCGGAAACGGAATGCTGTCGATGCGGATACGTGCCGGGTCGATGCGGCGTCCCCATACAACCTCAGCGGTCTCCGAATGAAGCCGTACCGGCGAAAGCCCCCAGTCGACCTCGATCGCCCCCTTCCCGTCGGGGATCTCGTCAGCGCTCATCCCGTACCCGCGCCACGCTCGGCGCGCCAGATCCCAATCGCGCAAAGCGGTCGCCGCGATCCCGAGGTTCCACCAGGCGGGATCTTCCGGCTGCGAGCTGATTTCCAGTGCGCGCTGGTTCGCGTCGGCGCACTCGCGCCAGTTTCCGAGATACTTGTGCGCGAGTCCGAGGTCGTACCACGCGCTCGCATCATCGGGGAATTTCTGAACCGCCAGCAACATGATCTACAGCGCCGCGGCGGGATCGTAGTCGTCGTCCACGTCGCTCATTCGCGGTCGAGAACTTCCGCCATCGCGGGGAGCGAGATCTCGTAGCGGTAGCCGACGTTGCGGTGGTCGTCGTCGAACTCTTCGTGACGGACCTCGAGGCCCAGCTCGCGGCAGCGCTTCGTGAAGACGCGCGCGCCGACGTCGAGCGCGTACTCGTCCTTGCGCCCGCAGTCGAGGTAGCGCAGGCGCAGGCGTTCGAGCGCGGCGCGGCCCGACTCGACGCGCTCGCACGGGTCGAATGCGAGCCAGCGCGCGAAGACGTCCTCGCGCAGCTCGCCGGTCTCGTCGTCCCACGGTACCTCGAGCGCGAACGCTTTCGGCTCGCGCGGCGAGTACGCGGCGGCGTAGCCCAGCTGCTCGATCGTCGTGTAGTAGTGCTGCGGGCGCTTCGGACGGCGCTCGAACTCTTCGACGAACGCCTCGATCGACGCGAACCCTTCCAGCGTGCGCTGACAGGTCGCGAACGAAGGCATCTGCGCGTAGCGGAAGTACGTGTCGCCGCTGTGCGAGGCGAACGCCGCGAACGTTCCCGGGTACGCGAGCGAGAGGTGCAGCGCGCCGAAGCCTCCCGACGACTTGCCGAACACCGCGCGCCCGCCTTCGCTCGCAATCGTGCGGTAGTGCGCGTCGACGAACCCGATCGCGTCGCGCACGGTGTACGTCGCGTAGTTGCCGTTGTGGATCGAGTCGACGTACTGCGATCCGCCGAGCCGCGTGAAGCCGTCGACGATCGCGAGGATCGCCGGCGGCATCCGGCCCGAGACCGTCAGCCGGTCGGCCCACTGCACGACGTTCGTTTCCCACGCGCGGCCCGCGACGAGCCCGGCGACGTTGCCGGTGTAGCCGTGCAGGCAATAGAGAACCGGATAGCGTCGCGAGCCCTCGGGATCGTAGCCGGGCGGCGTGTAGACCGCGAGCGGCCGCGCCGACGGATCGCCGAGCGGGTTGCCGCGCAGCGCGGGGCTGTCGACGACGTCGATGCGCAGCGTTCCGCGCAGGCCGAGGAGAAGCGAGAGGTCGTTCACGCGGCGAAGGGCGTTCGTATGACCCGAGGGAAGGCCCTGCGTTCGAGCGTGCCGTTCATCGTCGCGGCGATCGTCTGCGCGCTAACGCTCGTTCCGCACGCCGCGAACGCGAGCGCGCCCGGCGCGCCGGCGTTCGGGCACGCGGTCGTCGTGCGCGAGAACGGCGAGCCGGTGCTGAAGCTCGACGGCAAACCCTTCTTCTTTCTCGGCGGCGCGTTCTTCTACGAGCGGATCCCCCGCTCGCGCTGGCGCGACGCGATGGAACGGATGCGCGAGCTCGGCGCCAACACGCTCGATTTGTACGTGCCGTGGAACTGGCACGAGCTCTCCGACGGCGACTTCGACTTCACCGGACGCACCAACCCTCGCCGCGACTTGCGCGAGGTCTTGCGGCTCGGGAAAGAATTGGGCTTCGTCTTCATCGTGCGGCCCGGACCCGTGATTCGGAACGAGTGGCGCAACGGCGGCTATCCGGCGTGGCTGCTGCAGCGCCCGGAATACGGGATGCCGCTGCACGACGTGCTCGAAGGGCGGTATCCTGCGACCGCGACGCTGCAGAACGCGCACAGCGACGACGCGGCGGCCGAGTGGATGCGCAACGCCACCCACGTGCGTTACGCGTCGCGCTGGCTGCACCGCGCGCTGGCCGAGTTCAAACCGGTCGCCGACCGCGTGATCGCCGTCCAGCTCGACGACGATCAAGGCGCGTACCTCGACAACGATACGTACCCGGCGCCGCACTTGCGCGCGTATCTGAATTGGCTGGAACAGCAGGCGCGCGACGTCGTAGGGCCGCGCACGCCGGTGTTCATCAACACGTTCGAGATGAAGGTTCCGTCGTCGTCGCCGGCGTGGGCGATGGGGAACTGGTACCAGAGCGACGCGCGCACGATCGGCGAGCACGACCGCGCCGAGCTCGCTTTCGCCACCGCGACGTTGCGTACGCAAGACCGCGGGCCGCTCGCGATCAGCGAGTTTCAAGCAGGTTGGCTCGCAAGCCCGGAAGACCCTCAGCCGCGTCAAGCCGACCGCACGAACACCTCGCTCGCGCTCGGCGAGCTGGCCGGCTGGGGAGTCAAAGGCGTGATCGACTTTCCACCCTTCGAGACGCTGGCGCCCTTCGGATGGGAAGCGCCCTTCTCGAACGCGCTGTACGCGTGGGACGCCGCCTTCGAGCTGGATCTCAGTCCCCGCAGCGAGTTCAGCGCTTTCGACTACTCCTCGCGCTGGTACACCACGCGCCGCTCGTTCGCCGCGCTGGCCGCGTACGGTCCCGCACTTGCCGAGGCGCGGCGCGTCGCCGACATCGGGATCCCGTACGACGGGCGCGTGGACGCCTTTCGCGCCGCCGCATCGCTCAAGGAGGCGCTCGCGACGTGCCGCGCGCGCAACCTCGCCTGCGACGCGTTCGATCCGCTGAACGTGAGCGACGAACGGTTGCGGCGCTTCAGGCAGATCGTCGGGCCGCTGTCGCCGCAGCTCGCGGCGCGCGCGCTGCGCTTGCACGTCCGCGTTGGCCCGCCGGCGCGCGGTGGCCCGGAGGCGGCTGTCCAGACCACCCTGCTGCGCGGCCCGCACGGAACCTTCATCGTCGTCGAGAACTGGGCGAATCACATCATCACCGTCTCGCCGGGCGACGTGCCGGCCGAAGCGCGCTCGCTCGCGCCGTTCGTCCTCGGCGCCCGCGACTTCCGCATCCTCGCGCTGCACGTCGACTTGCCGTTCATCTCGTCGCGCTACGTCGCCGGCGACACGCTTTCTACGTCGTGCGGGCTCTCGACGCTGTCGGGCAACGCACCGTTCTTCGACGGCTCACCCGGCCCCGACGCGCTGGACGTGACGCCGGCCGCCGATCTTCGCGGACCGATGTGCGAGATCGACGCGATGCTCTCGGGACGGCACGAGCACTGGACGCTGAGACGCTTCGAAAGCCTCGACCTGCACGCGTACGCCCTACCCCCCGGCGGCAACCTGACCATCGACAGCGGCGTCGCACCGGGAATCGTGCTGGCGCCGCGCATCACGTTCCCTTCGCCGCACGTCGAACCGGTGCCGGCCGGGACGGCGCGCGCCGAGCGGATCGACGTGTTCGGCGACGGTGACGACGACGTCGTGCTGCGGAACGCGCGCGTCGCCGCGATCGTCGTCCCGCAAGGCGGAGCGCGCATCATCGAGTTCGGAAAGACCGACTTGGGCCCAAGCTCGATCGGGATGCTCCAAAATCTTTTCGACGCGACCGGCGGTTTGCGCGACGACGTGCTCGTGCAGCCGCCGCCGTCGGCGACCGACCGCATCGCGAAATACACGCACACGTATCCGGCCGGGATGTTCAACCGGCCGTATGCGGCGTGCACGTTCTCCAGCACGCGCGGCGCCGGCGCGTACCTTGCGTACGACGCGCCGGACGTGGTGCCGAACGGTGCGCGGTTCGAGCGCGTCGTAACGCTGGCGCCGGATGCCGAGCGGCTCGTCGTCGACGAACGCTTCACGCCGAACGGCACGGCGCCGCAGCAGCGGCTGGTGAGCCTGTCGGCGCTCCGCCCGCTCTCCATCGCAGGCGCGCCGAATTCGCCGGCCGCGGGGCCGGTGGCGATCGACCCGAGCCGAGGAGGCGTCTCGCTTCACGGAGCCTTCGACGACCTCAGCGGCTACTCGGCGCTCGCGGTCTCCTGGCGGCCGCAAGACGTCGAAGCCGCGACGTGGCTGCCCTCGCACAGCAACGGGACGTTGCGGCTGGTCTTCGCGCCGGGCGGCTGGCGCCGCGTGACATTCGCCCCGCAAACGCTCCGCTCCGAAGCCGCGTTCGGCCCGTTCGTCGAGGCGGAGCGCGCCTGGGTGGCCGCGAATCGACCTCCGACCAGCGACGAAGACGGGGAAGTGGCGAAACGGTATACGCAGTCGCCTCAAAAGCGACCGAGTGAGAGCTCATGTGGGTTCGAGTCCCACCTTCCCTAGATGACTGACGTCTCGGCGTTTCAGCGCGAGTCGTATCGCATCGACGAGCAGATCTGGGACGCGCTGGCGCTGCGCTCGGGAGAGCGCGCGCTGTTCCTCGGCGTCGCCAACGACGGCGCGTGGATTCGGCGCGCGATCGAGATCGGCGTCGACGTGACGGTGCTCGGCGCGCAGGGCGCCGCCGTCGAGCGGCTCGAAGCGGCCGGCGCGAGCACGATGCGCGGCAGCGCGACGATGATTCCGGCGACCGAAGGCGCGTACGACGTCGCCGTCGCGATGCACTACCTGCACGAGATCGATCCCGGCTTTCACGCGCAAGTGATCTCGGAGCTGGCGCGCGTCGGAAAACGCGTCGCGATCGTCGAGCCCTCGCCGCCGGCCGATCCGCTCGGGAAGCGCATCGCCGCGCTGTACGGCCGCGCGAAACGCGAGGAAGGGCAGTTCGAAGGCTATCAGCCGATCGACTACTGGCGCAAGCTGCTCGCGATCGTGAAAGCCGACGTGTGGCAGAACCTCTTCACGTTCACGCGCGTCCCGCCGAAGCACGCCGTCTCGGAAACCGTATCGCTCGTGCTGGACGCGATGGCGATCGAGGAGATGCCGAAAGCGTATCTCGACGAGCTGCGCGAGATCGCCGCGCGCCCGGACGCGCAGCTGCTCCCGCTCTCGCGCATCGTGCTGGTCGGTACCGCCGCCGGCGAATCGCTCCCGCAAGGCAGCGGCGAACCGTTCCGCCCGTACGTCAGCCCGCCGCCGGCACCCACGGCGGCTTCAGCGCCGCCGCGCGCGACAACGCCGGCACCTGCGCGCGCGTCGGCGCCGGTGCCTCCGGCTCTCCCCGAGGCTCCGCCCGCCTACGGCTTCGGCTTTGCCGCCGAAGAGCCGGCTCCGGGATTCGGCTTCGCAGCCGAACCGTCGTCGGCGCTCGCGCCCACGCCCGCGCCCCAAGCCGCGCCGCCTCCGCGGCCGTCACCGCAACCGCAGCCACCGCCGCCAGTCGCACCGGCGCCGCAGGCCGCTACGCCGCCGGTGGTACCGCCGCAAACCGCGACTCCGCCCACCGCACCTTCGCAGCCGCCGCCTGCGTTTTCGGCCCCGCCCGGGCCGGCCGCGCCCACCGCCGGTGGAGCAGCGTCGCCGTTCGGCGCGCCGTTTTCGCTTCCCGACGATGGGAGCGAACCGCCGTTCGGCGGTGAGAATGCGCCGCGGACCGGGTTCGGGTGGTCGTGGGAGCCGCCCGAGGAAGAAAAGCCGCCGAGCTAGATGCCCGCGGCGCGCGAGCGAAGCGCTAGCGGCCCGCGAAGCGGCGGAACGCCGCGATCTCGGTGCGGAGGCGCACGAACGCGCCGATCAGCTCGGGCGGGATCGGGCCCTTGCGAATGATCGCGATCGCCGCCAGCGCGCGTCCAGCGAGCGGTTCGAGCTGCCCGAACGCGGCTTCGAGGCTGCGAAGGCGGGCTTCGGTGCGCTCCAGCGCCTTGAGCATCGGGAGATCGGCGAACTCATCGACGCGCACAGTCGCGCGCTTGAGCTCGCGGATCGCGCGCGCGGCCTGCGCGCCGGCGAGGGCCAGGATCACCACCAGGGCGACGATCGTCACCCACCAGAAGATCCGGTGCGGCGACACGCCTACGCGGCGCTCGCGTCGCTCTTCTTCGAGGAGCCGGAGTCGCTCGAGGAAGCTGCGGCCGGCGACGAGGAATCCGAAGACGGCGTCGACTCGGCCGACGCTGACGAAGCCTTCTCGGACGACGCCTTCGCGTCCGAGGCTTGCTTGCGCGAGTCGGTCAGGTAGAAGCCCGAGCCCTTGAACAGAATCCCCGCCGGGTTGAAGACGCGCGCCATCTCGTCGCTCCCGCACGCCGGGCACGTGCCCTCGTACGCCTCACGGAAACCGTGGCGAACCTCGGTCACCTTGGAGCAAGAACGGCAGCGGTAGTCGTAGAGGGGCATCCCCTACAGTGTACCCGCTCTAGCAAACGCGGTCAACGAGTGCTAGAAGTCGTCCAGGATCGCTTCGGGCGACTGATCGAACTCGCACAGCCCCTTGAAGTGGATGAGCGAGTCGTTGAGCGCGACGTCGAGCTTGCGGCGCTTCGTCAGCCGGTCGATCAAGGCACCGAGCGCCCCGCCGTACGTGGGGTAGTCGACCTTCACGACGAGCTTCGAGCGCTCCGACTTCTGTTCGATCCGGATGTCGATCCGGCGCCGGACCGAGAACGCCCCGACCAGCGAGAGCTGGTGCCCCGGGATGAAGCGGTCGACCTCGAAGAGCTCTTCGTCTTCACCCGGGATGTTCGAGCGGATCGCGACCTCGCTGCCGAGGCCGAGCGG
Source organism: Candidatus Elarobacter sp. (assembly GCA_035939295.1). Lineage (GTDB taxonomy): Bacteria > Vulcanimicrobiota > Vulcanimicrobiia > Vulcanimicrobiales > Vulcanimicrobiaceae > Vulcanimicrobium. The sequence goes on along the minus strand of DASZGA010000322.1, from coordinate 18,531 downwards.
TTCGCTCGGCTCGACGCGGCGCGCGCTCCTGAGGAAGGATAACCACACCGGCCACTTCTCGACCTCACAGACGAGGTCGAATGCGGTACGCGCGGGCGAGGCGACGTCCTGGCAGCGGTGGAGCGCCCGCGCTGACGGCCGGTCGAGAGACACGGACGGCATTGCCATGGACCCCTGCATTCGGCGCCTTTATCGGCCATAACCTTCCCCTAAACCACAAGATATTGTGCACCCCCTCCACATTTGCTACTACGCCTTGTGGGGAACCCTGGGGATGCGGTGGACGGACTACGGTGCGCGCTCGGGGACCGAAACAGAACCGTCGCCGACGCCGCGCGCGAACGCGACCAGCGTCTTGATCCCGGTCGGGATCGCGCTTTCGTCGAGCCGGAACTGCGGCGAGTGGCCGGAGTGAATGCTCCCGACCTCCTCGTTGTAGATCCCGAGCCGCACCATCAGGCCGGGGACGCGCTGCGCGAAGTACGCGAAGTCTTCGCCGCCCATCGTCGGCGCGGGGCGCTCGACCGGCAAGCCTTGTTCGCGCGCGTACGCGGCGAACGACTCGGCGAGCTCGCCGTCGTTCACGACCGGCGGATAGCCGTAGATCATGTCGAGGTGCGCGCGCGCGCCGTACGCCTCGGCGACGCCGTCGACGATCCGGCGCAGCTTCCCCTCGGCGGTCTCGCGGATCGCGGGATCGTGCGTGCGTACGGTCCCCGTCATGAAGACCCGGTCGGCGATCACGTTGTTGCGGTACCCGCCTTCGATCGTTCCTACGGTGACGACCATCGAAGCGAGCGGATCGGTCTCGCGCGCGACGACGTTCTGCAGCGCGAGCACCGTCGCGGCCGCGCACGGGATCACGTCGATCGCTTTGTGAGGATACGCGCCGTGCCCGCCTTTGCCGCGAATCGTCAGATGGAACTCGTCGGCCGCGGCGTTCACCGGACCGGGCGTGATCCCGATCGTTCCGGTCGCCAAGCGCGGGTCGACGTGCAGCATCGTCACCGCGTCGACGCGCGGGTCGTCGAGCGCGCCGTCGTCGATCATCGGCTGCGCGCCGCCCGGCCCTTCTTCCGCCGGCTGGAACAGCAGCACGACGGTTCCGTGCAGCGTCGCGCGCGACTGCTGCAGCTCGCGCGCGGCGCCAAGCAACATCGCCGTGTGCGAGTCGTGTCCGCACGCGTGCATCTTTCCTTTGACTTCGGAAGCGCACTCTTCGCCGGAGTCCTCGGTGATCGGGAGTGCGTCCATGTCCGCGCGCAGCCCCGAGACGCGGCCCGGGAGCGCGCCGCGGATCACGCCGACGACGCCGGTCCCGGCGCTGCGCCGGTGCTCGATCCCGAGCGCGTCGAGCTCGCGCTCGACGATCGCCTGCGTGTTGTGCTCTTCGAACCCGAGCTCGGGATGGCGGTGGATCTCCCGCCGGATTTCGACGGCGCGTTCGACGGTCTCGTTCGGCAGCGCGACGGTCATCGTACCATCCCCCAAGTCAGCGAAGTGATCTTCCACGCGCCGGCGATCTTGTCGAGCGCGAACACGAGGACGCCGTCTTCGGTGACGGGGCGTCCTTTCTGTTTGTAGGCGTAGGTTGCCGGAACGGAAACATAGGCGTGCGCATCGCCCAAGAACATCGCCTTGTTGGGATTGATCGTCAGCACGACGCTGCTCGCGCCTTGGTGCTTGCGGCCTCGCGCGAGATCGGTGGTGAAGCGCTTGACCTCATCCGCGCCGATCCAGCGGTACGGCGGCAGGTTGTGAACGATCGCCGCGTGCTCCGCGAACGTGCTCGCCATCCCGTTCTCGTCGCCCTTGTTCGCCGCGTCGACGAACGCTGCGATCGTCTGCGAGATCAGCACGCCGTCGGCAACGGGCTTGTTCGCGACCGGCTTTTGCGCGGCGGCCGCCGGTTTCGAGCCGGTTGCCGCCTGAACGGCGCGCTCGTGCAGCGCCGCTGCGAAGATGCACGCCAGCAGCACGCACACCAACGGTGCGCGCCGCACGCGCGTCAGCGCGGCGATGCGGCACCTCCGGCGGCGAGCACGCGCTGTTCCGCTTCGCGGATCCGTCGGTTCGTCTCGTTGACGCCGAGCAGCTCGATGATCTCGTAGAGCGGCGGCGTCTTTTGCGAACCGGTCAGCACGACGCGCAACAGCATGAACACCTTCTTCGCGGCGATCCCGGTCTGTTCGGCGAGCGCGCGGACCGAAGCTTCCCACACCTCGTGGTTCGGCTCGCGATGCGGATCGAGCGCGAGGCCGTCGAGGACCTGCGCGAGCGCCGGCAGCTCGGGGACGAACAGCGTGAGCGTATCGGCCGCCGGCGGCACGAACAGATCGGGGAACAGATACGCGGTGTAGCCGACGATGTCGGCGAGCCGGCGAAACCGCCCGGGCTCGAGCGAGAGGACGCGCTCGGCGTACTCGCGGTCGGCAACCAGCGCGGCGCGGAACGCGCGCAGCTCGGCGAGTGGATATTCTTTGATCTCCTGGTTCGGCGTCTCGACCAGCATGATCCGCAGTGGCTCCTCGTTCTGCGCGATCGCGTAGTCGAGATAGCCGACCAGCGTCTGGTGCAGCTCGCGCGGACCTAGCGCGGCGATGTACTTGCCGTTGATGAACGAGAGGAGCTGATAGTCCGCGACCGGACCGGTCTTCGGCAGATCCTCCGGGACGACGTTCGCGATGAAATCGTCGAACGGGTAGACGTCCTTCCCTTCGGGATGCGCCCAGATGATGCGCGTGAGAAAGTTGCGGAAGCCCTCGGGGAGATACCCCTGCAGCCGGAACCAGCGGATCGAGGTGTCGCCGCTGCGCTTGGAGAGCTTGCGTTTCGTCGCGTCGCGCAGCAGCACGGTGTGCAGAAAGACCGGCGCCTCCCAGCCGAAGTAGCGGTACAGCAGCAGGTGCTTGGGTGCCGAGGAGATCCACTCTTCGCCGCGGACGATCATCGTCACGCGCATGAAGTGGTCGTCGACGACGGCCGCGAGATGATAGGTCGGGAACTCGTCGGACTTCAGCAGCACGCTTTCGTCGAGCGTTGACGACTCGAACGAAAGCTCGCCGCGCACCGCGTCGACGACGCGAATCGTCTCGTCCTCCGGAACGCGCATGCGGATCACGCCCGGCAATCCGGCCGCGAGATGCGCTTCGACTTCCGCGATCGGGCGCGTGCGGCACAGGCCGTCGTACTTGGGCGGTTTGCCGGCTTCGGTCTGCTCGCGGCGCACGTGCTCCAGCCGTTCCGGCGTGCAGATGCAATGGTACGCGTGGCCGCGCTCGACGAGCCAGCGCGCCGCTGCTTTGTAGATCGGAAGCCGTTCGCTCTGCACGTACGGGCCGTAGTTGCCGCCGATCTCCGGCCCTTCGTCCGGCATCAGGTCGAGCCAGCGCAAGCCTTCGAAGATCGCCTCGACCGAGCCCGGGACGGTGCGCGCGCGGTCGGTGTCCTCGATTCGCAGCAGAAACCGGCCGCCGGTCTTCGCCGCGAGCGCCCGGTCGATGACGGCCTGCAGCGCCGTGCCGACGTGCGGCAACCCGGTCGGGGACGGCGCGACGCGCGTGATTTCGCCGCCTGCCGGCAGCTCGGTGCGCAGCGGGTAGTGGGCTTCGAAGTCGGGGAGCGTCATCAGGTCCGAGATGGGCACCAACGCGGTGTACGCCGTCGCTCCCGAACCTCTTGCACCTGACGCTGCGTCAGGATGTACGATGACTCGGTCGGCCGACATGAACCACACCTTCACCGTGGGCGAGATCGCCCGTCGCACGGCGGTGACCGTCAGGACGCTTCATCATTACGAGCACATCGGGCTGCTCGTACCGAGCGAGCGCACCGCATCGGGACACCGCCGGTACGGCGCGCGAGACGTCCTCCGCTTGCGCCGCATCGTGACCCTGACGGGTCTCGGCGTCCCGCTCCGCGAGATCGCCTCGCTTCTCGACGCCTCACCGCAGAGCGTCCTGGAAGCGTTGCGCGCGCAGCGCGACGAGCTCGTCGAGCGGCGCGATCGGCTCGAGGCATCGATCGAACGGATCGACGCGCTCGAACGGCACGCGAGCGCAAACGGCGGCGCCCTCACCCGCGGTGAGCTCGAATCATTGATGGAGACGATAGCGATGGAGAATTGGGCGCACCGGTACATGACCGAAGTGCAAGGGATGACGCCGGCCGAAGCCGAGGAGGCGATCCGCAACGTATCACCCGAAGCGGCGGAGGGCACGCGCAAGTGGGCCGCGCTGATCGCCGACGTCGAAGCGGCGCTCGCCGAAGACGTCGCGCCGAGCAGCGAACGGGCGCGCGCGCTCGCCGAACGCTGGCGCGACCTCGTACAAAGGTTCACCGGCGGCGATCCGCAGAAGCACGCCGAGGTCAAGAAATTCTACGCCGGCCTGCCCGCGGGTTTCCCGCGAATGTACGGCGAGGCGGTCGACACGTTCATCCACGAGGCGCAGACCGCGCACCGGATCGTCTGCGAATGAAAAAAGCCCGCCTCGCGGCGGGCCTTCTTCTGTCGATCGGGTTAGCTGCGGTAGCGCAGGAACGCCGGGACTTCGATGTCGTCCATGTTGACGGGGGCGACTTTGTCGAACTCGACGGGCTGGCTGAACGCTCCGGCGGTCGTGGTGCGCTGGCGCGTTCCGCCGAAGCCGGCGGCGAGGACGGTGACGCGGACCTTGCCGTTGAGGTTCGGGTCGATCGACGCGCCGAAGATGATCTGCGCCTCGCTGTCGACCGCGCGCGAGATCATTTCGGCCGCTTCGTTCACTTCGTACATCGACAGATCGAGGCCGCCGCTGATGCTGAAGATCACGCCGCGCGCGCCTTCGATCGTCGTCTCGAGGAGCGGTGAGGCGATCGCCTTTTGCGCAGCGTCGGCGGCGCGGTGCTCGCCCGAGCCTTCGCCGATTCCCATCATCGCCGAGCCGGCGTCGGTCATGATCGTCTTGATGTCGGCGAAGTCGAGGTTGATCAAGCCGGGCTGGGTGATCAGGTCGCTGATCCCCTGAATCCCCTGGCGCAGCACGTCGTCGGCGTACGCGAACGCTTCGTTGAGCGGCGTGCGCTTCTCGATGATCTGCAGGATCCGCTCGTTCGGGATCGTGATCAGCGTGTCGACCTTCGATTCGAGGTCGGCGATCCCGCGCTCCGCGGCTTGCATCCGCTTGCGGCCTTCGAACGCGAACGGTTTGGTGACGACGGCGATCGTCAGCGCGCCCGACTCGCGCGCGAGCTCGGCGATCACCGGCGCGGCGCCGGTCCCCGTGCCGCCGCCCATCCCGGCCGTGATGAAGACGAGATCGGAGCCGTCGAGGACCATCGCGAGATCTTCGCGCGACTCGTCGGCGGCTTCACGCCCGATGTTCGGGTTCGCGCCGGCGCCGAGACCGCGGGTGAGCCCGCTCCCGATTTGCACCGTGTTGTTCGTCTTCGAATTTCTCAGCGCTTGGACGTCGGTGTTGATCGCGAAGAAATCGACACCGGTCAAACCTGCTTCGATCATCCGGTTGACCGCATTGCACCCGCCGCCGCCGAGCCCGATCACCTTGATCGCCGCCGCGTGCTCGGGCACGAACCGTTTCGCATCAGCCATGTCTGCAGTTTCCTCTTCCGGGAAGAGTGGGAGCAACGATCAGTTCCACAGGCCGGACCACCAGGTCCATAGTTTTGCCAAAGCACCCCCGCTGCCGTGGCCGTTGAGATGCGGCGACGCCTCGCCGCGCGGTCCGAAGAGCACGAGCCCGACAGCCGTCGCGTACTCCGGCTGTTTGACGGCGTCGGTCAAGCCCGCGACCGTCGACGGAACGCCGATTCGCACCGGCAGGCCGAACACCTCGGCGGCGGTTGTTTCGATTCCGCGAAGATGCGCGCCGCCGCCGGTGATGACGATCTCGCTGAGCACCTGATCGCGCGGGATCCGCTCGACGATGTTCGCCTTCGCGAGCCGGAAGATCTCGAGCACGCGCGGCACGACGATCCCGCGCAGCTGCGAAGACGTCACCTCGCGCGTGCTGCGGCCGTCGAGCGACTTCACCTGAAAGGTCTGATCGGCTTCGTCGGAGCGCACCAGCCCCGAGCCGTAGGTGCGCTTGACGTTCTCCGCTTCCGCGAACGTCGTCTTCAACCCGAGCGCGATGTCGTTGGTGAGGATGTTGCCGCCGACCGGAATCGTCGCGCTGTGCACGACGCCGCCGTCGGCGAAGACCGCGATGTCGGTCGTCCCGCCGCCGATGTCGAGCAGCACGACGCCGACCTGCTTCTCTTCCGGCAGCAGCGTCGACGCCGACGAGGCGAGCGGCTCGAACACGATCCCCGCCGGTTCGAGTCCGGCGCGGTGGACGCACTTGAGGACGTTCGAGATGAACGTCGAGCCGCCGGTGACGATGTGCGTGTCGACTTCCAAGCGGCCGCCGCTCATCCCGACCGGATCGGTCACGCCGTCCTGGCCGTCGATCGTGTAGTGGCGCGGGAGCGAGTGCACGATCTGCCGGTCGGCGGCGATGTTGATGATCTTCGAGGCGTCGACGACGCGCTTCACGTCGTTGCTGATGACCTCGCGGTCTTCGCCGGTCACCGCGACGACGCCGCGGTTGTTCGTCGACTGCATATGCTCGCCGGTGACGCCGACGTACACGTGCGAGACGTGGACCCCCGCCATCCGCTCGGCCTTTTCGGTCGCCGCCTCGATGGCGTGGACGGTCGCTTCGAGGTCGGTGACGACCCCTTTGCGCATCCCGGTGGAGACGGACTCTCCGACCCCGATGATCTCGAGCCCCTCGGGACCCGATGCGGCGATGACGGCACACGTCTTCGTCGTGCCGATGTCCAGGCCGGCGATGGTCTCGCCTCTAGCCACGCGTCCTCGCCTTCACTTGCACCACGATATATTGTGGTTCGGCGAGCGATCACCTACCACATCATCCACACGAGTCCACAGATCGTATCCACCGCGCCTGCGGAGAACTTCAGCGAAACTCGACCGTCGGCGTCCCCGGCGCGCGCAGGTCGATCGCCCGGACCGGCCGCTTCTTGCCGATTCCGGCGCGGACCGGCTCGACCAGCAGGGCCTTCTTGGCCAGATCGCCGTCCTCGCCGAACCGGAGCGTCACCCCGGTGACGTCGACCGCCTCCAACCCGCCCCAGCGGTCGCGTCCGAGGGACCGGACGGCCAGGCTCGCGTCGGCGAGCACCTGCGCGTCGCCCAGGAGTCGCGCGATCTCGGCGTTGGCCACGGTTCCACCCGGCGCCGGCACCTTTGCCGTGCCGGCGTTGATGAGCGCCAGCGCGGTTGTGGCGCAGCCGGTCTGCAGAACGCGGCTGGTCGCGTCGATCGTCACCTCGCCGCCGGCGCCGCGCAGACACGCCGTCGGACGGCGCACCGTCGCGGTCAGCTCGACGAACGGCTGCGGAAACTGGCCGCGGTGAACGCTCGCTCGGTCGACATACGGGATCGCTTCGATGCGGCGGGCGATCGCACGGGTGTTCAGCAGCCACACGTTCGCGTCACGGCCGATCGCCGCGGCGGCGCGGACGCGCTCGCGCGAGACCGGCGAGCCGAGCGGCACGTCCACCCCGACGCGCGTCACGGTGAACCACGACGAGCGCGCGAGCAGCGTGCCGCCCCAGACGAGCAGCGCGACGAGTGCGAGCCCGACGATCCAGAACGGCATCACGCGCGCCGCGAGCGACGGCTTGCGGCGCTTCGGCAATGCGCGCCCGCGCGCCGAGGCCGTCTTCATCCGAGCACGTACCGTTCGATCGCTTCGGCGACGCCGTCGTGCGCGACGTCGGCGACGACGTGGTCGGCGTGCGCCTTCAATTCGGGCGGACCCGATCCCATCGCGACGCCGATCGCGGCTGCGTCGAGGAGCGGAACGTCGTTCCACGCATCGCCGATCGCGAGCGTCGCGTCGAGCGGAACGTCGCAGCGGTTCGCGACGAACGCGAGCGCTTCGCCTTTGTTCACCGCGGGATCGACGACTTCGACGAAGTCGACGTGGCTGCGCGTAAGATAGGCGCGCTCGCCGAGCAGTTCGCGAAGCGCAGCGAGATGCTGGTCGGCGCGATCCGGATCGTCGACCAGCACGATCTTGATCGTCGGCCGCTCGGCGAACGCTTCACGCAGCGAGGGAACGACCACCGGTTCGACGCGCGCGAGCTCGGTGTAGCGCTTCGAGAAGCGGTTGATCTCTTCGACGTAGAGCGTGTCGCCGGCGTAGCACTGCGCGTGCACGCCGTGCTCGTGCGCCCACTGCAGCGTATCGCGCGTCACGTCGGGGCGGACCGGCGTTTCGCGCAGCGTCGCGCCGCTCGCGGCATCGAAGATCGCAGCACCCTGATAGCAGACGATCGGCCCGTTCAGCCCGAGCGCCAGCGCAAACGGTCTCGCGGCGGCGAACATCCGGCCGGTGACGATCGTAACGGCGACGCCTTGCGCTTTCGCCGCGGCGACCGCCTCGCGCACGCGCGGCCGCAGCACGAGATCTTCGCCGATCAGCGTCCCGTCGAGGTCGAGCGCGACGAGACGGATGCGGGCCGATGAGATCATCGGAACCCGGTGTTCGACGCGCGCTCGCGGAACTCCGGGTATGGCGGATGCTCTCTGCGGGTCTCGGGCAGCGCTTTGCCGTACGTCCGCCAACCCGGGCACCGGACGAGAAAGGCGGCTAGTGATGGACGCGCCCAGCTTCCCCAGCGATCCCTGGATCAACTTCAAGGGGCAGACGACGACCGAGGTCGACGCCGAGTACGGCAACATGCCGGCGGGCGCGCAAGTCTTGCTCGTGAACCAGACCAGCGGCGCGATCCAGGAAGACAGCGGCGTGCTCCTGGACTCCGGCGGTTCCGGAAAGGTGTCGATCGAGTTCGACGCCTCTACGGTGAGCGGCGCCTACCATCTCGTCGCACAGGACGCCGCCGGCGAGACGCTGACCGAAACGGTCACCTTCTACATCCACGACTAACCGGAGCCCCGCGCTGGCGCGCCCGGCGGTGATCCGGCGCGCATCCGCGCGGTCCGCGCGTGGGCGGGGAGGCCCTCGAAGTCGGCGAGGGCGGCCAGCAGCTCGGCGTCGGCCGCCATGCGAGCGCGCGTGTTCTCGACCAGCGTCATCGTGCGCAGGTAGTCGGCGGTGCGGAGCCCCGAGGAGAAACGCGCGGCGCCGGAGGTAGGCAGCGTGTGGTTCGTGCCGGCGATGTAGTCGCCGGCGGCGACCGGCGTTTGGTCCCCGACGAAGATCGCGCCGGCGTGCCGGATCTTCGGCACCCAGTCGTACGGATCGTCGACCATCAGCGAGAGATGTTCCGGCGCGAAGCGTTCGATCACATCGAGAATCTGCTCGTCGCCGGCGGCGTGGATGAGCCACGCGCGCGCGTCGAGGACCTGCGCAACGATCGCGTCGCGTCCGCCGGCGCGGCCGAACTCGCCGTCGAGCAGCGTCGCAACGCGCTCGAGCAGCGCGCGCTCGCGCGAGACCGCGGCGACGCGCGCGAGCGGATCGTGCTCGGCTTGCGCGACCATCTCGCCTGCGACCAGCTCGGCGCTCGCGTGGGAATCGGCCACGACGAGGACTTCCGACGGGCCGGCGAGGCCGTCGATCCCGCAGTGTCCGAAGACTTGGCGCTTCGCTTCGGTGACGTAGACGTTGCCGGGGCCGACGATCTTGTCGACCGGAGCGATCGTCGCCGTGCCGAACGCGAGCGCGCCGATCGCCTGCGCGCCGCCGACCGCATACAGCTCGTCGACCTCCGTCAGCGCGCAGGCGTACAGCACGGCGGGGTTGACGTGTCCGTCGCGCTGCAGCGGCGTGACGAGGACGACGCGCTCCACGCCGGCGACCTTCGCGGGCACGACCGTCATCAGCACCGACGACGGCAGCGGTGCGGTTCCACCGGGAACGTACGCGCCGACTGCGGCAAGCGGCCGCGAGAGAAAGGCGTAGTGCGTCAGATCGTGCGCGTGGTAGTCGATCGGATCGGGAAGCTGCCGCGCGTGGAACTCGGCGATCCGCTCGCGCGCGAGCTCCAGCCCGGTGGCGATTTGCTCGGGAACGAGGTGACGCGCATTCTTTCGCGACGGGACGTCGACGCGCAGTCCGTCAAGACTCGCGGCGGAATAGTCCCAGCGGCGCGTGTAGTCGACGAGCGCGTCGTCGCCGCGCGAGCGAACGTCGTCGAGGATCGCGCGGACGGCGTCGACGATCTCGCGCGGCGGGTCCCAGCCGCCGGCGTACAACCCGCGCAGCGCCGCCGCGTCGCTCGCTTCGACGATCTTCACGATGCGCTGCGTCCGTGACGGCCGGCGCCTGAAGCGAACTGCTGCGCGCCTGCGACGCCTTCCGCGAACACGATCTCGTAGCCCGCGGCGCCTTCGCGTCGCAGCGCTTCTGCGATATCGGTGTCCCATGCAGCGTACGCGCTGCGGCGGTCGTTCAGCATGCACCCCTGCGGGAACACGGCGATCTCGCGCGCCAGATCCTCCGCGGCGGAGCGCGATTCGCCGCGCGGTACGACGCGGTTCGCGAGCCCGATCTGGAGCGCTTCCGCGGCGTTGACGGCGCGCCCGGTAAGAATCATGTCGAGCGCGCGCCCGAGCCCGACGATCCGCGGCAGCCGCACCGTTCCGCCGTCGATAAGCGGCACGCCCCAGCGCCGGCAAAAAACGCCGAACGTCGCATCGGCCTCGACGACGCGCAGGTCGCACAACAGCGCCAGCTCGAGCCCGCCCGCGACCGCATACCCTGCGACCGCCGCGATCGCCGGCTTCACGAGCGGCATCCGCGTCGGCCCCATCGGCCCGGGCCCCGTTCCAGTGCGGTTAATGTCGTTGCGGCGCGCATCATCGTTCAGCGCGGTGAGATCCGCGCCGGCGCAGAACGTCCCGCCGGCGCCCCACAGCACCGCAACACGCAATGCGTCGTCGGCTTCGAACGCTTCAAAAGCCTTGAGCAGCGCCGACGCCGTCGCTCGATCCACGGCGTTGCGCTTCGCGGGAATGTCGATAACGATCGTCGCTACGGGACCGCTTCGTTCTAGACGGACGCCGGCGCCGTAGTCGATGGTATCGCTCACGCGGTTACCGCGGTGAGACGGTCGAGGAGCGCGGTGAGCGCTTCGTACTTCGCGCGGAAGCGGACCGGGTTGACGACGAAACGTGCGGTGCTTTCGGCGATCTCGTCGACGACGACGAGATCGTGCTCGCGCAGCGTCGTTCCGGTGGCGACGAGGTCTACGATCAAGTCGGCGAGCCCGACGAGGGGCGACAGCTCGACCGAGCCGTGCAGCGGGATCAGCTCGACCGGCAGATCGCGGTCAGCGAAGTACGACTCCGCCGAGCGCGTGAACTTCGTCGCGACACGCAGAAAGGTCGGATACGGCGCACCTTCGTGATAGCGGTCGATCCGCCGCGCCGCAACCACGAGCCGGCAATATCCGAAGCTCAAATCCGCGAGCTCGGCGACGTTACGGTCCGTTTCCCAAAGCACGTCCTTACCGACGATCCCGCAGTCGGCGGACCCGAACTCCACGTAGGCCGGAACGTCGGTCGGCCGCAAGAACAGCAGCGTCGTCCCGTCGCTCGTCGTGACCGTCAGCCGCCGCCCGACATCCTCCGGAACGTCGATCCCGGCACCGCGCAGCCGCGCCGCCGCATCGCGATACAACGCGCCCTTCGGCATCGCAATGGTAAGCTTGTCGCGCGGCGGCCGCACCGGACGACTCATCGCGCATCCCAGTTCGACGGGTGACGCGGCACCGGCAGCTCATCGACACGCGGTCCGACGCGCAGTTCCCGCACGGTGCCGTCGACCGCGATCACGATCCGCGGGATGTCGTACGCCCGCGCCTCTTCAACTAGGGCATCGTCACTGGTGTCGGCACCGGCGTATCGCACGATGTGCCCCGCCGAACGCTCGCGCGCGGCGACAACGTCGGATCCAGCGACCAGTACGTCGATGCGATGCTTGCGGCGCCGCAAATATTTGCCGCGCCGCTCGAGCGCGATCAGCAGCCGTTCGACTCCGGCGGTCCAGCCGACGGCCGGGACGTCGAACCCGAACCGCGGCAGCAGCGAATCATAGCGCCCACCCCCGCACAGCGAAAACCCGATCTCCTCGACGTAGCCTTCGAACAAGAACCCGGTGTAGTAGTCGAGGTCGCGCAGCAGCGCAAAATCCACGGTCACGCGCTTCCCGTAGCCGAGCGCCGCGGCGCGGTCGAGCAGCGTGTCGAGCGCGACCAGCGCGTCGCGCGACTCCGCCGTGCGGCAGATGCCGCGCGCGGCCTCGATGGCGTCGTGTCCGCCGCGGCGCTGCGCGAAGTCGACCAGCGCGGGCCGGTCGAACTTCCGCAGCGCGACGAGATTCCGCGTCTTGATGAACTCTTTCGCATCGCGAGCCGCGTCAGCATCCAGGTCGACCCCGTCGAGGATCCCGTCGACGACGCGCGCGTCGTTCATGTCGAACCGCGCGTCGCGCAATCCGATCTCGTCGAGCGCCTCGATCGCCATGAACAGCGTCTCCGCGTCGGCGTCGATCCCCGCCGCGCCGATCAGCTCGGCGCCGGCCTGCGTGAGCTCGCGCATCCGCCCTTCCTGCGGCTGCTCGTAGTACCGAAACACAGGCGCGACGTAAGCGAGCCGCAGCGGCAGCGGTGCTTCCCGAAGGCGCGTCGAGACGAGCCGCGCCACCGGCGTCGTCATCTCCGGCCGCAACGCGAGCGCCGTCGACCGCCGGTCGTTGAAGTGAAACAGCAGCTCGGTCGTCTCTTCGCCGAGCCCGCGCTCGAGGACGTCGAACCGCTCGATGATCGGCGTCTGCACTTCCTCGTACGCCCAGCGCCCGAAGACCGCGCGCATCTGCTGCTCGATCTCGCGCTTGCGAGCCAGCTCGTGCGGCAACCAATCGCGAACGCCGGCCGGGAGTCTCATGGCAATCGCACCGGCCGCATCACGGTGCGCCTTCGCTGACGTTCGCTTCGCCGACGATCGAAACGAGGCGTTCGCGGACGCGGCGGTCGGAGGCGACGCGGCGCAGGACGACCGAGCCGTTGATATGCAGGACCAGCGGCGTCGGGCCGGTCCATTCGGACATGAGGAGCGCGAGCGAGTCGATGTGCTCGCGCGAGGTGACCGTGACGTGCCAGCCGTCGGGCGGCGGCGGCGCGGTCCGGACGCTGTTGCGGTCGAACGGCTGCACGTCGTTCACGGAGACGTTCAGCTCGACCGGGACTTCTTCACCGGGCGTCGAGCCGCGGCGCTCGCGAAGCCGCAACCGCCCGGTGATGACGACGATCTCGTCTTCGCGAAAGCGCGCCTGCAGGTCGGCGTACTGTTTCGGGAAGACGACGCACTCGATCGCGCCGCTCATGTCTTCGACGGTCGCGATGAGCATCTGCGACTGCGCCTTCGTCAGCGTACGACGAACCACGGTGATCAACCCCGCGATCTTCACCTGGCTGTCGTCTTCGAAGGAGCGCAGATCGCGGATCGGTCCCGCGCCGGTCCGTGCGAGGGCTTCGGCGACGTCGGCGAGCGGATGGCCCGAGACGAAGATCCCGAGCGTCTCCTTCTCCCACGCGAGCTGTTCCATCGTCGTCGGCGCAGCCATCGGGCGCAGCGACGGCATGAGGGCCGGGTGCGGCTCCTCGATCATCCCGAACAGCGAACCCTGCCCCGACTCACGGTCGCGCGCCTCACGCGCCGCGACGTCGAGCGCCGCGTCGAGCGCGTCCAGCAGTTGCGCGCGGTTCCCCGGCAGCGGATCGAGCGCGCCGCACTTGATCAGCGCTTCGTAGACTTTGCGGTTCACCGCCTTGAGGTCGACGCGCTGCACGATGTCGAACAGGTCGACAAACGGCCCGCCGGCGTCGCGCGACTCCAGAATCGATCGCACAGCGTTCTCGCCGGCGCCCTTCACCGCCGCCAGCCCAAACCGGATCGACTCGCCGACCACCGCGAAGTCGACCAGCGAAGCGTTGATGTCCGGCGGGAGGACCTTGATCCCCATCTTCTTCGCCTCGTCGATATATTCGACGAGCTTGTCGGTCTTGTCCCGCACCGAAGACATCAGTGCCGCGAAATACTGCAGCGGGTAGTTCGCCTTTAGGAATGCCGTCTGATATGCGATCCATCCATAAGCAACGGCATGGGCCTTGTTGAACCCGTATCCGGCGAACGGCTCGATGAAGGCAAAGACCTTCTCGGCGACGTCGTTCGAAATCTCGTTGGCGATGCAGCCGTCGATGAATTTCTGCTTGTAGTATGGGATTTTTTCTTTCTGCTTCTTCCCGACGACCTTGCGCAGTTCGTCGGCCTGCCCCATCGAAAACCCGGCCAAGTCCCGAGCGATTTTCAGGACTTGCTCCTGATAACATGCAATTCCGTATGTTTCAGCCAGAATCGGTTCGAGCTTCGGGTGAATGTATTTCGGTATCTTGCGGCCGTGCTTGCCGGCGATGTAGTCCGGAATCCACTCCATCGGCCCTGGGCGGTACAATGCAACTAGCGCGATGACGTCGCCCAGCTCGGTCGGCTTCAGCTCCGTGCAAACGCGCTTCATACCGTCGGATTCGAGCTGGAACATCCCCAGCGTCTCGCCACGGCCGATCAGGTCGTACGTCTTCTTGTCGTCGTCGGGGATCGTCGCGATGTCGAAGTCCGGGTTGACGGTGCGGCGGATCTCGTCCATCGCGGTCTTCATCACCGTCAGGTTGCGCAGGCCGAGGAAGTCCATCTTCAGCAGGCCGACGCGCTCGACCATGTTCATGTCGAACTGCGTGTTGATCCCGTCGTCGCCGATCTTCACCAGCGGGACGTGGTCGGTGAGCGGGTTCTTCGAGATCACCACACCGGCGGCGTGGGTCGAGGCATTGCGGGCGAGCCCTTCGATCGACTTCGCCGTGTCGAGCAATTTTCGAATCTGAGGATCGTGGCTGTAGAGCACGCCCAATTCGGGAATCTGCTCCAGCGCCTGCGGAATCGTAAGCCCACCCGGCCCCGAGGGGATCAGCTTCGCGACGCGGTCGACGTCCGGGAGCGGGACGCCCAGCGCGCGGCCGGCATCGCGCACCGCGGCGCGCGCGGCCATCGTCCCGAACGTGACGATCTGCGCGACCCGGTCCTTGCCGTACTTTTCGGTGACGTAGCGGATCACTTCGTCGCGCCGCTCGACGCAGAAATCCGTGTCGATATCCGGCATCGAGATACGTTCCGGGTTCAGGAAGCGCTCGAAAATCAGCCCGAACTTGAGCGGGTCGAGGTCGGTGATCCGCAGGCAGTACGAGACGATCGAGCCGACCGCCGACCCGCGGCCGGGACCGACCGGGATGTCGCGGTCGCGCGCGTACTTGATGAAGTCCCACACGATCAGGAAGTACGAGGCGAACCCCATCGTGTTGATGACGCCCAGCTCGTAGTCGAGCCGCTCGCGCAGCGCCGCGTCGTTCTTCGCGCGCTCGGCGCCGTAGCGCTCCGCGAGCCCCTTCTCGCACACCAGCCGCAGATAGTCTTCGGCGCTCATCGCGACGCTGCGTTCCGGATCGATCACCGCGAACAGCCCGCCGTCCGAGTCGCCCTCCGCGGGCACATCCGGCGTCTGCGACAGCACGCCGGCAACGTCTTCGGCGAACGTCTTGGGCACCGGATAGTCCGGCAGGTAGAATACCTTCTCCGGGATCTTGATGTCGATCCGCTTGACGATCTCCAGCGTGTTGTCGCAGGCCTCGGGGATGTCGGCGAACAGCTCGCGCATCTCTTCCGCCGACTTCACGTAGAACTGGTCGGAGAAGAACTTCATCCGGCTCGTGTCCTGCACGGTCTTGCCGGTGCCGATGCAGAGCAGCACGTCGTGCGCCTGCGCGTCGGACTGCTTGAGGTAGTGCGAGTCGTTGGTCGCGACCAGCGGGTAGTTCAGCTCGCGCGCGATCTTGATCAGGCCGGCGTTGATGACGTCTTCTTCCGGCATCCCGTGGCGCATGATCTCGACGTAGAACCGGTCGCCGAAGATCTCGCCGAAGACGCTCGCGTTCTTCTTCGCCGTCTCGTAGTCGTTCTTCAGCAGCGGCGCCGAGACGAGCGAGGACATGCAGCCGGAGAGAACGATCAGCCCTTCGTTGTATTGCGCGAGCAGATCGAGGTCGATCCGCGGCTTGTAGTAGTAGCCCTCGAGGAAGCCCTTGGAGATCAGCGTGGTGAGGTTCTTGTAACCCACGTCGCTCGCGGCGAGCAGCGTCACGTGAGCTTCGTCGCGGACCGTCCGGTCGAACCGCCCGCGCGGCGCGATGTACGCCTCGCAGCCGATGATCGGGGTGAGCCCCTTCTCCTTGGCGGCGTCGTAGAACTCGACCGCGCCGAACATCACGCCGTGGTCGGTCAGCGCGATCCCGGGCGCCCCCTCGTCTGCCGTCTTTCTGCACAAGGACTCGACGCGGCACGCACCGTCGAGAAGCGAGTACTCGCTGTGGACGTGCAGATGGACGAACGAACTCAACGGAAAATCTACCTACGAGGGACGAGGCGGGCGCGGGAAACTCACAAGATACCTGAGAAGACTACCGGCACCCTGCGAACGTGACCAAGCGTTTCCAGAACACGGAAGTTCTCTCATGCTCCAGTCAGACCGGATGACGGACGACGAGCTGACGGCCCTCCGCGACGAGCTTGCGGAGCTGCGCCGCCGCGTCGCGATGCTGGAAGCCGAGCGCGACGAGTACGCGCAGCAGAACGCCGAGCTGTTCGTCCTGCAGCAAGTCTTCTCGACGATGAACTCCACGCTCGAGGTCGACGACATCCTGGCTACCGTTCTGCGCGGCGTCCACGAAGCGCTCGGGTTCGGCCGCGTCGTCCTCTTCGACGTCCGCGACGGCGTTCCGAGCCGCCGGCTGGAGACCGAGCCCGGCGGGACGGTGATCCCCTCGCCCGACCCCGAGGCGATGCGGCATTCGCCGGCCTTCCGCGCGATGGTCGCCGGGACGTCCGAGTTCGCCTTCGGGATCCCCGAGGACGACGACAGCCCGATCGAGGACGCCCACGGGACGTTCTGCATGCTCCCGCTGATCAGCCGCAACACCGTCCGCGGCATCCTCTACGTCGACCAGCCGACCGAGCCCGAGATCGGCGAAACCCAGTTGCGCATGCTGCTCGACTTCGCCGCCCAGGCGGCGATCGCGATGGAGAACGCCCGCCTCTACAGCGAGACCAAGCGCCTGCTCGAAGAGACCCAGCGGCTGGCCTCGACCGACCCGCTCACCGGGCTGGCGAACCGCCGCGCGCTCACCGAGCTGATGGAGCGCGAGCTGCACAACGCCGAGCGCTACGGCGCCCCGCTGGCCTTCGTGATCCTCGACCTCGACGACCTCAAGAAGATCAACGACTCGCAGGGCCACGCCGGGGGCGACGAGGCGCTGAAAGCGTTCGCCGAGCGGCTGGCCTCGGGCGCCCGCCGCGGCGACATCGTCGCCCGCTACGCCGGCGACGAGTTCGTTCTGGTGATGACCCAGAGCGACCGGATCGGCGCCGAGGCAGCCCTGCGCCGGCTCTACGGCTCGCTGGAACGGACCGACCTGCGCTGCTCGGCCGGGGTCGCGCTCTTCCCGCGCCACGGCGCCGACGCCGTCACGCTGTTCGCAGCAGCCGACCGCGCGCTGTACGAGGCCAAGCAAGCCGGCAAAAACCGCTTCCGGTTCGCACCCGAGCCGGTGTAGTTCCCCGGTCCGACGGGGCGGCGGCCTCGTGCGACGAAGGTGGTGCGCCGCGGAAACGATTTCCGTATAAACTTGGTCGGATACCACCTCACCCAGAGGGGCACAAACAGAACAGGTGATCAAGCACGACATCGTCGTGGTCGGCGGCGGGCTCGCGGGGATGCGGGCGGCGGTCGAAGCGGCGGAACGCGGAGCCGACGTCGCGATCGTCTCCAAGATGCATCCGGTCCGGAGTCATTCCGGCGCTGCGCAGGGCGGGATCAACGCTGCCCTGGGCAACCGCGAGGACGACTCGCCGGAAAACCATGCCTTCGACTGCGTCAAAGGCTCGGACTACCTGGGCGACCAGGACGCGATCGAGGCGATGGCCGAGGACGCGCCGCGCCAGATCATCTGGCTAGAGCACCGCGGCTGCATCTTCTCGCGAATGCCCGACGGCCGAATCGCGCAGCGCCCGTTCGGCGGCGCCGGCTCGGCCCGCACGTGCTTCTCCGCCGACGTCACGGGTCTGGTCATCCTGCACACGCTGTGGGAGCAGCTCGAGCGCTTCGCCGTCAAGGTCTACGAAGAGTACTTCGCGACCGCGCTGTGCGTCGAGGACGGCATCGGCTCCGGGATCGTCGCGCTCAACATCCGCAACGGCGAGCTCGAGCTCGTCACCGCGAAGGCGACGATCTTCGCGACCGGCGGTCTCGGCCGCGTCTACCGCAAGACCACGAACGGCTACGCGTCGACGGCCGACGGAACGGCGATCGCGTACCGCGCCGGGATCCCGCTGATGGACATGGAGTTCGTCCAGTTCCATCCGACCTCGCTCAAAGAGAACGGCGTGCTGCT
>DASZGA010000321.1:0-15972 GCA_035939295.1 Candidatus Elarobacter sp. | reverse complement strand
GAGGTTGCTGAGAACTTCGAGTGCGGGATCCAGGTTGCTCGGTTTGCGGATCTCAAACAGGGCGATGTGATCGAGGCGTTTACGTCTGAGCTCGTCGCTCCGGAACTTCAGCCGGCCTGATGCGGGGGATGGTGGCGGGCGTTCGGGGCGGACACACTGCCCCGCTGGGGACGCCCGCAATTTCCCATCCTTGGGAAATTGCTACTCGCACAAAATCGGCTCTCGGCATCCTGCCTCCGCCGATTTCTGTGACGCCCCTGCGTGACAGTGTGTCCGCCCCGAACGCTTGGCACGAGAGAGTATCGTGAAACAACAGCGGCAGGCTCGGATCGATCATGAGATTCAGAGGGCTCTGGCGAAGATCATCAGCGAGGATTTGAAAGATCCTCGGCTGGGGTTTGTTACGGTTGTGCGGTGTGAGATTACGCAGGATATGAAGCACTGCAAAGTGTTTGTGTCGATTATTGGGGATCGGCATGTGGCGCGGCAGACGATGGATGCGTTGGAGAGTGCGGCTCGGTTCTTGCGGGGGGAGCTGGGGAACGCCGTGGACCTTCGGTATACGCCGGAGCTCACGTTCTTTGAAGACCGGACGACGGAACGGGCGATCGCGCTGCACAAAACGCTGGAACGTGCGAAGGTGATCGATGAGTAGCGTGGACGGCGCGGCACAGATGATCGAACGGTCGGACTCTACTGAGGCCGTCGTCGCCGAGCTTCGGCGGCGCTCATCGTTCATGTTCGTCTCGCATGTGAAGCCGGACGGGGATACGCTCGGGGCTGGACTTGCACTCGGGCTGGCATTGAAGGGGCTTGGGAAACGGGTCGGCTATTTTCAACAGGATCCGGTGCCGCGGAATCTGCGGTTCTTGCCGGATGCGCAGTTCGTTTCGCGCGACGTTCCCGCCGATTTGCCGGCGGATACGCTGTGGGTGTTCTGCGATATGAGCGACTTCACGCGAGCGGGAGAGTTTCTGCCGAAGATCGACCGGGCGAATATGCTCGACATCGATCACCATTTGGGGAACTCGCATTTCGGGGCGTTGAACTACGTCATTCCGACCGAGGCTTCTACTGGGACGTGCGTACTGCGGCTGCTGCGGGCGCTGGATGTGCCGATCACGCCGGATATTGCGACGTGCATCCTCACTACGATCATGACCGATACCGGCGCGTTCATGCACACGAATACGACCGCGCCGGTGTTGCGGATGTCGGCGGAGATGATCGACGCGGGGGCGGATAAGCCGCTGATCACCGAAGAGATCTTTGCGAACAAACGGTTTGCGGCGACGAAGCTGCTCGGGATGGCGCTGGAGCGCGCGAAGCTCGAAGACGACGGACGGTACTGCTGGACGTACGTCGACGAAGAGATGCTTCGCGAAGCGAACGCCGACGGCGAAGATACCGAAGAGATCGTGCAGCATTTGCGCGCGGTCGAGGGTGTCGAGGCGGCTGCCCTGTTCAAAGACTATGAAGGCGCCGTTCGGGTGAGCTTGCGCTCCAGCGGGAAGATTAACGTGCAGGCTGCTGCGGCGGCGCTCAAAGGCGGCGGGCACTTCATGGCGTCGGGTTTGACGTACGAAGGCGATCTGCCGCGCGCGGTCGTCGCGGTGCACGAAGCGCTGCGCGCGCAGGGTTTGTAAGCCGGGCGTCGTGCTCGGGTTCGTCAACCTGTTCAAGCCGGCGGGACCGTCGTCGACGCAGTTCGGCGCGCGACTGCGCAAAATCTATCGCGACCCGTCCGGGAAGCTTGCGATCGGACATCTCGGCACGCTCGATCCGCAAGCGGCGGGCGTCCTTCCCGTCGCGCTCGGGAAGGCGACGCGCCTGTTGCCGCTGATCGCGGATCGCCGCAAAGGATACGTCTGCACGCTCGTGCTCGGGTCGGCGACGGCGACCGGTGATGCGACCGGCGAGACGCTGGTCAAACAGCCGGTTCCGGAAGATATCGACGAGCGGCTCGCGCTCGCGGTTCCGGCGTTCGTCGGTGCGGTCTCGCAAGTTCCGCCGATGTACAGCGCGGTGATGAGCGACGGGAAGCGGCTGTACGATCTCGCGCGCGCGGGGAAGACCGTCGAGCGCGCGGCCCGCACGATTACCGTGTACGCGCTACGCGTTTTGGGGCGCGAAGGGAACGTCGTGCGGTTGCGGATCGCGTGCAGCGAGGGGACGTACGTACGGACGCTGTGCGAAGATCTGGCTGTGGCGTGCGGGACCGTCGGGCACATGGGCGCGCTGTTGCGCGAGGCATCGGGGCCGTTCGTGCTGTCGGAAAGCCGCACGCTCGACGACGTCGCACGCGATCCGGGCGGGGCGCTCGTCCCGCCGGAACGGGTTATTCCGATTCCGACGGTTGTGCTCGACGGGCGCGGGGCCACCGATTTTCGGGCGGGGCGAATGGTGCCGCTCGCGCAGCCCCCGGCGGACAAGCACGTGTTCGTGCGGGACTCCGCGCGCGCGCTGGTTGGTGTCGGCGAGACCGTCGGCGCACTGCTCGCGCCGCGGAAAGTTTTCTTGTGAAGATTCATCACGTACTGCCGGAACGGCCGCCGGAGCGGACGTTCGTGGTCGCGATCGGGTTCTTCGACGGGTTTCATCGCGGCCATCAGGCGATCGTGCGCGAGGCGCTGCGGTTGCGCCGGGCGGGCGAGCGCACCGCGGTGCTCACGTTCCGCGATCATCCGACCTCGTTCTTGCGGCCGGGGCAAGAGCCGCCGATGATCGCGACGCTGGAAGAGCGGGTGAACGCGTTCGCGCGCGCCGGGATCGACGAAGCGTACGTGCTGCGCTTCGATGCGTCGATCGCTTCGATGTCGCCGGAACGATTTTTGGACGAGACGCTGATCGGGCGGTTGAATGCGCGCGCGATGGTCGTCGGCGCGAATTTCCGCTTTGGGCATAAGCGGGCCGGCGACGTCGCGTTTGCGCGCGAGCATCTAGGCGCGCGCGGGCGCGAGATGGTGGGCGTGCCGAACACGCTCGACGGCGGCGAGCGGGTTTCGTCGACACGGATTCGCGCAGCCGTTCAGGCCGGTGATATGGCGACGGCGGATCGGCTGCTGGGCGCGCCGTACACGGTGCGCGGCATCGTCTCGTTCGGAGCCGGACGCGGACACGATCTCGGCTACCCCACGGCAAACGTCGTCGTGCCGCCGGACAAATTGCTGCCGCCGGACGGCGTCTATCGCGCGACCGGACGGCACGACGGGCGCGACTACCTCGGACTCGTCTCGATCGGGACGAATCCCACGTTCGACGGCCGCGCGCGGACCGTTGAAGCGTGGCTGCTCGATTTCAACGGCGCGCTATACGGGGAGGAGCTCTCGCTTCGTGAGTTCCGGTTCGTCCGTGCGCAGCAGCGATTCGACTCGGTCGACGCACTCATCGCGCAGATGCGCGACGACGCCGCGACCGTGAAGTTCCCGACCGTCGTGTGAGCGAGCGGAACGTCGCCCCCGGCCGGCGGAACCGTCCTCGTCGTCGGGGCGTTACAGTCATCGTGCGTACCCGGACGATTCTTGCCGCCGCCGCGGCGCTCGCGCTGCTCCCCGCCGCCGCGTTGGCGATCCCGCAGGCCGGGAAGCCGGCGCCGGCGTTCTCGCTACCCTCGGCCGACGGGAAGAAGCCGGTCTCGCTCGATGCGCTCAAGGGCAAGCCGGTCTACATGAACTTCTTCGCGACGTGGTGCGGGCCGTGCAACGACGAGGCGCCCTCGATCGCAAAGCTGCGCGCGCAGTACGCGAAGCGCGGGCTGCAAGTCGTCGGCGTCGACGAGCTCGAGGCCGCTAGCCAAGGAGTCGCGTTTCAGAAGAAGCACAACAACCCGTACGGGCTGGTCGCGAGCGACGAGAACGGCAACGTCGGCAAACAGTACGGCACGATCGTTATGCCGGTCCACGTCTTCATCGACCGGCACGGTGTCGTCAAGACGTTCCGCCTCGGCGAGATGCGCCCGGACGAGATCGAAGCCGCGATCAAAGGCGTCCTCTAGATAGAGTCCGCCTTCGGCGCGGCTAGCGCTGCTGGTTGAGCTGCGATTGCGCGGCGGCGCAGAGGTCGACCGCGGCTTTCGCTTCGGTGCGGACGTCCTGGTAGCGGCCGGATTTCTGGTCGCCGAGCGCGTTGTTCAGATGCTGCGTTGCCGCGGTCGTGTTCGGCGAGCTGCGCTGCGCGCAGGCGGCGACCGCGCCGCGGGCTTGCGCGACGAACGCGTTCGCGTCGAGCGCGGCGACGCTCGCGCCCGCGATCGGGAACGGCTGCGTCTGCAGCGCGCTGGTCTGCGGGATCGTCGAGACCATCACGGGGATGTTGGCCTGCGGCAGGCGATTCGCTTCGATGAGCGCTTGGATCGCGGCGGAGCGCGCGCCGTTCATGTCGCCCATGTTGTAGCGCTGGATGGCGGCCGCGGAGTTGAGCGAGGCCGACTGCGCGGCGGTCGGGTTGAGCGACGCGGCGCGCGCGGTCGCGAGCATCGCGTCGAGGACCAGGTTCGCGGTCGGCGACCCCGGCGCGGGCGCCGGTGCGGGCGGAATGACCGGCGCGAGCGGAACGGCCTGCGCGAGCGCGGCGGTGCTCGTCGCGGCGGAGAGGATCAGGGCGAGCAGAAGATGTTTCATCATGCGGCGGCCTCGACGGTGATCGCGCGGCCGTCGTAGTCGACGCGCGCGGTGTGGCCGCCGGCGAGACGACCGCGCAGGATCGCCTCGGAGAGCGGCGTGGTGACGTGTCGTGCGATCGCGCGCGCGACGTAGCGCGCGCCGCTTCCCTGCGACGAGGATTCCTTGGCGAGGAACGAGCGCGCGGGCGCCGAGAGGTCGAGCTGCATCGCGTGCGCGCCGAGCCGTTCGGCGAGCAGCGCGATCTGCAGCGCGACGATCTGCTCGATCTCGCGCGGACCTAAATCGTTGAAGACGACGATCTCATCGATGCGGTCGATGAGCTCGGGACGCAGCGTCGCCTCGAGCTCCTCGCGGTCGAGGTTCGACGTCAGCACGAGGATCGCGTGGCGGAAGTCGATCGTGCGGCCCTTGGCGTCGGTGACGCGACCGTCGTCGAGAATCTGCAGCAGGATCGCGGCGACGTCGGGGTGCGCCTTCTCGATCTCGTCGAACAGCACGACGGAGTAGGGGCGGCGGCGGATCGGCTCGGTGAGCTGGCCGGGTTCATCGTGGCCCTGATACCCGGGCGGTGCGCCGAGCAGCCGCGAGATCGTGTGCGCCTCCGTGTACTCCGAAAGATCCAGCCGTATCAGCGCGTCGTCGGTGCCGAACAGCGCGTGCGCGAGCGCACGAGCGAGCTCGGTCTTGCCGACGCCGCTCGGACCGATGAACAAGAAGCCGCCGACCGGCTTGCGCGGATCTTTCAATCCGGCCCGCGCGCGGCGGATCGCTTCGGAGACCGAGCACACGGCGGCGTTCTGGCCGACGACCCGCGTGGTGAGCTGCTCTTCGAGCGCGAGGAGGCCGGCGCGCTGCGCGTCGGTGATCGTCCCCTGCGGGATCCCGGTCCAGCGCGAGACGACCGCGGCGACCCGCTCGACGTCGACGCGCGGCTCGCCGTGCATCGCAGCGCCCGCCGCCGCTTCGTCGACGACGTCGATCGCCTTGTCGGGAAGATAGCGGTCGGCAATGTAGCGCGCGGCGAGCGCCGCGGCTGCTTCGAGGGCGTCGTCGCCGATCTCCACGCCGTGATGCGTGGCGTACTTCGGGCGCAAGCCCTTGAGGATCGCGACGGTCTGCTCGATCGTCGGCTCGTCGACTTGCACCGGCTGAAAACGGCGCTCGAGCGCCGCGTCCGACTCGACGTACTTGCGGTACTCGTCGAACGTCGTCGCGCCGATGCACTGCAATTCGCCGCGCGCCAGCTCGGGCTTGATCATCGAGCTCAAGTCGAGCGAACCTTCCGCGGCGCCGGCACCGACCAGCGTGTGCAGTTCGTCGATGAACAGGATGATGTCGCGGCCGGCGCGCTTCACTTCGTCCAGAATCTTTTTCACCCGCGACTCGAACTCGCCGCGGTACTTCGTCCCCGCGACCAGCGGGCCGAGCGAGAGCGCGAGCACGCGCTTGTCGCGCAGCGCCTGCGGCACGTCGCGGCGCGCGATCCGTTGCGCCAGCCCTTCCACGATCGCCGTCTTGCCGACGCCGGGCTCGCCGATCAGCACCGGGTTGTTCTTGCTGCGGCGCGCCAGGATCGAGACGACGCGCTCGACCTCTTCGTCGCGGCCGATCACCGGGTCGAGCTCGTTCTTGCGCGCGGCGTCGGTCAGGTCGCGCGAGTACTGGCCCAGCGTCGAGGCGCCGCGGAAGACGCGGCCGATGTCGCCGAACGTCTGCGGGGCCGGCGGCGGCGTCGCGGCCGGGTCGGCGTTGGACTCCTTGCGGCGGTTTGCCGCATCGATCGCGACGGCGGCGCCGCCGAAGATCGCGGCGGCCGCGGCGGCGACGCCTAGGATAGCGAGCGGCGCGCGCCTGCGCTTGCGGGCGCAGTCGTCGCAGACCTCGGCCTCGACCCAGCGCCCACCCCGCAAGGCGAGATCACGCGTGCTCGCCGGCTTCGCCCGGCAGACCTCGCAAGTTGCGGTCCTCATCTCCTCCCACGTACCCGGCCCATGCGGGGCCGGTTTCGTGGGCCTACGGGGCGATCTCGTAGACGATGGTGACGGTCGCGGTCACGGTGAGGTCGCTGGGCTGGACGTCCGTCGGGACCGGCGCCGCGACCCCGGCCGCCATTCGGGCGGCCATCGGGAACGGGCGCGGGATCGACGTCGCCCCGCCGGCGCTCACGGTCTGCACCCGGACGATCCGCACGTGGGCGGCGGCGGCCAGAGACTGCGCCTGCGCGTCGGCATCGGCGACCGCGGCCACCTGCGCCGCGCGGTAGGCGGCACGCGTGTCGCGCAGCCCGAAGCTGATCTGGTTGACGTTGCTGATCCCCGCAGCGACCCCGGCGTCGACGATCGCCCCGGCCTGGTCGGTGCGGTTGGTCGTCACCGAAACGGTGCGGCTCACGACGTAGCCGTATCGCTGCTGGAACTGCGGGTTCGGCTGCTGCGGGCGCGGGTTGTAGTTCAGGTAGTACGAGGTCGTCTTGATCGCCGGCGCGTCGAGGCCGAGCGCGCGCATCTTCGCGACCAGCGCGTTGTAGGCGGTGTTGTTCGCCGAGGTCGCGCGCGTCGCGTTGTCGTCGTTGGTCACGATCGAGAACGAGACGGTCGCCTGGTCGGGCGAGCGGTCGACGGAACCCTGGCCGCTGACCGAGAGCTCCGAGGGAAACCGCACCGGCGCGGTTTGGGCTGCGGCGGGGGAGACAACGGCCAGCACGGCGAGCACCGCGGCCGCAAGCGTGATCCTCTTCATACGCTCAGAGAACGCAGCGGGCGACCGCCGCGTGCGCCGTTTCGCGGTTTTTGGTTTCGGGAAGGTATCGTGGGCAAGTGCGGGACGGCCGCTCACTTCCAGGGCAGAGGGAAAGGGTACACAACACATATGGACATCGGAACAATTCTTGCCTGGCTCGTCGTCGGTCTGATCGCGGGATTCCTCGCGAAATACGTCGTTCCGGGCGAGGGCCCCGGCGGAATCATCGGCGACATCGTCATCGGACTCATCGGCGCCTTCATCGGCGGCTGGATCTTCAACGCGTTCGGCCACACCGGCGCGACTGGGCTCAACGTGTGGAGCATCGTCGTCGCGTTCGTCGGCGCGGTGGTCCTCCTGTTCATCCTGCGGGCCATCACCGGCCGGCGCACCCCGACGTACTGACCGGCTCAGGACTCCTGACGGCCGCGCGCTCGTCCCCGTTGCTGGGGGCGGGCGCTTCCGGCTTTTGTCGGTAGGAGCAGACCGCCCCCTCGCGCAACCCCTTCCTCGCGATGGCCTACATCATCACCGAACCATGCATCGGCACCAAGGACAAGTCGTGCGTGGACGTGTGTCCGGTCGATTGCATCCACGGCAACGAAGAAGACGAGATGCTCTTCATCGACCCCGAGGTCTGCATCGACTGCGGCGCCTGCGTCTCGGCGTGCCCGGTCGAAGCCATCTACGCCGACTCCGACGTTCCCGAGAAGTGGAAAAACTACATCGAGATCAACGCGGAGTGGTACAAGAAGTAGCCTGATGGCCGAGCTCGCGTGCGGCGCACGATAGCCCGCGAGCTGATGGACGAGCCCGTCGACGACGTCGGCGAGCTCGAAGCGAACTTGCGCGACATCGCCTTCGCGAACGCGCACTTCGGCGGAACGGCTCCGGTCGTGCGCGCCGTCCGCGAGCTCGGCGCCCGCACGGTGCTCGACGTGGGCAGCGGCGCCGGCGACGTGCCGCTGGCGATCGTGCACGACGGCGCTCGCCGCGGCGTCCAAGTGCACGTGACCTGTCTCGACAACAGCGAGCAGATGCTGGAGATCGCTCGGCATGCTACGGGGGCCGGACCGCAGTTCGCGTTCGTGTGCGCGGACGGCGGCGCGCTCCCGTTCGGCGACGGCGACTTCGATGTCGTGACGTGCACGCTCGCGCTGCACCATTTCGATTCGGATGCGGCGCACGCACTGCTCCGCGAGCTGCGGCGGGTCGCGCGGGTGAGCCCGGTCGTCTGCGACTTGCGCCGTTCCGCGGTGGCATTCGCGGCGACATGGTTGTGGTCGCGGACCTCGCGCAACCGGCTCACGCGCCACGACGCCCCGCTGTCGGTCCGCCGCGCCTACACGCCGGATGAAGCGCTCGCACTCGCCCGCGACGCGGGATGGAAGACGCCGCGCGCGCGGCGCGAGCCGTTCTTTCGCATGACGCTCACCGATGCCGGCCGCCGCTGAGCGCGCCCGCAGCGACGCGGAGATCGCGACGGAACGCGCGCGCCGCGACGCCGTGCGCGACGACGTCGTCGTGGTCGGCGGCGGGCCTGCCGGAAGCGTCACCGCGCTGTTGCTCGCGCGCGAAGGCGTGCGCGTGCGCGTGATCGAGCGCGCGCGCTTTCCGCGCACGAAGGTCTGCGGTGAGTATCTCAACGCGGGTGCCGTCGCGGCGCTCGAGCGGCTCGGTTTGCTCGATGCGGTGCGCGCCGTTTCCGAACCGCTGTGCGGCGTGCGGCTCATTCCGGCGGAGGCCGAGGTGGTGACGCTGCCGTTCCGGCACGAATCGCTCGCCTGCGCGCGCTCGGCGCTCGACGCGGTGCTGCTCGACGCGGCGGTGGCGGCCGGAGCGGTGGTCGAGCACGGGCGGGTCGAGTTCACCTTGGTCGACGAGGGCTGGTGCGACGGCGTCGTCGTGCGGACCGACGACGGCGCGCTCGTCGAGCGGCCGGCGGTGTACACCGTCGGCGCCGACGGGATCGGCTCGTTCATCGCGCGCAAGACCGGGCTCACCAAACCGATCCGGCGCGCCGCGCGTTACGCCGTCGGTGGACACTATGCTGGGTTCGGCGATCTCGACCGGCACGTCGAGATGTACGTCGGTGGCGGCGCGTACTTCGCGATCAATCCGCTCAGCGCGGATCAGGCGAACGTGATGGTGGTCGTCCCGCGTGAACGGCTCGCACAATGGTCGGCCGACGTCGACGCCGGGATTCACGGCGCTGCGGCGGAGCTCGGTCGCGGCGTGCGCTCGTTCGAAGGCGTGACGCGGATCGGTCCGCGCGTCTCGATCGGGCCGCTTGCGCACGACGTCGAAGAGCCGCAACGGGCGGCCGTGGTTCTCGTCGGCGATGCGGCCGGATTTCTCGACCCGTTCACCGGTCAAGGTGTCTTCCTCGCGCTGACCGGCGCCGAGCATGCGGCGCAGGCGATCCTCACCGGGCTGCGCGGCGAAGGCGGTTTGAAGGCGCTCGACGCGTACGGGCGTTGGCGCACGCGCGATGTCGCGTGGCGGAAACGGCTTTCGCAGGCGGTCGGTGCGCTGGTCGACATTCCGGTGCTGGCTCGCCGTGCAGCCGAACGGCTCGCGCGTTTTCCCGAAGCGGGCGCGGCGCTGCTCGATGCACTTTCCGGTGTGAGCGCGCCGCAGCGAGCGTTCCGTCCGTCCGTGCTGGGTAGGTTGCTGCTGTGACGCTGCTGCGGTTTATCCCCCGTTCAGAACTCCGTGCGACGATGGCGGGATGACCGTCACCCGCAATACCGTGGAGATCGCAGCGCCCGCCGAGTCGATCTACGCCCTTGCTTCGGCGACCGAACGCTGGCCGGAAATTCTGCCGCATTACCGCTACGTGCGCGTCCTCGCCGAGCACGGGCCGACGCGCGTCGTCGCGATGAGCGCGTGGCGCGACGTCTTTCCGGTGCGCTGGGTCGCGGAACAGACGAACGATGCGAACACGCCGCACATCGCGTTTCACCACCTGCGCGGGTGGACGCGCGGGATGGACGTCGAGTGGATCTTCGAGCCGTTCGCCGGCGGGACGCGGGTGACGATCGAGCACCGCTTGCAGTTCGCGTTTCCGTTCGCCGCGGAGTGGCTCGGAAAGCATCTCGTCAGCGACTACTTCGTCCACGGCGTCGCCGCGAAGACGCTGGAGCGCGTGAAGATGCTCGCGGAGGCGCGCGCGTGAACGGGCGCGTGAGCCGGGCGCACCATCGCGTCGTGGTGACCGGGATCGGCGTCGTGACGCCGCTGGGGATCGGGCTCGACGCGTTCTGGGACGGCGTCCTTTCCGAGCGGGTCGCGGTCGCGCCGATCACGCGCTTCGACACCGCCGGCTACCGCTCGCGGATTGCCGCCGAAGTGGAAGGCTTCGAGCCGCGCGACTTCGTCGCGAAGAAGCGGCTGCACTGGACCGACCGCTTCTCGCAGTTCTCGATCGCCGCGTCGCGGCTCGCGCTCGACGACGCCGGCTACCGGCCGAACGGCGAGTCGAGCGACGTCGGGGTTTTTCTGGGCTCGGCGCTCGGCGGGCTCGCGTTTGCCGACGAACAGCACGACGTCTTTCGCGAGCGCGGGCTCGACGCGGTGAAGCCGCTGCTCGCGATCTCGGTGTTCGGCGGCGCCGCGACATGCAACGTCGCGATCGAGTTCGACCTGCGGGGTCCGACGGTGGCGAACGGCAACTCGTGCGCTTCCGGCGCGGTCGCGATCGGCGATGCGTTCCGCGCGGTCGCGCGCGGTGATGCGCGCGCCGCACTCGCCGGCGGCGTCGAGGCGCCGCTTTCGCCGCTCGTCTACGGCGCGTTCACGATCATCAAGGCGATGTCGACGCGCAACGACGATCCGGCGAACGCAAGCCGGCCGTTCGACCGCGAGCGCGACGGGTTCGTGATGGCCGAAGGCGCCGGCGTGCTGCTGCTCGAGCGGCTCGAAGACGCGCAGGCGCGCGGCGCGCGAATCTACGGCGAGATCGCCGGCTACGGGCTCACCAACGACGCGCACCACATGTCGGCGCCGCGCCCCGACGCAACGATGAACGCCGCGGCGATGCAACGTGCGCTCGCCGAAGCCGGTATGGACGCGGACGAGGTCGACGTGGTGAACGCGCACGGCAGCGCGACCCCGCTCGGCGACGCCTGCGAAGCGCACGCGATGGAGCTGGTGTTCGGCGAACGCGCGGCGAGCATCCCGGTGACGGCGACGAAGGGCCAGCACGGCCACGCACTGGGCGCGACCGGCGCATGGGAAGCGGCGCTCTCGCTCGCGTCGATCGCGCACGGGGTCGTGCCGCGCAGCGTGAACAGTGACGACGCCGACTGCAACGTCGCCGTTACGCACGAGCGGCTCGACCGCCCGGTGCGCACCGTCCTCTCGAACTCCGCGGGCTTCGGCGGGATCAACGCCGCGCTCGTGTTTCGCGCCGCCGGCGGCGAAAGCGACTGACAGGCACGGTGCAATCGAGGACCGGCGAAGCGCGGGCGAGCGAACGGCGCGCCGATCCGGTGATGGTGCGCGCGGTGACGAAGACGTACGGCGAGGGCGACGAGGCGGTGCACGCGCTCGACGGCGTCTCGCTCGATGTCGCGCGCGGCGAGATGGTGGCGCTGGTCGGGCCGAGCGGCTGCGGGAAGTCGACGCTGCTCAACCTCGTCGGGTGCGTCGATCTGCCGACCAGCGGCGCGGTCTACGTCGACGGCCGCGCGACGCACGAGCTCAACGACGATCGGCTCACGTTGCTTCGCCGCGACCGCGTCGGAACGGTCTTTCAGTTCTTCAACCTGCTCCCGGCGATGCGTGTTGCCGACAACGTCGCGCTCCCGCTGGTGCTGCAGCGCGTTCCGCGCGCGGAGATCGACGCGCGGGTCGCCGACGCGCTCGCGAGCGTCGGGCTGGCGGAGAAGGCGCGCGCGTATCCGGCGCAGCTCTCCGGCGGACAGATGCAGCGCGTGGCGATCGCGCGCGCCGTCGTGCACCGCCCCGCGATCTTGCTCGCCGACGAGCCGACGGGGAACCTCGACTCGCAGACCGGCGCGACGGTCCTCGCCCTCTTGCGCGCGCTCGCCGACGGCGGCCAGGCCGTGCTGATGGCGACCCACAGTGCCGACGCCGCGGCGATCTCCGACCGGGTCGTCCACATGCGCGACGGGCGAATCGTGTGATCGCGCGTGGGCGGCGGTTGCGGCGCGGCGGGCGGCTTCGTGTCGTCCAACTGTTTCGGTGAGCTCGCTCTTTCGCGCCCTTGTTCTCGGTCCGCTGCGCTCGAACGCGCTGCGCGCGCTCGTCACGCTGATCGCGGTTGCGCTCGGCGTCTCCATCGGGCTGGCGATCGACCTTGCCAATGCGACGGCGATCGCTTCGTTCTCGTCGAGCGTGGACGTCGTGTCGAACAAGGTGAACTTGCAGGTGCTCGGGGTGGGGCGCGGGTTCGACGAACGCGCAATCGTGCGGGTGCAGCACGTCCCCGGAGTGCGCTATGCGAGCCCGGCGATCGAGGACGCGCTGACGGTTGGCGCCGTCGCAGGCGATCCGTTCTCCGGCGAGATTTTGCGCGTGCTTGGCGTCGATCTGCTGCGGCCGCTGCCGGGTGACGTGGTCGCGGCCGCGGCGTCGCCGGGGAGCGTCTCGCAAGAGAATGCCGATCCGTGGGTGCTGGTCAACGCGCACGGCGCTTTTGTCGGCGCGGCGCTCGCCGAGCGGATGCGCTGGCACGGCGGTGAGACGATCCGCGGGATTGCCGGCGACCGCGAGGTTACACTTCGCATCGCGGGGATTATTCCGCGCGGGACGCCGGGGATCGACTCTAGTGTCGTCTTCGTCGACATTGCGACGGCGCAAGAGGTCTTCGGGAAGATCGGGTTGCTGGACCGGATCGACCTCGTCATCGATCCGGCGCGACTGCCGGCGGCGCAGCGCGCCGTCGCCGCGGCGATCCCGGCGGGTGCGCGCGCGATTCGGCCGAAGACGCGGACCGACGAGATTGCCCGGATGCTGCAGAGTTTCCGGCTCAACCTCGAAGCGCTCGCGTGGGTCGCGCTGCTGGTCGGGATGTATTTGATCTACAACACCGTCGCAATCTCGGTCGTGCAGCGGCGGCCCGAGATCGGGACGGTGCGCGCGCTCGGCGCGACGCGCGGTGCGGTGTTTCGAACCTTCGTCGCGGAAGGCGCGCTGGTCGGCGTGCTGGGCTCGCTGCTCGGGCTCGCGGTCGGTGCGTTTCTGGCGACGTTTTCGGTGGCTGCGGTCTCGCGCACGGTCGACACGCTGTACGTCGGGCTGCATGCCGACCGTGTGCTGTACGATCCGGTGCTGTTCGTGAAAGCGTTCGTGCTCGGCGTGCTGGCCTCGGTCGTCGCGGCGGCGTTTCCGGCGTTCGACGCGTCACGGACGCCGCCGGCGATCACGATGCGGGCGCAAGGGTTCGAGCGGCGGCGACCGCGGTTCGCGCCGCGCGCGGCGCTGGCGGGGCTGGCCTTGCTCGCGGTCGCGTGGGCGTTCACGCGCGCGCCCGCGCTCGACGGTGTGCCGGTGTTCGGGTACGCCGCCGGGCTGCTGATCATCTTCGGCGGCTCGCTGTGCGCGCCGCTCGCCGTGGGTCTGCTCGCGAACGCTGGGACGACGTTTGCGGCGCGGCGGCCGACGCTGGCGCTTGCCGCGGCGAACCTCGGCGGGGCGCCGCTGCGCACGGCGGTTGCGGTCGCATCGCTGATGATCGCGATCGGGATGATGGTTTCGGTCGCGGTGCTCGTCGCCTCGTTTCGCACGACGATCGTTGCGTGGGCCGACGAATCACTGCGAGCCGATCTGTTCGTCCGGCCGCTGGGGCTCGGCGACGCGTCGACCGACGCGCGGTTTTCGCGCGGGGTCGCGGAGCGGATCGCGGCGGTTCCGGGCGTCACTCGGATCGAGGTGTTGCGGGCGATCGAGATTCCGTACGGCGGGCGGCTCACGAACCTCGCCGCGACCGATCTGTCGACGATCGTTGCGCGGCGGCGCTTGCGGCTCATCGGCGCCGGCGATCCGGCGGCTGTGGCGCGTTCGCTCGCCGGGACGATGAACGTGCTCGTGTCCGAGCCGTTTGCGACGAAGTTCGGAGTGGGGGCGGGGGATCGCATCGTGCTGCCGACACCGTCCGGTCAACAGACCTTCAACGTCGCGGCGGTGTACAACGACTACTCGTCCGATTCCGGGGCGGTGCTGGTCGACTTGCGGACGTACCGGCGGCTATTTCGGGACGACTCGATCAACTCGGTGGCGATCTATGCCGCACCCGGCAGCGATTTGGCGCGGCTGCGGACCGAGGTCGTGCGGGCCGTCGCGCCGCTGCGGATCGACGTCGAGACGAACCGCGAGCTGCGCGAGATCGTGGTACAGATCTTCGACCGGACGTTTGCGATCACGTACGCGCTCGACGTCATCGCGATTACGATCGCGGTGCTCGGGGTGGTTTCTACGCTGTTCGCGCTGGTGCTCGAACGGCGGCGGGAGTTTGGGCTGCTGCGCTACCTCGGCGTGACGGCCGGCGGCGTGCGGCGGGTCGTGCTGGCCGAGGCTGCGGGGATCGGGCTGCTCGGGGGCGTGCTCGGCGTGGCGATCGGGTTGCTGCTGGCACTGCTGCTGATCTTTGTGATCAATCGGCAGGCGTTTGGGTGGCTCATCGAGCTGCACATTCCGTGGGTGTTCCTGCTTGAGACGATTGTGCTCGTCGTCGTTGCGGCGCTTCTGGCGGGAATCTATCCCGCGGGCGTCGCGGCGAGGATTCGGACGGCGGAGGCTGTGCGGACGGAATGACGGTTTGGGGATGGTGGCAGCGGCGGCGCGGCATGCACTCCGTTGCGGGGCACGCTCGGCTCGCGCATCGTGCGCGAGCTGTCGCTACACTCGGGTTCGCTCTCGCCATCCTGGCTCCGCTCACCCTCGTAGTACCCCGCAACGGAGTGCATGCCGCACCACCGCTTGGCACGGTTGCGACAAAGCGTCTTCCGGGGACTACTTCTCTTGGATTTCTTAATGCTCGCTTGCCGTGGGTGTTTGTATTTCCTAGGGATCATGCGGCGCATTTCGGGTTTCAAAGTGAGTGGTGGTATTATACCGGCCACCTTCGCGCGCGGGATGGAAGGCGATTCGGGTACGAGTTGACGTTTTTTCGGTTTGGACTGCGTCCGGGGGATCCGCGGCCTGGCGTCACTCAGTCAAAGTGGCGGGGGAATCAGGTTTTTCCTGTGCATCTTGCTGTTACGGATGAGAACGGGCAGCGGTTTGTGTACGACGAACGGTTTGCTCGGGAGGCGCTGGGGATGGGACGCGCTTCCGATCGTGCGCTCGATGTGGCGGTGGATACGTGGACGTTGAATGGCGGATCGCCGTTTCGGATGCGGGCGAATGCGAGGGACTTTGGCGTTGATCTCGTGCAGATTGCGGAGAAGGCTCCTGCTGTGCACGGGCACGATGGGGTTTCGGTCAAGGCGGCTTGTGCGACGTGCGCCTCGCATTACTACTCGATGACGCGGTTGCGGACTTCGGGCACGTTGAAGTATGGCGGGCAGGACTTGCGCGTCGACGGGACTTCGTGGATGGATCATGAGTTTGGATCGGATGAGCTGCAGAAGGATCAGGCGGGGTG
>DASZGA010000320.1:0-2679 GCA_035939295.1 Candidatus Elarobacter sp. | reverse complement strand
CCGAACCGGCGGAGCGATGGGCGGTGCACCCCGTGTCGGGATCATTATGGGCTCGAAATCAGACCTGGAGACGATGCGCGCCGCCGCGACGACGCTGCAAGAGCTGGGCATTCCGTTCGAGCTCAAGGTCGTCTCGGCGCACCGCACTCCCGACCTGATGTTTCGCTACGCGAGCGAGGCAAAGGGGCGCGGGATCGAGGTCATCATCGCCGGCGCCGGCGGCGCGGCGCATTTACCGGGGATGGTTGCGACGAAGACGAACTTGCCGGTGATCGGCGTTCCGGTCGAGTCGAAAGCGCTCAAGGGGCTCGACTCGCTCCTTTCGATCGCGCAGATGCCGTCCGGCGTCCCGGTCGCGACGATGGCGATCGGCGGGGCCGCCAATGCCGCGTTGTACGCAGCGCGGATTCTCGCGCTGCACGATGCCGAGCTGGCGCGCAAGCTGGACGAGCGCGTCGCGCGGATCGCCGCCGATGTGGAGGCGACGCAGCTTTGATTCACACGATCGGGATCCTCGGCGGCGGGCAGCTCGGGCGGATGCTGACGCTCGAGG
Organism: Candidatus Elarobacter sp.; assembly: GCA_035939295.1. Classification (GTDB taxonomy): domain Bacteria; phylum Vulcanimicrobiota; class Vulcanimicrobiia; order Vulcanimicrobiales; family Vulcanimicrobiaceae; genus Vulcanimicrobium. Next base: position 2,126 of record DASZGA010000320.1, on the reverse strand, counting down.
CGAAGCGGATGGGGTTCCGCATCGTCACGCTAGAGCCGCTGCCGGACTCGCCGACGGGACAGATCGCCGATGAGCAGATCGTCGCCGCGTACGACGACTTGCGCGCGATCGGGGAGCTCGGCGCGCGCAGCGACGTCGTCACCTACGAGTTCGAGAACATCCCGCTGGAATCGGTCCTCGCGCTCGAAGCCGACCGGCGCGTCGTCCATCCCGGCTCGACGGCGCTGCGCATCACGCAAGACCGCATCCTCGAGAAGACCTTCGTGCGCGACTGCGGGATCCCGATCGCCGACTTCGCACCGGTGCGCACCCGCGAAGAGCGCGACGCCGCCGAAACGGCGATCGGCTATCCGGGCGTAGTGAAGACCACGATGGGCGGATACGACGGCAAAGGCCAATGGGTCGTGCGCTCGCGCGACGATGCCGAGCGCGCGTGGAACGAGGCCAAGGGCCGTGCGCTGATCTGGGAACGTCTGATCCCGTTCGACCGCGAGCTCTCGATCATCGCGGCGCGCAACGAGCACGGCGAGATCGTCGCGTTCCCCGTCTCCGAGAACCAGCACGACCACGGCGTGCTCGCGACGACGATCGTCCCCGGCCGCGTCGATCCGTCGATCGGCGAACGCGCGCGCGGCTACGCGACGACGATCGCCGAGCGGCTCGAGATCGTCGGCACGTTCTGCGTCGAGTTCTTTCAGCGCGGCGACGAGCTGTTGGTCAACGAGATCGCGCCGCGCGTCCACAACAGCGGGCACTACTCGCTCGACGCGACGCAGATCAGCCAGTACGAGATGCACGTCCGCGCGATCTGCGGTCTGCCGTTGGTCGAGCCGCGCCAGTTCGCGCCGGCGGTGATGGCGAACATCCTCGGCGCGGGCGCCGGCGACACGCTCGGCGGAATCGACGAGCTGCTGCGCGAGCGCGACCTCAAGCTCCACATCTACGGTAAGGCGCACGCCGCCCTGCGCCGCAAGATGGGCCACTTCACCGTCCTCGGCGCGACGGTCGACGACGCGCTGGAAAAAGCCGAACGCGGACGAGCGGTGCTGCGCTGGATCGACGACCGCGCCGCGGCGCTGCGATGAAGCAGCCGGCGGACGAGAACAGACGCGAGGTCAGGGGGTTCCGGATCGACCTCGCGATTGCGATCTGCGCGCTGTTCGTGAGCACGCTTGCAACCGGCGCGTCGTGGTGGCAGTCGCGCGTCGTTCAGCAGCAACTGAGCGCGCAGGTGTGGCCGTACGTCGCCATCGACACCACGACGGGCAGCGATTCGGTCCGCGTCGCGCTCGTCAACTACGGCCTCGGGCCGGCACTGGTTCGCGATGCGGTGATCACCGTCGACGGCCGCCCGCAATACTCGCTCGCAGCGGCCGTCGTTAGCATGATCAAGGATCCGAGCGCGGTTGCCAAAGGACGGTCCACGAAGGCGACCGCGCACTTCAGTCTCTCGTCGATCGGCCCCGGCTCGGTGATCCGGCCGGGCGACAGCCACAATCTGATCGACGTCTCGGGAAGCCGGCTGCTGGCGGAACGCCTGATCGCGGCGCGAGCGCGCACGAACGTGATCCTGTGCTACTGCTCCATCCTGGACCAATGCTGGCGCATCGTGATGGACGACGCGAACGGCGCGCCCCAGCAGGCTGCGTGCGACCAACACGACCCGAACGCGCTCCACCCCTTCGATGCGCGCGACATCGCGAAGTATCTCAACCGCAAACCTTGAGTCCGGAGTCTACCAGGTCCCGCTGACGTCGACGACGGGGTGGAGCGGCTTGGGCGGGATGTCGGTGAACGCCATCGGGCGGTCCCACCAGTCGTGCAGGCGCCAACGGAGTTGCTCGTCGGTCGGCGGCGGCGGTGTTTTCAGCCGCAGCGCTTCGGCGTACGCGGCCGCGTAGCGGTCGACCATTCGTTCCACCGTGAACGTCGTCTCGACGCGCTCGCGGCACGCGCGCCGCGAGAGCGACGCGAGCTGCGGTACCTTTGCGACCGCCTCCGCGACGTCGTCGCACAAGAAGCCCGTCGTTCCGTCGACGACGATCTCAGGAATCGAACCCATCCGCGCTCCGAGCACCGGCGTCCCGCACGCCATCGCCTCGATCAGCGTGAGACCGAAGCGTTCC
>DASZGA010000319.1:0-2709 GCA_035939295.1 Candidatus Elarobacter sp. | reverse complement strand
CGACGGCCACTCGCCGGAGACGGTCATCGAGGGGACCGCGCGCGTTCTGCGCGAGGCGCTGCGCGAACGGCGTCCCGGCGAGCTGCTCCTGATCGCCGAAGACGAGCACGGCGAGCGGGCCGGGTTCGTCTACGCGGTCACCGCGCGCGACTTCTTCACCGGCGAAGACTACGCGCACGTCTCCGAGATCGCCGTCGCGCGCAGCGGCGGCGGCGCCGGCGCAGCGCTGATGGACGCGGTCGACAGCTGGGCGCGCGAGCGCGGCTTCCCGATGGTCAGCCTCAACGTAGTCGAGGAGAACGTCGCCGCGCAACGGTTCTACGAACGGCTCGGCTATGCGCCGGGCCACCGGCACTACGTGAAGCGGCTCTAGCGGTAGCGAGTCAGTGGGCGTGTACCGAACTAATTGAGCTCAGCGCTTGTGTTCAACTCACCCCCATTATGGGCAACTCCGGCGGCTGCGTGCCGGCAAACCGTCGCAAGCGCGACCGCTCCGAGTTCAGCGTGGCGCTACGGGCCATCTTTAGCTAAGCAACACACAAGCACACCGGCGGTGCGCAGGAAACACAGGCACAGTTCTGGCGGCATGCGACGCACGCGTAGGTTGCGGCTCCGTCGGGTTGTACCTGCGGTCACGGCGGGGACTGTGTACAATGCGATCGCGGACGTCATTAGAAGCTCTCGATGGGGCGTTATGTCACGAATCCGTGCAGTGCCGGCGGACCGGATCGTTGAGGTACTTTCATGACTGACGGTCTACTATGAGAAGTTTTGCTACTGTGGTCGGCTTCATCGAACGCGCGTAGACTTCAATCCGTTACACGGCACCGCGGTAATACCAGCGCCGTCTTCAGCTTCTCCCAGGCGTCGAGGCGCCGGGCGCACGCCGCAGCGGAACCGACCGCGCCAACCGGAACGACGTGGACCGCGACGATCACGTGCTCCGGGCAGACGCTCCAGAACTCCGGCGTACAGCAACAGGGCGGCTTCGCAGACATCTACATGATGAACGTGGGATCCAATTCTGCGCAGTGCAGCCCGGTTCAGTTGGCATTCGCCATCCCGACGTCGTCTGAGCCCGGCCCGCCGAGCTCAATCACAATAAGTTCGCTCGGATCCCCGCCGCTTGGCCGACCGTAGTCATCGACAAATTCCGATTTGAGGCTTGCAGGCAGTCTCGGTAGTGCTCTCATACCTTCCGAGGCTGCGGTGTCTGTCACGACGTTTCGGGAAAACGGCGCTGAACAACGCGGACACCGCGCGCCAACGGACTAGTTCGATCGTCCCCGCCCGCGGCGCAACACGATGTAGGCGAGTAGCAGACAACATATGCCGAGTACAACAAGGACGAGGATGGCGGGGAACAAACCGAACGCCAACAAGTAAAAGATTGCGACCTGGCCGATGACGAGCATAAAACCAGGTCCGAATGACGGGTGCTCCGGCCAACGCGCTACCATCCAGCCGTAGTTGAAGGCGGTCAACAAGAACGACGCTCCGACTAACAGCAGCAGCGCTGCAACGATTACCTTGAATGATCGCCCGAGGCTCATCCCGTCTCCTCGCCGCTTGGCACAGAGATCTGTTGGTATACCAATTATCGGCCGATAAGAGGGACTTCGCCGTGACGACGGTGACAAAATCCGTGCGCCGGCCGCTCTGAACGGCGGTGCGGCTGAGCCCCGGACGGCAATGAGGAGCGGGTGCCGCTACAAAGCGCGCCGTGCTTCCGCCCTTGCGAACTATCCTGGCCCCAAGAGAAACGATAAAGTAGCGGCTAGACGTTGACCGTGCGGCGGCGCCGGTTTGCGACGGCGAGATCCGCGGTGGCGATCGTCAGCGGGTCGTTCGGATCGGCGAGCCGCTCGACGATCGTGAAGTGGTTGTCGGCCGGCGTGTCGGCGTATGAGGTTTCGCAGCCCAGCGCGCGCCACGCCTCGGCGAAGTCGCGGCCCTGTTCTTTGAACGCGTACGTCTCGAGCGCGCCGGCGCGCGCGATCACCGTGGTCGGCGCGGCGGGCCGCAGCAGCGTCGGGCTCAGCGCCGCCGCGCGCGCGTGATCGAGCTGCAGCCAGTCCTTGCAATACGTCAGCGCGACGGTTCGCAGGTCGTGCAGACCGCTCAGCGTCACGACGCCCGCGACCGGTGCGTCGACGGCGCACATCGCCGCTAGGTGTCCGCCCGCGGAGTGGCCGGCGACGACGATTCGCGACGGATCGGCGCCGTGCTGCTTCGCGTTCGCGCGCAGCCACGCCAGCGAGCGCTGTGCCTGCGCGACGATCTCTTCGAGCGGGACCGCCGGCGCGAGCCCGTAGTTCACGATCGCGGTCGCGATTCCGTGCGGCGCGAACCCGCGCGCGACGAAGGTGTAGTCGTCTTTGTGGAAACGCCGCCAGTAGCCGCCGTGGAACCACACCACCAGCGGCGCGCCGGTGTGCGGCACGATCAGATCGAGCGTCTCGTCCGCCGATGGGCCGTAGCGCAGATCGCGCGCGTGCAGCGTGTGCGCGCGCACGTCGTCGCTCCACTCGCGAAAGCGCCGGAAATAGTAGTTCGGGTCGGCGACGGTCGCGAGCGTGTCGTACGGATCGGGCGAGATCATTGCGGCGCTGCTCCGAACTGCAGAAAGCGAACTTGTCCCGCCGCGTTCCAGCCGACGATCTCTTCGACCACCGGCGGCTTGGCGAGCTCGATACGAAAGACGTAGAT
>DASZGA010000318.1:0-11811 GCA_035939295.1 Candidatus Elarobacter sp. | reverse complement strand
GCGCGATCTCGGCGACGCGCTGAAGCGGCGCTGTCTGCATCTGTACATCGGTTATCCCGACTCGCGGCTCGAAGAGCGGATCGTCGACGTGCACGTTCCGGGCGTCGACGCGCGGCTGCGCGCGCAGCTCGTCGCGTTCGTGCAGCGGCTGCGGACGCTGGAGCTGAAGAAGCTGCCTTCGGTGAGCGAGACGATCGACTGGGCGCGCGTCGTCATGCTGCTGCACGTCGACGAGCTCAGTCCGGAGCTGGTGCACGAGACGCTGAACGTTCTGCTCAAGTTCCAAGACGACGTTCTCGCGGTCACGAACCAAGTTGCCGGCTTGGTTCTCAAAGCCCGCGACGCCGTCGCGTCGGGCTGAACCGCCGGACGGGATCGCGTGAAAGCCCCGATCGTCGGCTTTCTGGAAGCCGCCCGTGCCGCCGGAATCCGCATCTCGGTCGCCGAGAGCATCGACACGTTCCGCGCGCTCGAATGCGTCGGGTTTGCCGACCGCGCCGTTCTCAAAGACACGCTCGGCGTCGTCCTCGCGAAATCCCGCGAGGAGAAGGCCCTTTTCGAAGCGTGCTTCGAGCTGTACTTTTCCCGCGACGGGTTCGAGGATATGTCGCCAAGCTCGCCGGAGTCGGACCGACGACGAGACGGGAAGCGAATCGACGACGGCTCAGGCGAGCCGACGCTCGCGCAGATGCTGTTGCAAAACGACCGCGCCGGACTAGCCGTCGCGATGGAACGAGCCGGAAACCGAGCCGGGGTCGCGAGCATCCGCGTCTGGACGCAGGCGAATATGTTCGCGCTGCGCGTCTTGGAAGAGATGGGGCTGCCCGAGCTCAACGCCGAGATCGAGCGCCTGCGTGCAGAAGCCGATCCGGTCGCAGCGGAGTTGGAGCGTGCGCGCGACGAGCTCCGCGAGCGCGTCCGTGCCTTCGTCGAACGGAGTCTCGCGCTCGCCGCTGCCGGCGACGACCGCCGCTGGCGCGACGACTTCTTGAAATTCGCCACACTTTGGAACGTCGACCGCCGCGACGCCGAGCGGATGCGCGTCCTCGTCCGGGCGATGGCGAAGCGGCTCGCGACCCGTTACGGCCGCGACCGCCGCCGGCGCCGCCGCGGCCGTCTCGACGTTCGCCGCACGCTGCGCCGCAACAGCGGCCACGACGGCGTCCCGTTCGTTACCGCCTGGAAACACCGCAAGATCGAGAAGCCGCGCGTCCTCGCGCTGTGCGACGTGAGCGGTTCGGTCGCCCCGGTAGCGCACTTTCTGCTGCTCTTCCTCTACAGCCTGAACGAAGCGCTGCGAGAGATCCGCTCGTTCGCGTTCTCGACCCGCCTGATCGAAGTCGGCGAGATCCTCGAGCACGAGCCGATCGAGAACGCGATCGCGCAGATCATGCAGCAGATCGGCCTCGGCTCCTCCGACTACGGCCGCTCGTTGGCGGATTTCGCCGAGCTCGCGCTCGACGACGTCGACCGGCACACGTCCGTCATCATCATGGGCGATGCGCGCAGCAACTACGCCAACCCGCGCTCCGAGATTTTGAAAACCATCTACGGCCGCGCCAAACGCGTCATCTGGCTTAACCCCGAATCAAGCACGTCGTGGGGCACCGGCGACTCCGAGATGCACCGCTACCGCCCGTACTGCCACCTCGTCCGCGAATGCCGAACCCTACGCGACCTCGACCGCACGATGAACGATTTGCTCGCCGGGGCGCGTTGAGCTACTTCGGTGCTTCTCCGCCGCCGCCGGCGAAGATGCCGGCGAAGAGGTTGATCACCATTCCGACGATGACGGAGTTGTAGGCGAAGGAGATGATCGAGTGGCCGATCACCTCTTTGCGGACGCGCGTCTCGGTGACGCGGGGGTCGGAAACGGCGAACGACGTGCCCAAGGTGAAGGAGAAGTAGGCGAAGTCCCAGTCGGAGGGTTTCGGCGTGTCGGGGAAGTCGATCCCGCCGCACTCCGTCCCGTCGCCGTCGTCGTCGTACCAGTACAGGTGCGCGTAGCGAAACGTGTAGATCGTGTGCACCAGGAACCAGCCGGCGCTGATGGCGATGACACCGAGGACGTACGCTTCCCACTTCTCGAGCTCGTTTTGAACCTTCGGACCGTGCCCGATGATCGCGATCGCCGAGACCAGGCCCGCGACGACCGCGCCCAGCACGATCAGCAGCACCACGTTCCGCCCTGGGTCGTCCGCCGCGGCGCGGTTCTTCGTCTTCTCCGGATCGTCGTGCAGAAACTTGAGCCAGAAGAACCCGAGCAGCGTGAGCGTCCCCGCATCGTAGGCGGCGGCGAACCGCGACGCGCCGCTCAACCATCTCGGGACGACGGCGTACACGAGTAGCGCGACCAGCGCCGCACAGCCGAACGACATCAGCCGATGGCGGTTGCGCTGCGCCGCCGTCATCGGCGCGGCCGCCGTCCCGGTGCTCAGAACCCGTCGTCCGCGAGCCGGCACGAAGCCATGATCGCGTCGCTCATCCCGTGGATCAGCCGCTTGTCGGCGGGCGCGACCGTCGCCAGAATCCCACCCAGCTCGGTGTGGTCGCCGACGACGAAGTAGTACGGACAGAGCCGCACGCGCCCGTCCATCTCCTTGATCTCGCCGCTCGGCGTCGAAAGAAACGGCACCCGCACCCGGCGCCCCTTGTGGAAGCGCTGCAAGATGTACGGCACCTTGTCGAACGACTTCAGCGCGTCATGCAACGCGTTGCGCCATTCTTCTTTGGTCAGATCGTTGGCGACTTTGACGCCCTTCGAGCCCCACGCCAGCTCCGAGAAACCCGACGGCTTGAGCACGTAGTCGCGCTCGCTCTTGCCCAGCTCTTCGAGTTGCGACCAGTCGTGCACCGGCGCACCCGACGCGGTCAGATCGACGATCGCCGCCTGCCACGGAAGCGGGCGCGGATCGACGACCCACGTCCGCGGAAAGATCCCGAGCAGCCGTTCGTCGATCTTCTCGCCGAGCTCGGAACGCCAGTACGAACGCAGCCCCGGATGATGGAACAGCGCGAACGTCAGCTTCTCTTCGAACGGCGCCTTCGGCGGCGGCGTCATCTTCACGCGGTTGTGCCGCGCGGCGTACAGCATCAGTTCCTGCTTGGGGATGTTGAGCAGGTCGAACAGCTCGAAGTTGCGGTAGAGAACGTCGATCTTCGACTCGCGTCCGTCGTCGTGGCGCACGAACAGCGCCTCTTCGGTGAAGACGACGTCTTGCGGCCCGCACACGAACACGTCGGCGAGCCCGAGCAAGTCGATCCGGTTCGCGAGCCAGGTCAGCTCGCCGCGATAGTCCGCCGACTCCTGGCTCACGACGATCGCGACCGTCGGGTGCGCGACCGACGCCGTCGCCGCGAGCATCGCGGCGAACTTCTCGGCGATCCCGTCCGGACCGCCGACGCTGTCGCTCCCGATCTCGCAGTACGTGTGGGCGAGCGCGCCGGTGAACCCCATCCCGCCCGGGACGCTGTCGAGCTCGCTGGCGACGTAGCCGTCGTCGGTGAGGATCAGGTCGGGCCGGATGACGCGGGGGATGTCTTGCTTGAAGCGGTTCTGCCGCGCGAGCTTGACGATCTGCTCGGGCTTACCGCGGTCGAGCTCTTCGGCGATGAACGCCGGCGCGGTCCCGCGCGCGCTGCGCAGGTAGAGCGCGTTGAGCGCTCGGTAGAAGGCGAGCAGGTCGTCGCCGAGCGACTCGATCGCCGATAGCGTGTGCGGCTTGAGAGGGAAGGGCTCCGGCGAGACCCGCCAGGGAGCGTTCGAGTCCGAGTCCTCCGCCAAGCGGAACAGACCGGGGGGAAGGTGGTCCGTGACGTACCGGGCCCGCCCGACGGCGTCCAGCTCCGGGGCCACGCTCGTACAGGGCATCAGGTCCCTCGACACCGCATTTCTGTGCCCTAGAACCCGCGCGCCGATTCACGGTTGCGCGCCGGGCGGCTCTACTTCAGCGGAACGGCGCCCGGGAGCAGGAGAGCGTGCTCGATCGTGACCGCGGCGTCGCGGTACGCGAGGGTGATGTGCAGCGTGTACTGCAAGCCCAGCGGGGCGAGGGAGACGTCGTCGACGGCGCGCGAGGTCGCCCCGGCGAGGACCTCGATCGAGGTCGTGTGGTTGAACGAGGCGGCCGCGCCCTTGAACGTCTCGGTGACGGCGACGGTCTTCCCGCCGTCCGGCGCCCCGGCGCAGACGGTTACCACGACGGACTGACCGCCGACCGGGAACGTCTCGTGCGAACACCGCTGGGCGGGGTTCTGGGCGAACGCGGGGCCGATGCTTGCAGCAAGCAGCACGGCCACCGCGGCGAAGGTGCGCATGTCCGGTCAACGCATTCGACGGCCCGGCCGTTGCGCATCCTGAGGGTCTTCTAAGGGTATCGTGCATTCTCGGACGCCCTCGGCCGCATGGAGACGGACCTCCGGCGCGAACACGTTCACGGAAAACAAGCATGCCACCGAATATCGATCTGGTCGCTCTCGACCTCGACGGGACCCTTCTCGCGCCCGACGAGACGATCAGCGTCCGCAACCGCAACGCAATCAAAGAAGCGCTCCTGGCAGGGATCCGCGTCGTTCTCGTCACCGGCCGCGGCGTCGACACGCCGATCCGGATCTCGAAAGAGCTGGGCCTCAACCTCCCGGTCATCTGCTGCCACGGTGCGCTGACCAAGGACTTCGGCGCGAACAAGACGCTCGAGAGCATCCCCGTCCCGCTGCAGTACGCGAAGCCGATGGTGCAGTTCGCCGAGCGCGAAGGGCTCGCGATCGCGATCTACATCGACGAGGCGTTCTACCGGCTGCAAGGCTCGGAAGTCTTCATGGAAGACATGCGCGGGCCGTACTGGCACGAGGCGCCTTCGCTGCACGAGCTGCTGACGCAAGCGCCGACGTTCATCCGCTTCCTCGGCGAAGAGTCGGTGACGCGGATGCAGCGCGAGTTCGGCGACCTTCCGCTGAGCTTCCGCTACGAGACGTGGTACGACTTCGTCGAGTGCGCGGTGCTGAACCGCGAAGCGAGCAAGAAGAACGCGCTGGCGCGGCTGTGCGCCGATTTCGGCGTCCCCTCGGAGCGCGTGCTCGCGATCGGCGACTCGCGCAACGACGTCCCGATGTTGCGCTGGGCCGGGACCGGCGTCGCGATGGGGAACGCGCTCCCCGAGGTGCGCCAAGCCGTCCGCTACGTGACCGCGTCGAACGACCGCGACGGCGTCGCGCTGGCGATCGAGCGGTTCTGCTTGCCGCAAGCGAAGAAGTCGGCGTGACGATGCAGCCTGCGGCGCCGAGTCCCGAGTACGAGAACGAGCTGCGCACCGTCCTCGCGAAGCGCGACTGGGAAGCGTTGCGCGAGTTCACCCGCAAGCACAATCAGATCCCCAACGACGTCTACGAGAAGGACCGTCACTTCTGGGAAGTGCTGCTGCACAAGCTCACCTGCAACCGGATCGACCTGCTCGGCTTGCACGACGACTCGCGCGCGTGGCTCAAAGAGCACGGCTACACGACGGATCTCGGCGGCCAGTGAACGCGAACGCCGAACGCGTCGTCACCGTCCGCGTCGTCGCGTTCGCGCGCTTGCGCGAGCTGCTCGGCTTCGGCGAACGGCTCGTCAGCGTTGCCCACGGCACGACCGCGGAAGCGGTCTGGGCGCAGCTCGCGGGCGAGTCGTCGCAGCTCGCAGGACTGCGCGCCTCGACGCGCTTCGCGCGCAACGGCGAGCTGATCGACGGCGCGACGGCGTTGCGCGAGGGCGACGAATTAGCGTTGCTCCCACCGGTTGGCGGCGGCTGATGCGCGCGGTTCGGCGGCGGGAAGTCGCATGATCGGATTGAGCGCGAAAGCGATCGACGTCGAGGCGCTGGTCGTGGCGGTGAAAACGGATCAGCACGGTGCCGTGGTGACGTTCCTCGGCACGACGCGCGAGACGTCCCCTGACGACCCGCGACCCGTCGCTGCGCTGGAGTACGAAGCCTACGAAGCGATGGCGGTTCCGGAGATGGAAGCGATCGCGCGCGAGGCCGAAGAGCGCTTCGGCCCGCTCGGCATCGCGATCGTGCACCGCACCGGACGCGTCGCGCTCGGCGAGCCGTCGGTGGCGGTCGTCGTCGCCGCACCGCATCGGGGCAAGGCGTTCGACGCCTGCCGCTACGCGATCGACGCGCTCAAGTCGCGCGTCGCGGTGTGGAAGCGTGAGCTTTATCGCGACGGCGACGCCGCTTGGATCGCGAACACCGCGTCGTGAACGTCACCCTTCACCGCGTCGATGCGGGATTCAACTCGGTCGCCGTCTTGGAATACGAGGCGCGGCGCCCGCGCGCGGTGTCGCTGGTCGTCGGGCACGGGTACTCCAGCTCGAAGCAAAACCTCGACGGGTTGTGTGCGTTCCTCGGCAGCCACGGCTTCTCGGTGTACTCGCTCGACTTTCCCGGCCACAAGCTCGGCGCGAGCGGCGGACGTTTGCGCAGCGTCGACGATCTATTCGCCGCGATGGAAGCGACGATTCGCTTCGCTCGCGAACGCGGCGCGACAACGGTATACACGATGGGCCACAGCATGGGCGCGACGACCGCGCTCTGCGTCGCCGGGCGCGATCCCTCGCTCGCCGGCGCGATCTCGATCGCGACCGGCTACGGCCGCCCGACCGCGCTCGACGCGCTGAGCGCGCGCGGCGTCGTCGACTTGCGCTCGTCGTACGTCGACGGGCTCACGCTGCAAGAGATCGCGCATCAATGGCAACCGCTCCTCGACGACGCCCTCGCGCATATCGCGGGCCGGCCCGCGCTGTTCATCGCCGCCGAGCGCGACGGGATGGTCGCACCGTCGTCGGTCGAGCAGCTCTACGCGCGCGCCGGCGAACCGAAGACGCTCGTAAAAGTCGCCAGCGATCACACCTTCGCCGGCGACAACAGCCGCACGGCGGTCCTGCAGTGGCTGAACGCGCTCCACCCGCGCGCCGCCGCCGAACCCGCCGCCGCAACTCCCCTCATCGACGCCCCGCTCTAGCATCGTGAGACCGGCAACGGAAAGTGAGGACGTCGTGCCGACTGCGAAGGCGCGCCGCGGCGCGCTCGGTCCATGTGACTTTCGGAACGAAAGTCACCTTCGATGAGCACCATGGCGGGGCGGCGGGATCTGCGCCGGTACAGCCGGCATCTGCTGATCCCCGAAGTCGGCTTGGCGGGACAGGAGAAGCTTACGCGCGCGCGCGTGCTGGTGATCGGCGCGGGCGGTTTGGGTTCGCCGGTCCTGGCGTACCTCGCCGCCGCCGGGGTCGGGCGGATCGTGATCGTCGACGACGACGAGGTCGACGTCACCAACTTGCAGCGCCAGATCTTGTACGACACCGCCGACGTCGGCGCGCCGAAAGCGCACCGCGCCGCCGAGCGGTTGCGCGCGCTGAACCCGCAGATCGCGATCGACGCGCTCGCAACGCGCTTCGACGCGGCGAACGCGCGCGATCTCGTCCGGCTGGTCGACGTCGTCGTCGACGGAAGCGACACGTTCTCGACCCGGTATCTCGTCAACGACGCGTGCGTCCTCGAAGGAAAGCCGGACGTGCACGGCTCGATCTTCCGGTTCGACGGTCAAGTCGCGATCTTCGGCGCGCCGGGCGGACCATGTTATCGCTGTCTGTATCCCGAGCCGCCGCCGGAGGATCTCGTCCCGTCGTGCAGCGAGGGCGGCGTCCTCGGCGTGTTGGCGGGGATGGTCGGCTCGTTCCAGGCGAACGAGGCGATCAAGCTGATCCTCGGGATCGGGACGCCGCTGATCGGGCGGTTGCTCCTGATCGATGCGCTCGACGCGCGCGTCCGCGAGGTTCGCATCGCGCGCGATCCGGCGTGCCCGCTGTGCGGCGAGGAACGCACGATCGCCGAAGTCGGCAGCATCCCCGAACGGACCGCGCCGCCGAGCACCGTGCCGAACCTCGACCTGGCGGCGTTCGACGAAGCGCTGGCTGCCGGCGCGCTGCTGCTCGACGTGCGCGAGCCGCACGAACGCGCGCTCGGCGAGGTCCCGGGCGCGGTCGCGATCCCGGCGTCGGTGCTCGAAGCGCGGATGCACGAGCTCGACACCGCGAAGACGTACGTCGTCGCCTGCCGGGTCGGTTCGAAATCGCGCTGGGCGGCCGAGCGCCTCAAGGAAGCCGGGTTCGGCAGGGTCTATCATCTGCGCGATGGTCTTCTTGCCCTTGCCGCGCGCGATGCGGCATTCGATCTTTTCTAGGCGCGCGGCGGCTGCGGCCGTGCTCGTCGCCGCGGTGCTCGCCGTCGGCGGCCGCCCGGCGCTTGCCGACGACCGCGCGTCGATCGACGAAGGACGGAGCGCCGCGCGGGGCGTCCTGATGATGCGCGATCCGCGCGGGTGCGGGATCGTCGTCCTGCGCGAACGCTGCATCGCGGACGCCGAGGCGTTTCTGCGCCTGCACGGGACGAGCGACAGCGACTACGCGAAGATCGAGAAGATCGGCCCGCATCCGGCGAGCGGGCTGCGCGCGTTCGTCGCCGACGGCGACCGCGACGGTTTCGACTTCGCGCTCGCGTGGTTCAACAACGCGCAGGCGAACGAGCAGCGCTGGAAGGCGAACGGCCGCGACGCCGCGCTCTACGATGCGGGCTGCATCGACGTCTTGATGCCGGCGGCGTCCGGACAGGTGGCCGAGTTCCTCGCTTCAGGATCGGTGATCGATCTCGCACGGCACGCAGCCCTGATCCCGGCCGGCGCGTTGCCGGTCGACGTCGCGCCCCTCCGCGCGATGTCGTCCGAGGCATCGGCGCATGCGAACGTCTTCCGGATGCCGCAGATGGTGCCGTTCGGGAAGTCGCTCGCCGCCGCGGTCGCTGCGAGCGCGCCGCTCCCGCCGCTCGCGCCGGTTCCGCACGCCGATACGCCGGTCGCGGACGGCGCGCTCGGCGTCGCGTTCGCGACGATGGCCGAGCTGATCGACTCGCCGCAGTGGGCGGCGCAGGACGACGCGCAAGCATTCGCTACCGCGGTCGCCGACCGTCTCGACGCGCTCGTTCCCCAAGCCTCGCGCGGCGAGGTCGCAACGTTTCGCACCGCGGTGCGCAACGGCACGTTCGACCACAACGCCGCGATGACCGCGTTCACCAACGCGACGGCGGCGTTCATCAAGGCCGTTCCGCAGGAGCGCGCGCAGCGCGTCGCCTTCGCGAGCGCGGCGACGCAGATGGGTTACAACGCGGCGATACTGCGCTCCAGCACGACGGCAGCGGGGCTGCTGCGCGCGGTCGGAGGCTCCGCGCCGCTCGATGCCGCGGTCCCGGGCTGGTCCGCGGCGCGCGCCGGCGCGAGCGCCGTCGGCGCCGACGACTGGGCGGCGCAGCACGCGTACTCGCTCCGGCTCGTCGATCTGATCCGGAAGGCGAACCCGTCGTGATCCAGTCGTTTCCGACCAAGTTCGCCGAGGCGCGGCTGTTCGTTCCGGACGTCTACGAGGACGATCGAGGTTTCTTCAAAGAGACGTGGTCCGATCCGAAATACGCCGCGCTGGGACTCGACATCCGTTTCGCGCAAGACTCGTGCTCGTGGTCGACGCGTAACGTCGTCCGCGGGCTGCACTACGACTTCCGGATGGCAAAGCTCGTGCAGTGCTTGAAGGGCCGCATGTGGGACGTGATCGTCGACTTGCGCCGTGACTCGCCGACCTACTTGCAGTGGCAAGGTTTCTTGCTCTCGGCTGCCAACCACAAGCAGGTCTTCGTGCCGGCCGGCTTCGCGCACGGCTTTCTCACGCTCGACGACGAGGTCGTCGTACATTACAAGAACAGCGTCCCGTACGACGCCGCGCAAGAAGGCGCGGTCAGCTGGCGCAACCCGCGGATCGGCGTGCAGTGGCCGCTCGCCGGCGAGCCGCGGCTCTCCGCCAAGGACGCCGCCGTTCCCGAGGATTTCTTGCCGTGATCGCGCGGCCGTTCGATTCGACCGGCCGCGACGTTCCGGTCATCGGCCAAGGGACGTGGAACATTCCCGCGCGCGGCGAGCGCGCCGAGGAGACCAAGCGCGCGCTGCGGCGCGGAATCGAGCTCGGGATGGTGCACGTCGACACCGCCGAGATGTACGGCGACGGCGCTTCTGAAAAGCTCATCGGCGAAGCGATCCAAGGTCTGCCGCGCGAGCAGCTCTTCCTCGTGTCGAAAGTGCTGCCGTCGAATGCGCGATACGACGCGACGATCCGCGCCTGCGAAGCGACGCTCAAGCGGATGCGCGTCGATTACCTCGACTGCTATCTGCTGCACTGGCGCGGCGGCGTCCCGCTCGGCGAGACGATGCGCGCGCTGGAGAAGCTGGTGCAGGACGGTAAGACGCGCGCGCTCGGCGTGAGCAACTTCGAGGTCGGCGATCTCGAAGAAGCGCGCGTCGCGCTCGACCGCGAGCCGATCGCGTGCAACCAGGTTCTGTACAACCTCGGCGAGCGCAGCGTCGAGGAGCACGAGTTCCCGTACTGCCGCGAGCACGGGATCGCGATCGTCGGGTACACGCCGTTCGGACGCGGCGACTGGACCGACCGTCCCGGCGCTCACGCCATCGAGGAGATCGCGCGCAAGCACGGCGCCACGGCGCGCCAGGTGATCCTCGCGTTCCTCACCCGCGATCCGATCGCGTTCACGATCCCCAAAGCCTCGAGCGTCGCGCACACCGAGGAGAACGCCGCCGCGGGCGATCTCCGGCTCGACGCGTCCGACCTCGCGGCGATCGACGCAGCGTTCCCGGTCAGGCGCCGCCGTGGAGGATTGCCGACGCTCTGACGCCGCCGCGCTCGCGGCGGCGGTCAAGTCCGCGGCACGCTCGTGCGGCGCAGGCGCCGTGCGGATCGCCGCCGCGGGCGCCGACGTTTCGACGCGCGCGCGGATCCGCGCCTCGCTCGCCCGCGGCGACCTCGCGACGTGGTCGTACGACGAAGAATACGCGCGCGTCGCGAGCGATCCGGCCGAGTTGCTCCCCGGCGCGCGCAGCGTCGTCTGCGTCGCGGTGGCGTACGCGACACCACCGCCGCGCGAGCGCCGCGGGCGCGGGCGCGTCTCTGCGTACGCCTGGTCGCGCGACTACCATCGCCGAATGCAATCGCTGCTGCGCGAGATCGCCTCGTGCATCGACGCGCTTGCCGCGGACGCGCAGACGCGCGACGTCTGCGACACCGCACCGCTCGCCGAGCGCGCGTTCGCAGCGCGCGCGGGTTTGGGATGGGTCGGCAAGCACACGAGCCTCATCGTGAAAGGCCTGGGTTCGGCAGTCTTTCTCGGCGAGCTCGTCACCACGCTCGAGCTCGAGCCGGATGCGCCGCTGCGCACGTCGTGCGGCTCGTGCACGCGCTGCGCCGACGTCTGCCCGACCGGCGCGCTGCGCGGCGACTACACGATGGACGCGACGCGCTGCATCAGCGATCTGACCCAGCGCCGCGACGCGATCCCGCGCGCGCTGCGCCCGCTCGTCGGAACCTGGGTGTGGGGTTGTGACCTCTGCAACGACGCCTGCCCGCCCAGTATCCGAGCCGGTCGTGCCGGCGGCTCCGAGTTCGCGCCGCTGCAGGAAGAAACAGCCGAGCCCGATTTGCAGTCCCTGCTCCGCTTGCACGGCTCGGCGCTCAAGCAGCTACGCGCGACCGCAATGGGCTGGCGCGGCGCCGCCGTCCTGCGCCGCAACGCCGCGGTCGCACTCGGCAACGGTCTGGACCGCGCGGACGTGCCCGCGCTCGCTCGCTCCTTGCGCGACGATCCCAGCCCGATGGTCCGGGGGCACGCCGCGTGGGCGCTCGGCCGCATCGCTTCGCCGCAGGCGTTCGCCGTGCTGCGGGCG
>DASZGA010000317.1:0-21184 GCA_035939295.1 Candidatus Elarobacter sp. | reverse complement strand
AGTTCCGGAGGACGCTGGGAATCTTACCAAGCATGGACCAGATGGAAAAACTTTCCGCCGTTCGAACGCGGCGATACAACGATTTTCCACGCACACCCGCCCAGGAAGGAAAACAGCCGGTGTCCGAGGCGGTCCTGCAGGTCCCCAGCGACGGCGCGGTCGCGGCGGGGAAGCGAATCTGGTTCTTCGAGGACGGCTCCGGCGAGATGAAGGAGCTGCTCGGCGGGAAGGGCGCCGGCCTCGCCGAGATGACCCGGGCTGGGCTGCCGGTACCGCCGGGGTTCACGATCACCACCGAGGTCTGCCTGGCGTTCTACGAGGCCGGCCGGCAGTTTCCGGAGGGGCTCTCGGGCGAGATCCGCGCCTCGATGCGCGAGCTGGAACGCCGGACCGGGAAGGGGTTCGGCAAGAGCAACGACCCGCTGCTGGTCTCGGTGCGCAGCGGCGCGCGCGTCTCGATGCCCGGGATGATGGACACCATCCTCAATCTCGGCCTGAACGACGAGACGGTCGCGGGGCTCGCGAAGCTCACCGGGAACGACCGTTTCGCGTACGACGCCTACCGCCGCTTCATGGCGATGTTCGGCTGCGTCGTGCTCGACATTCCGAAGGAAGAGTTCGACCGCGTAGTCGACGAGGCGAAGCAGAAGGCGCGCGTCGCCACCGACCCCGAGCTCGACGCGCATAAATGGAAGGAAGTGATCGCGCAGTTCCGCGAGATCGTGCGCGTTCACACCGGAAAGCCGTTCCCGCAGGACGTTTACGAGCAGCTCGAGCTCGCGATCGGAGCCGTGTTCGACTCCTGGCACTCCAAGCGCGCCGACGACTACCGCAAGTTCAACAAGATCCCCGACGACTGGGGAACGGCGTGCTCGGTCGTCACGATGGTCTTCGGCAACATGGGCGAGGACTCGGGGACCGGCGTCGCGTTCACGCGCGATCCGAACACGGGCGAGAAGATGCTCTTCGGCGAGTACCTGCGCAACGCGCAGGGCGAGGACGTCGTCGCGGGGATCCGCACGCCGATGAAGATCTCCGATCTGCAGACCTCGCAGCCCGACGTCTACGCGCAGTTCGTCGCGATCGCGCACCAGCTCGAGACGCACTACCGCGACATGCAAGATCTGGAGTTCACCGTCGAGCGCGGAACGCTGTGGATGCTGCAGACGCGCAGCGGGAAGCGCAGCGCCGAAGCGGCGGTGAAGATCGCGCTCGACCTCGTGCACGAAGGGATCATCACCAAAGAAGAAGCGCTGCAGCGCGTCGACGCGGCGTCGCTCGACCAGCTCTTCCACGCGCGGATCGATCCGCACGAGAAGTACGAGATCGCCGGCAAAGGGCTCAACGCTTCGCCGGGCGCGGCGGCGGGCGAGATCGTCTTCGACTCCGATACAGCTGCTGCGCGCGGACACGCGGGCGACGACGTGATCCTCGTGCGCGTCGAGACGGCGCCCGACGACGTGCACGGGATGATCGCGGCAAAAGGCGTGCTGACCTCGCGCGGCGGTGCGACCTCGCACGCCGCGGTCGTCGCGCGCGGGATGGGGAAGCCGTGCGTCGCCGGGTTCGACGCGATGACGGTCGACTATCGCGCGCGAACCGCGACCATCGGCGAGACCGTATTGAAGGAAGGCGACTGGATCACGATCGACGGCACGACGGGGAACGTCGTCCTTGGCAAGCTCGCGTTGATCCCGCCGCCCTCGAAATTGCCCGACTGGCTCGCTGAGTTTCTGGGCTGGGCCGACGATGCGATGCGGCTCGAAGTGTGGGCGAACGCCGACACGCCGGAAGACGCGCGCAAAGCGCGCGAGCTCGGCGCGACCGGGATCGGTTTGTGCCGCACCGAGCACATGTTCATGCAGCAGGACCGGCTCCCGGTCGTGCAGCGGATGATCATCAGCGACACGCCGGAGGCGCGCGCGGAAGCGCTCGCGCAATTGCTGCCGTTCCAGAAAGACGACTTCACCGGGATCCTCGAAGCGATGGCCGGCTATCCGGTGACGATCCGGCTCCTGGATCCGCCGCTCCACGAGTTCCTGCCCTCGCTCGAAGAGCTGCTGGTGCAAACCACCGAGCTGCGGATCACGAAGGGCGAGAGCGATCCGGAGTACGTCGAGAAGATGCGCGTGCTCGCGCGCGTGCGGGCGCTGCACGAGCAGAACCCGATGCTCGGGTTGCGCGTGTGCCGGCTCGGAATTCTTTATCCGGAGATCTACGCGATGCAGGTGCGCGCGATCTTCGAAGCGGCGTGCGACTTGCGCGCGCGCGGCGTCGACGCGCGGCCCGACGTGATGATCCCCGGCGTCGGAACGCCCGAGGAGATGCGCACGACGTACGACGCGGCGAAGCTGATCGCCGACGAGGTGATCCTCACCCGCGGCGTCGAGGTGCCGTACCGGATCGGGACGATGGTCGAGCTGCCGCGCGCGTGCGTGGTCGCCGGCGACCTCGCGCGAATCGCCGAGTTCTTCAGCTTCGGCACCAACGACCTCACCCAGACGACGTACGGCTACTCGCGCGACGACGCCGAAGCGAGCTTCATCCCGCGCTACTTGGAGCTGAAGATCCTCAAGGACGATCCGTTCCAAGTCCTCGACCGTGTCGGGGTCGGCGGCTTGATGCGGACGGGCGTCGAGCGCGGCCGCGCGAGCCGTCCCGACCTGAAGATCGGGATCTGCGGCGAGCACGGCGGCGAACCGAGCAGCGTCGCGTTCTGCGACGAGCTCGGGCTCGACTACGTCAGCTGCTCTCCGTACCGCGTCCCGATCGCCAGATTGGCTGCGGCTCAAAGCGCGACGCCGGCGTAACGCTCGCGGTCGCAGACCGGCCGCGCCGTAGCCTAGGCCGCTAGGCGAGGGCAGCGGAGTGCCGCGTCGAAGGGCATCGGCTCGGTCGCGCGGTGGCCGGGGAGGTCAGGGTGAGATGACGCGAGTGCAAGCGATCGGCGCCCTCGGGGCGCTGCTGGTGCCCGCGATGTGCCCTAGGCGGGCCGGCGCGCAGCAGACGCCGGCTCCGCGCGGAGGGCTGCTGCGGACCGCGCTCCTCCACCGCGAGCTCTGGGGCGCGGGCTATCCGCAGCTCGTGCGCTCGGTCGGCGCCTGGCAGGCTGCCGGCGAGCAGCGCATAATCGTCGCGCCGGATCTCATCATCGGCGCGAACCCGTACAAGTCGGAGGCCGAAGCCGCCCGCGGGGCGGCGCAGTTCCGCGCCGCGCTCGCGAAGCCCGTCACGGGCGCGGGCGAGTTCCGGACCTTCGCGGCGGCGGCCACGCCGGGAACGATCGCGGTCCGCCGCTACGGGCTCGACGGTTCGTACCGCGTGACGCTCGCCCCGGCGGGTCCGGCCTTCGCGCCGGGGTTGCGACTCGGCGTTGTCGAGAAGCTGCTCGGCAAGCCCGAGCGGGTCACGGTGGAAACGAAAGCCGACGAAAACAGCGAGCGCCGCGCGCTGACCCTCACCGACCACGTGTACGCGGGCGGTGCGCTCGTGTACCAGACGTCGAACTACGCGCCTGCGCCGGACTGGGTGTTCCGCGTCGTCCTCCAGGTTCCGGCGACGCTCCGCACGCTGGAGGCCCAATGATGCGATCGAATGTGTTCTTTGCCGTGCTGTGCGCGGCACTCGTCGCAGCACCGCTCGCCGCGCCCGCGGCAACGACCGTCGACATCGCGGTTTCCGCCGGCGACTCGACGGCGTTCATCGACTACAGCGAGCCGAGCATCGCCGTTAACCCGTTCAACCCGAATCAGATCGCGGTCGTCGCGTTCGCCGGCAACTGGGGCCCGAGCACGAACGCGCCGGTCTGGAAATCCGACAACGGTGGAACAAGCTGGCGGCGCGTGGCGCAGCTTCCGCAGCCGGCAGCGGGTCTGAGCGGACCCTCCGACCAGAAGATCGCGTTCGACCGCAACGGCAAGCTGGTCGCCGCCATGCTCGGCGTCGACTCGATGATCAATGCGCACGACTTCCTCTACCGCCAAGGCGCCACGCCGGACGCGACGATGCTGGTGGGCGCGCAGTACGGCGACGATCAGCCGCACGTCGAGGTCGACCACACGCCGGGGAGCCCGTGCGTCGACACGACGTACTCGCCCTGGCTGCAAACGAACATCACGAACTTTCGCTCGCATGCGGAAACCTCCGGCACCTTCGGCGCCGCGGTCGCCGACGTCGCGTTCGGCGTGAACGCGCCGTTCCCGAACCGCACGACGCGCGCCGCCGTCGCGCCGAACGGCAAGGCCTACATGGTGTATAAGACCCGCGAAGGGAGTGCCGGCGGAAGCTTCGAGAACGTGAACTACCACGTCGTGCGCTCCGACGACTGCGGCGCGACGTGGACGGGGCTCGGTACCGCCGGCGTCGCGGTCACCTCGTCGACGCAGCAGTCGTACTTCACGCTGAGCTGGGGCAGCGGCGGAACGACCGGGAAGGCGCGCAGCAGCGACGCGTGGATCGCGACCGATCCGGTGTCGGGCGACATCTACGTCGCGTTCGTCAACAAGGACGCCTCGACGTTCGCGCAAATCTTCGTCGCGCGCTCGAACACCCAAGGATCGAGCTGGACCGTGAACCGGGTGACCGACGGAACGCACAACAGCGCGTATCCGGAGATCAGCGTATCCCACCACGGGACGGTCGGCGTGATGTACGTCGACTACGACACCTCCGGTCCGGCGACACAGTACCGCAACCATTTCTCGCGCTCGATCAACCAGGGGATGACCTGGAGCGATCAGACGTTGCAGAGCATGGACCCGTCCGGTTTTCCGAACACGCAGAACGGTTTCATCTGGGGCGACTACCAGGGTCTCGCCTCGATCGGCACGTCATTCTACGGCGTCTTCACCGGCGCGTCGATCGGGCGCGTGACGACGCAGCTCGATCCGATCTTCTTCAAAGAGGTCGAGCTGCCGACGTCGGCCGACTTCTACGTGCGCGACTGGACCGCCGGCCCTGGGTCGTTCGACACCGGCGTCGAGCCGTCGACGAACTCGGACTTCTTCTCGACCAGCGATGTATGGAACCGCCGCGAGAACGCTCCCGGAGCGCTCGATCCCAACGCGCCGCCGATTCAGGAGAACCCCGATCCGGCAGCGACGAACTTCGCGTACGCTCGCATCAGCCGCAACACCAGCGGCACCGCGGCGAGCGTGAACGCGCACTTCTTGTACGCCGACTACGGACTGGGCTCGAATTTCGTGCCGATCAGCGGATCGCCCGACACGATGGTCGCCTTCGCGGCCGGCGACACGCAACTGGTGACGACGCCGGTGAGCTGGATCGTTCCGGCGACCCATTCCGGTCACGTCTGCATGGCGGTCGAGATCTCGGCACCGCCCGGCGATCCCATCGCACCGCCTGATCTGACCGGAAACGCACCCGGACCGGCCGATCCGCTCGTGCTGGGCGACAACAACAAAGCGCAGCGGAACATGGGAATCTATCCTGCGACGGGCGAGCACTCGCTGTACGCCGTCATCCACAATCCCGAGCTGACGACGCAGGACGTCGCCCTTCGGATCACCACGCAGTACCCGCTGAACGTGCGCGTGGTCGCGCCCGACGCGCCGCGCACCGCGTTGCAACAAGTTCCGGTCAAGGCGAGCCAAACGCTGACGCTGCCGGCGCTGCGCCCCGGCGAGAACCGCTGGCTCGAGCTGACGTTCAGCGCGCCGCCGAAGCTCGGTGCGACCGCGCTCGTCACCGTCGCCCAAGTCGCGAACGGGCGCGTCGTCAACGGTTTCGTCAGCGGGTTGCGCACCGCATCGGACACGGACCTCGCCAAAGCGAACGAGCGCGACACCGTCGCCTTCAAGCGGCGCCTCGCCGCCAGCGGCCTCACGCCGGCCGCGCTCGAGAGCGGCGGCGATCCGTTCGGTCTTCGCAAAGGAATGGGCAAGACGCAGAACGAGCGCGCCGCGTTCTTCCACCGGCTCGACGCCGCCATCACCGCGTACCAGAAGCAGCGCGGCGATCCGGCCGACGTGCTGCAGATGATGCGCTGGCAGCGCGAGAAGGTCGCGGCCCAGCCGAAGCTGCGGCCGCTGGTGCGACGGCTCGACCAGGTGATCGCGGCCTATCCGCGGGTTCGCACGCAAGCCGAAGCGTACGCGCGGTACGCAGCGTTCGTGCGCGCGACGGCGCCCGGCGTCAGCGGCGCGGATCTCGCTTCGCTAGAGCACGCCCATCGAGCGTATCTGTTGACGCACTGAGCTCAGCCGCTTCCGGACGGGCGTGGCGGGAGGAGCTTGAGGTAGTTGTAGATCGCGAGCAGCTCGTCGTCGGTCATGCCGCGGATCGTGCGCCACGGCATGAACGGGTGCAGGTAGTGGCCCAAGGGATCTTTGCCGGTCGTGAGCGTGCGCATGAAGTCGGCTTCGCTCCACGTGCCGATCCCGGTCGCCGTGAGGTTCGAGGCGGGCGGGACGTCAGGCGGGCCGGCGATGTGTCCGCCCGAGAGGTGGACTCCGTGACATCCCATGCAGCCGCCGATCCGCGCGAGGTACGCACCGTAGGCCACCGTCGTGCCGGCCGGCACCGGCGGCGCGGTGGGGGCACCTTCGTCGACGATGCGAACCGCTTCCATCGGTAGCTTGTGCGTCGCGCACGACGTACGACGCGGCGAAGCTCGTCGCCGACGAGGTGATCCTCGCCCGCGGTGTCGGTGGCGTACCGCGTCCCGATTGCACGACTCGCCGCAGCGCAGAGCGCCGCGATAGGTTGCATTTCGAGCGACCGCATCGACTCGGACGCGGTGGCTCGTTAGGAAAGAAAATAGGGCCGATTGGCGAAGACAACACGCGTGAGGGTGCGTAGCGAGAACCACCTGCGAACCCACCAGCCGTTACGGTGACCGCCGATACGTTTCGGCCGTCGTGGATGGGCTTGACCCTCGGCGACGTAGGAACACTCCAGGTTGGCCTCCGACGAGCGTCGTCGGCACAGAAGGGCGAACCTACGCGATGCCTACGCGTGTGGAATATCAAGCGCGAGGGGCTCCTCGACATCGCCGAAAGCGATCACGCCTTCGTCTCACCCGAGGTCCGTAAGTTCTACGACCTCCGCGAAGGCGATATCGTCATCGCCAACTCGTCGGGAAACACCGGGCTTGTCGGCCGAAGCGCTCTTTGGCCCCGGCAGTCCGAGCCGTGGGTATTCGATAGCGGCGTGATGCGCTTCCGATCAAGCGCCGTGGTTCCGCTGTTTGCGCTGGCCGTATTTCGCTACTGGAAGGACGGCGAAGCCTTCGCTGGCGGCGCTCACGCCGGACGCGGCAGGAGCCTCGGGATTTCGCGGCTGCGGAAACTCGCCTTTCCAGTACCACCGCCCGACGAACAATCGCGAATCGCGGCGATCCTTGATGACGCCCTGCAAGGAACGGCATCACAGCGTGCCGCGCTGGAGAGCCGGTTAGAAGCACTCCGAGCGCAGCGGAGAGACGTCCTGACGAATCTCGCAACGGATTCGCGGTTCCCGACGAAGACGCTCGGGGAGCTTGGTGAGCTCTCGGTCGGCATCGGGCTCACGCCCGAACGCTCGCAGTCCGGATCTGGGACGCCATACGTTCGGGCTGGAAATATCGGATCGCAAGGCGATCTCATTGGCGAGTTGTTACGGATGGACATACGCCCTCAGGAAGCCGGCCGCTACGCTGTGCGAGTGGGCGACGTGCTTCTCGCGGAGGGATCGGGGAGCCGTACCCGCGTCGGCCGCGCTCTTCTGTGGTCCCCCGCCCTCCAGGACGCGTTCCCGAGCGTAGCCTTCCAAAACAGCGTCATACGATTTCGCTCGTCGAAGGTCGACCCCCGCTACGCCGTTCTTGTCTTTCGAGCTCTGGCGGAAACCGGCGGCTTTGCAGCGGTCGCGCGCGGCAGCGGAATCCAACATCTCAGTGCGACGCGGCTCTCCACGGTGCGCATCGCCGTTCCGCCGATCGGCGACCAAACACGCGTCGCGGCCGCGATGAACCGCCGGCTCGAAGCGTTGCGAACCGAATCGGCGCAATTGGAAGAATCGCTCGCGGCGCTGGACGACGATGAGCGAAACCTGATCGCCCGCGCGATGCGAGGCGGGTTGGGCATGTCTGGACCCGCGGTCGGCCGGGGCTATCAACCGGCGCCGGCGACATCGCCTTCGGGCCGCTCCGCGAAATTGCCGAGTGGACGCGGGCGACAACCAGGCGCCCGCGTCAAAGCTCCGCTCGTCGAGACAGCTCGTCGCGCGGGCCGGTCGATCGCGATGTTAGAGCTGTACCGTCTCGCCGGCTACGATCGTGACGATACGTCCGACGTGGAAGCGTTTTACGTCGAAATCAGGGACGCTCTCACATCCGGCTCGCTACGGTTGCGCGATGACGACGAGAACACCGCCGTCGTGGTTCGATAGTGTTATTGCGGCGACTCCAAATACCGCGCTACAAGAATCTCCGAAACCTTGATGTCGAGTTTGCGGAGAGCTCTTGGTTTACCGCCTGCGTCGGAGAAAACGGGAGCGGCAAGTCGAACTTGATCGAGGCGCTAGCGATCATCTTTCGCGACCTCGACCTCGACGACGCGGCGGCCTTCGACTACGTTCTCGAATATAGCTGCCGCGGGAACACGCTTCGGGTTTCCGCGTCTGAAGGACGCCATCCAGAGGTCGAGGTTCGCGAACGCGGCGACGGCAACTTCGCCGCGATCGCTCGGTCGACGTTTCTTCGTGCCGAACGCGACGGGCGTCCCTTGTACCGCCCTGCTCTCGTCTTCGGGTACTACTCCGGTCCGAGTGATCGCCTCGCCGCCATCTTCGAGAAGCACCGTCGCCGATATGCTCGCCGCATCATTCGTACTTCCCGGGAGCAGACGAAGCACGAGGATTTCATAGCGAGCAGGAGGCTGCTCTACGCAGAAGCGGTCCACGGACAATTTTCGCTGCTCGCGCTCATGGTCGGTGCGGGCTCGGACGGGGAGCAGCGCGAGCTCATTCGGCAGTATCTCGGAATCGACGGCTTCGAAAGCGTCTTATTCGCGCTGAGGAAGCCCGACTGGAAGCGCGCCGACGCGACCGGCGATCCGCGCTTTTGGCAGGCGGGCGGCAGCGTCGGCATTTTTCTCTCGCACCTGGACGAGAACGCCATCGCTCCGATGCGGATGAGGAGAAAGGCGGGCGTGCTTGGGAACCGGTCGACGGAGATGCTTTACCTCTTCGTTCCGGGTCAAGAGCGGCTCGAACGGCTCTTCGAAAACTATGGCGACCAGCTAGCCTTCTTCGCAGCTCTCGAGAGCCCGCATGTCTCGGGACTTCTGGCCGACGTTCGAACCCGAGTCCGGATTTCCAGCTCCGGAAACGACGGAGAGAAAGTCGTCTATCGCGATCTGAGCGAGGGCGAGCAGCAGCTCTTGCTCGTACTTGGTATGCTGAAGTTTACGGCGGGAGACGAAGCGCTGTTCTTGCTGGACGAGCCGGATACTCATATCAACCCCGGGTGGAGCGTCGCATACCTCGATTTGTTGAACAAGTTCTTGACGCGGCGCAATACGAGCCATATCGTGATGACGACCCATGACCCGCTGTTGTTCGCCCAACTGCAGCGACGCGAAGTGCTGATTTTTCAAAAAGACGATTCGGGATGCGCGGCCGTGACCTCGCCGAGCGACGATCCGCGCGGCATGGGCGTGGCCGGGATTCTCACGAGCGACCTGTTCCGCCTTCGATCTACTCTGGACACGCACACCCAGGCGCTGCTCGACGAGCAGATCGAACTTTCCGTGAAGGAGATTTTGTCGGACGCAGACCGTAACCGGCTGGAAGAGCTCGACGCCGAGACAGCGCGCGCAGGGTTCCGCCGGGACAGCTGGGACCCGATGTACCGGTTTTTCCTCGAGATCTGGCAGGACGTCGCGGGTTCGGCGTGGTCCGGGCTAGCGCAGTTTACTCGTCGTCAGTACGATGACCGGAGGGAAATCGCGATGCGAATCGTTCGAGCCATCCAACACGAGCTGAGGAACGAGGGGCCGTAGTGCGATTTATCGACATGACCAAGCTGCGCCCACAGATGCGAGCGTTCACGGCGAAGCTCGGGCGCCTGCAGCGCGAAGCGCTATCTCAGCCGAGCGAAGCGGAGCGCCGCATGTTCTTACGGCGTACACACGGCGTCCTGGCCGACGTGCGAGACGCATTGCGCAGTGTTTCGAACGGGAAGTGCTGGTACACCGAGTCGGAGAACCCGGGAGCTCTCGACGATGTCGATCATTTCCGGCCGAAACTGTCCGTCGCGGGCGAGGATCACGCCGGGTACTTTTGGTTAGCGTTCGATTGGTGGAACTTCCGCTATGCCTGCCAAATTGCGAATCGCGGAAACGTTCACCCCGAAACCCGCGTGGTCGGCGGCAAACGCGACCATTTCCCTTTGCTTCCCGGAAGCGTGCGTGCGACGTCGCCGGCGCATTCGACCGAACGCGAGAAGCCCGTCCTGCTGGATCCGGCGGTTCGTGAGGATGCGGAGGCGATCGTCTACACCGGAGAGGGACAACCGTCGGTCCATCCCGATCTCAAGAACAATGCGGTCGCCGAACAACGATTCGAAACGTCGCGATTACTATATCACCTCAATTGGCCGAGCTTTGCCGATGATCGCCGCGCGCTGATACGCCGACTGCGCGAAACTGTTAATGATGTCGACCGTTTGCTCCGCACGATGCCTCACGACCTCACGTTGATCAGGCGAGATCGAGTGGTATGGAACAAGCTTCGCCGGCTTGCGGCGATGATGGTGCCCGGGGCACCGTATTCGGCAACGGCGCGCGATTTCTTACGCACGCAGCGGTACCGGTGGTGGATAGAGGCGATCGTACTTCGGCTCGGAGAGCGCGGCTGAGTGGCGCTGGATCGGTCTTAACCGCTTCCGCTCGGGCGTGGCGGGAGGAGCTTGAGGTAGTTGTAGATCGCGAGCAGTTCGTCGTCGGTCATGCCGCGGATCGTACGCCACGGCATGAACGGGTGCAGGTAGTGGCCTAAGGGATCTTTGCCGGTTGTCAGCGTGCGCATGAAGTCGGCTTCGCTCCACGTGCCGATTCCGGTCGGCGTGAGGTTCGAGGCGGGCGGGACCTCGGGTGGGCCGGCGATGTGTCCGCCCGAGAGGTGGACGCCGTGACATCCCATGCAGCCGCCGATCCGCGCGAGGTACGCACCGTAGGCCACCGTCGTGCCGGCGGGCACCGGCGGCGCGGTGGGGGCACCTTCGTCGACGATGCGAACCGCTTCCATCGGTAGCTTGTGCGTCGCGATCAGCATCCGCCCGACCGGGCCGAGCCGAACGCGCGGCGTCGTGCGGTCGACCGGCGGAAGGCTGCGAATGTACGCGATCACCGATGCTGCATCGTCGTCGCTCAAAGCGGCGTAGTCCCACGACGGCATGATGATGAGCCGCGTTCCGTCGGCGCGGATTCCGCGCCGAATCGCACGGTCGTAGTCGGCGTCGGTGTAGAGCACGCCGACACCGCCGGGGCCGCGGGTGAGGTTCGGCGCGTTGAGCACGGCCATCGCGGGCTCGTTGATGAACGGTCCGCCGCCGCCGTCGGAGCCGTGACAGACGACGCAGCTCGAAACCGCGGTGAAGATGTGCTTCCCGCGTTCGACCGAGGCGTGGCCAAGGACGGGGACCGGTGGCGCGACGGCCGCGTGGGCGTCGATCTCGCGGTTCGACGAGACGACCAGGATGCCGTAGCCGATCGCCGCGACGGCGATGAGGCCGACCAGCAGATAACCGACCCAGCGCAAAACACGCCCCATTGACTACCTCCTGAAACGACGCGTCCTCAGGGCGTTTCGGCTCGCGAACGCTCGCTCCCGCCGCAGGTTCAGCGTCTGCGCGCCGTCGTGCGGGTGAGCGCGCGCGCCAGCGCCGTGAAGTCGTGGGAGTCGCGCGCGGGATACAGCGCGGTAACGAAGGGAAGTGCGGTTCGCATTCCGCCTGCGGACGGGGTGAAGCCGGGCGCGCCGGCGTGCGGGTTCAGCCAGATGACCGCGGCCGACCGCGCGCGCAGCTCGCGCATCGTGCGCTCGAGGCGGTCGAGGTCGCCGGTGTCAAGGCCATCGCTATAGATCAGCACGATCGTCTCGGGCGAGAGCAGCCGCGCGCCGTGCTCGCGGACGAACGTCGCGAGGTTCGCGCCGATCCGCGTTCCGCCGCCCCACGCTTCGCCGAGCTCCGGAAGGGTTCGCCCCGCGCGGTCGCGCTCGCGCAGCGCGCGCGTCACCTCGCGCAGCTCGGTGCTGAACGCGAACGCGCTCACGCGGCGGGAGCGCTGGACGAGCGCGTATGCGAACTGCAGCATCGGACCCGCATACTCCGCTGCGGAACGGCTGCCGTCGATCAGCGCGACGAACCGTGCGCCGCGCAGCGCGCGCGCCGTGCGCCGCAAGTCGACGGGGTCGCCCGCCGTCTCGACGCTCGCGCGCAGCGTGCGGCGGAGGTCGACGCGCGAACCGTCGCGCCGCGGTGTCCAGCGCCGCGACCGTGCCACGCGCATGCCGGCGACGAGACGACTTGCGGCTGCGAACATCTCGTCGAGCCCGCCGGTGTCGATCCGCGGCGGCTCACCGCGCGCTGCCGCGGCGCTGTACCGCGCGCGCAACGTCTGCCACGTCACCGCGACTGCGTTGATGTCGTCGGGCGGACGGCGTTCCGTTGGCCGGCGCTGATCGTCGTCTTCGGCCGCGTCGCTGCGTTCGCCGAGCGGGCGCTGTGACTTCGGCGACGGCGCTTCTTCGCGGGAGCGCTTCGGCGGCTCGGGCCGGGTGTGGCGCGAGCGAAGGTTCGGCTGCGCGACACCGCGCGGGGCGAGAAAGAACGCGTCGAACGCGGCGTCGAAGCGGTCGACTTCTTCCGGCGTCGCACAGTACACCGCGCGAAACGCGCTGCGCAACCGTGTCTCCGCCGTGATGCCGACGATCTCCGCCGCGCGCAGAGCGTCGCGCGTCGCCGCCTGACCGGCACCGAACCCGTGCTGCTCGCGCAGCTCCGCGGTAAACGCTGCGACGCTCTCGGTGAAGTCCACCGGGTCAGCCGCGTTGTGCGCGGACGGTTCCGAGACCGTAGTCCGGCGGCGGTACGGTGTCCGCTACGTCCGATGTGCCGTTGAGCAACGGCTCGTAGCGGCTGCGCTGGCTGCGCAGCAATTCCCAGTCCTCGCGGACTTTGAGGATCGTGCCGGTGGTTTGCTCGAGGGTGCGTTCGTCGATCGCTTCGCGGTGCAGGCGCATCAGGGCGAGCGCCCAGTCCAGGCTCTCCGCGACGCCCGGGACTTTCTGGAACGGCTGCGCGCGGAGGAACTCCATGAAGCGCGCGATCTGCTCCGCGAGGCGTCCGTCGATGCCGGGGAGGCGGGCGCGGAGGATCGCCAGCTCTTCGTCGCGCGTCGGGTAGTCGAGCCAGAGGTAGAGACAGCGGCGGCGCAACGCGTCGGACAGTTCGCGCGTCCGGTTCGAGGTGATGACGACGGCGGGGCGCTCGCGCGCGCGAATCGTGCCGAGCTCGGGGATGGTCACTTGGAACTCGCCCAGCAGCTCGAGGAGAAACGCTTCGAACGCTTCGTCGGCGCGGTCGAGCTCGTCGATCAGCAGCACCGGCGCGCGCTCCTGCGTGATCGCCTCGAGCAGCGGGCGCTTGAGCAGAAACGGCTCGCTGAAGATCTCCGCCTCGCGCGCTTCGGCCGACGCGCCGCTCTCTTCGGTCAGCCGGATGCGCAGCAGCTGCTTCGGATAGTTCCACTCGTAGAGCGCGCTCGCCGCGTCGAGCCCTTCGTAGCACTGCAGCCGGATCAGCCGCGTCCCGAGTACTTCCGCGAGCGCTTTCGCGCTCTCGGTTTTTCCGACGCCCGCCGGTCCTTCGATCAGCAGCGGCTTCTCGAGCGCGAGCATCAGCTCGATCCCGGTCGCGAAATCGTCGTTCGCGACGTAGCCGTGCCGCGCGAACCGCTCGCGCAGTTCGGCGTCGGTCACACGCGCTCGTGCTCGCAGGCGTCGCACGCCGTCGCGGGGACCGCGTCGGCAGAGGCGACCGCGAACGGGGCTGCTGCGATGATCTGGGCGACGATCGAGATCGCGACGTCGCCCGGCGTCCGCGCGCCGACGTCGAGCCCGACCGGCGCGTGCAAACGCTCCAGCAACTCCGGTGCCACACCGTCCTTTGCCAGCGCGGACTTCACCGCCTCGGCGCGGCGGCGGCTCGCGAGCAGACCGACGAACGCCGGCTCGGCGGCGAGCAGCGGCGCGAGCGCCTCTTCGTCGTAATGTCCTTGCGTGGCGACGACCGCGGCCAAAAACGCGCGCTGGTCGCGGCCGGTGTCGTCGAGGTGGCGCTGCAGCGTTTCGAGCGCGATCGTCCGAACGCGCGGGATCGGCTCGAGCGCCGCGAGCTCGGCTTCGAGGACGACGCGCACCACCTCGTACGGGATCTGCGCCGCGATGCGAGCCAGCGCGTCGGCGACCGGGGTGTCGCCGGCGACGATCAATCGCGGATGCGGAAGATGCGGCTCGATGTAGACGTCGACCGCGCCTTCCGACGCGCAGCCCATCGCGACGACGACGCAGTCGTCGTTCACCGTCTCGCCTTCCATGCCGGCGTCGGCGTTCGGACGAATCTGCACCAGCCGCGGCTGCCCGCTGCGCAGCGCGCGCAGCGCTTCGCGGCGCACGATGTCGCGCGAGCACGAGCCGCCGATGAACCCGTCCATCCGCCCGTCGGCGAACACCAGCGCACGGTCGCCGAGATGGGAGCTCACCGGCGAGCGCCGCGCGACCACCGTCGCGACGGCGAAGCTCGCCCGTTCGCGGTCCAGCTCCGCCAGCCGCGCGTAGAACGACATCGCGCTACGCCGCGCCGGCCGGCGCAGAATTGAGCTGCGCCTTCACGTTCGCGAACGTCGTCGTGATCACGCGCTTCGCCTGCGCGTCGAGCACCCGCCCGCCGACCGCCGCCAGGGGTCCGCGCATCGTCGCGGTCCCTTTCCAGTCGAGGACGGTCGAATCAGACTGCACCGAGATGTCGGCTCCGGCGACGAGATCGACGACGCTGCCGAACCCGCCGCCCGAGATCTTCAAGTCCATGTGCTCGCCGCCGGGCTGCGGGATGAGCACGACGTGGAACTTGAACTTCCCCCGCACGGGGCCGACCGCGACCTGCACGACCGCGTCGAACGTGTGCTCGTCGACGACGTGCGACTCGATCACGTCCGGCATGCAGCCGGCGATCTTGGCCGGATCGTTGATGAACGCCCACACGGTTTCCCGGCCGGCCGCGATCCGCTCGCGGCCGCTGTACTCCAGGTTCACGCGGTTGCCGCCTGGCGGCACGCGCGCCAGATCTTCTCGCGGGTGAGCGGCATGTCGACGTGCGTCACGCCGAGCGGCGCGAGCGCGTCCATCACCGCGTTGACGAACGCCGCCGGCGAGCCGACGTTCGGCGACTCGCCGACGCCCTTCGCGCCGATCGGATGATGCGGGCTCGGCGTGATCGTGTTCGAGGTCTCCCAGTGCGGCGTCTCGAGCGACGTCGGCACCAGGTACTCGGTGAAGTTGGTGTTCAGGTTGTTCCCGTTCTCGTCGTAGCGGATCTCCTGCATGAACGCGATCGCGAACCCTTCGGTCAACCCGCCGTGGATCTGGCCTTCGACGACCATCGGATTGATCACCGTTCCGCAGTCGTCGATCGCCAAGAACCTTCGCACCTTCACGAACCCGGTCTCGCGGTCGACGTCGACGACGGCGATGTACGCGCCGTACGGGAACGTCAGGTTCGGCGGGTCGTAGTAGAACGTCGCCTCGAGTCCCGGCTCGGTGTTCGGCGCGGGGTTCGTGTACGCGGCGAACGCGACTTCCTGCATCGTCACCGTGTTCTCGGGGACGCCTTTGACGCGGAACTTGTAGTCGACCCACTCGACGTCGTCTTCCGCTGCCTCGAGCAGGTGTGCCGCGATCTTTCGCGCGCGCTCGCGAATCTTGCGCGACGCCATCGCGATCGCCGCACCCGCCGTCGGCGTGCTGCGGCTGGCGTAAGTACCGAGGCCGTACGGCGCGGTGTCGGTGTCGCCTTCCTCGACCATGATGTTCTGCGGGTCGAGCCCGAGCTCTTCGGCGGCGATCTGCGCCCACGTCGTCTCGTGCCCTTGGCCTTGCGACTTCGTCCCGGCGCGCAGGATCGCCGAGCCCGTCGGGTGGACGCGAATTTCCGCACTGTCGAACATCTTGATCCCCATGATGTCGAAGTGCTTGCTGGGGCCTGCGCCGACCGCTTCGGTGAAGGTGGAGATGCCGATCCCCATCAGCTCGCCGCGCGCGCGTTTCTCGGCCTGTTCTTTGCGCAGGTCGTCGTAGCCGATCATGTCGAGCGCTTTGCGCAGCGTCATGTGGTAGTCGCCGCTGTCGTACACGAAACCCAGCGGCGAGGGATACGGGAACTGCTCTTTCTTCACGAAGTTCTTGAGCCGCAGCTCGGCCGGATCCATGTTCAGCTTGCGCGCCAGCAGCTCCATCCCACGCTCGATCGCGAACGACGCCTCGGTGACGCGGAACGAGCAGCGGTACGCGATCCCGCCCGGCGCCTTGTTGGTGAAGTACGCGTCCAGCTCGGTGAACGCGTTCGCGAAGTCGTACGAGCCGGTGACGATCCCGAACAAACCGGCCGGATACTTCGTCGGGTCGGCCGCGGCGTCGAAGGCACCATGATCGGCGACCGTCGTCACTTTCAGCGCGGTCACCGCGCCGTCTTTGCTCGCGCCGATCTCGACGTCCATGTGGTAGTCGCGCGCGAAGCCGGTGCAGGTCAGGTTCTCGGTGCGCGTCTCGACCCACTTGACCGGAATCCCGAGCACGACCGACGCCGCCGCGGCGACGACGTAGCCCGCGTAGACCGGAACCTTGTTGCCGAACCCGCCGCCGATGTCGGGCGAGACGACGTGGATCTTGTCTTCCGGGATCCCGGTGACGAGCGAGACGACGGTGCGGTGCGCGTGCGGCGCCTGCGAGGTCATGTAGAGCGTGAGCCGGCCGGTCGCGGGATTCATGTCGGCGATCGCGCCGCACGGTTCGAGCGGTGCCGGATGACAGCGCTGGAACACGATGCGTTCTTTGACGTGCACGTCGGAAGCGGCGAGCGCGGCGTCGGTCTCCGCGCGCTTCCCGACTTCCCAGTGGTAGATGTGATTGGTCTTGTTCTCGCGGTCGTCCCGCAGGATGATCTTGTCCTCGCGCGCGGCGAACGGATCGACGACGGGGTCGAGCGGATCGTACTCGACGTCGACCAGCTCGGCGCCGTCGACCGCGGCTTCGCGCGAGGTCGCGATCACGCCGGCGACTTCTTGGTACTGGTAGAGCGCCTTGCCGACGCACAGCACCATCTGCTTGTCATAGCCGTGGAAGGTCGGGATCCACGCCAGGCCGTGCGCGGCGAGGTCTTCGCCGGTCAGCACCGCGACGACGCCGTCGACGGCGAGCGCCGAGCTCTTGTCGATCTTCACGATCTTCGCGTGCGGGTACGGGCTGTGCACCAGCGCGAGATAGAGCATCCCCGGCAACACGATGTCGTCGAGGTAGCGGCCGCGGCCTTGAATGAAGCGCGGGTCTTCCTTGCGCTTCATCCGCACGCCCATCGCGTGCTTCTCGGCTTCGGGTTCGATCGTCGTGCTCATCGCGATCTCCTTACGACGCCACCGGCTCCGGCTGCGGCGCCGAAGCGGGTGCGTGCATCTCGCCGGCGGCCTGCTGCACCGCCTTGACGATGTTCTGATAGCCGGTGCAGCGGCAGAGGTTGCCGGCCAGCGCCTCGCGGATCTGCGCTTCGTCCGGGTTCGTTTCGTGCGAGAGCAGCGCGTACGACGTCATCAGCATCCCGGGGGTGCAGAAGCCGCACTGCAGCCCGTGGCAATCCCAGAACGCCTGCTGCAGCGGGTGCAGCTTGCCGCCTTGCGCGAGCCCTTCGACGGTCGTGATCTCGTGGCCGTCGGCTTGCACGGCGAACGCCGTGCACGACTTCACCGCGCGGTCGCCGTCGAAGACCACGACGCAGCAGCCGCAGCTAGAGGTGTCGCAGCCGACGTGCGTCCCGGTCAAGCCGAGCGACTCGCGCAAGAAATACGCCAGCAGCGTCCGCGGCTCGACGTCGCGCTGGTAGCGCTTCCCGTTCACCGTCACCGTGATGTTCATCGCAGACCCTCCACACCGAGCCGTTCGAGCGCCGTCGTGAGGGCGCGCCCGACCAGCACGCCCGCCATGTCTTTCTTGAACTCTACGGAGCCGCGCGTGTCGGCGGCCGGGTCGGCGAGCTTGCGCGCCGCGTCGGCGGCCGCGCGAACCAGCTCCTTCGTCGGCTTCGCGCCGTTCAGGATCAGCTCGGCGTCCTTGACGCGCTGCGCCGTCGGGCCGGCGGCGCCGATCGCGACGCCGGAGCTCGCGATCGTCCCGTTCTCGGCCAGCGTGACGCGCGCCGCCGCGGACGCGGTTGCGAAGTCGCCGACCTTCCGCTCGATCTTCTGGTACGAGCCCCACGTGCGCGCCGGCGGGGTCGGGAAGCGGACCTCGATCGCCATCTCGCCTTCGGCGACGGTGGTGGCGAACGAGTCGACCAGAAAGTCGTCGATCGCGACGGTGCGCGTCCCGTTCGCGCCGCGCACGACGATCGACGCGCGGCCGGCGAGCGCGGTTACCGCCCAGTCGCCGGCCGGATCGTTGTGGCACAACGAGCCGACGACGGTGCCGCTCTGCCGCACCACCGGATCGGCGACGACCGCCGAGGTGTCGGCGAGCAACGGGTACGCGGAAGCGAGCCGCTCCATCCGCTCGAGCTCCGCGTCGCGCGCGAGCGCGCCGACCGCGAGAACGCCGTCGGTCTCGCGCACATACGAGAGGTCACCGATACCGTTGATGTCGACGAGCACGGTCGGGCGAGCGAGGCGGAAGCGCATCGCAGGAATGAGGGACTGGCCGCCGGCCAAGATGCGTGCGTCGCCGCCGTACTTCGCCAGCAGCGCGAGCACTTCGTCGACCGAGCCGGCTCGGTGATAGTCGAACGGGGCAGGGAACATGTCGTCCTCCGAGCGCCGCACTTCAGTTCAATTTGGGGGACCGGAGGTTACCGCTTCGGTACGGCAGGCTCCTGTGGGATCAGACGTCCGCGCCGCCGCAGCACGTTCCGTGCCGCCGGCCGCGAGCGCGCAGCGACGTCGCTGCGGCTGCGATCGGCGCTTCGTAGACCCGTACGCCGCCGGAGAACGTTGCGAGGACGCGGGTGGACATGATCTCCTCGGCGGGGATCCGCATCGGATCGCGGTCGAGCACGACGAAGTCGGCGTATTTCCCAGGAACGATCGTTCCGGCCGCGTCGTCCAGGAAACACGCGCGCGCGGCCCAGGCGGTCATCGAGTTGAGCGCTTCGTCGCGCGTCATCCGCTGGCGCGGATACCAGCCGCCCGGGGGCTGGTTCGCCTCGTTCTGCCGCGCGATCGCCGCGTGGAAGGTGCGCAGCGAGTTGACCGCCTCGACCGGCGCGTCGGTCCCGTTCGCGACGATCGCGCCGGTGTCGAGGAGCGAGCGCCACGCGTACGCGCCGAGGACGCGCTCCGGGCCGAGCCGCGCCTGCGCCCACGGCATGTCGCTGATCTGGTGCGTCGTCTGCATCGACGCGATGACGCCCAGCCGTGCGAAACGCGGGATGTCGGCCGGCGAAAGCACTTGCGCGTGCTCGATGCGGAACCGGTGATCGTGCGCGGCGCGCGATGCGCGCAGTGCGGCTTCGTACGCGTCGAGCGCAATGCGGTTCCCGCGATCGCCGATCGCGTGCGTGCAGACTTGAAATCCGGCCGGCAGCGCGCGCTCGCACACGGATTGAATCTGCGCTTGCGTGAGCCGCAGCAGCCCGGTGTTTCCGGGATCGTCGCTGTACGGCGCGAGCAGCGCGGCGCCGCGCGAGCCGAGCGCGCCGTCGACGTACAGCTTGATCGCACGGACCGAGAGCCGTCCGCCGTGCGTGAGCCATTGCGGACCGCGCTGCAGGTAGTGCGCGATCAGCTCGTCGTCGCTGCCGGCGAGCATGACGTGGTTGCGCAGCGTGTAGCGGCCGTTGCGTAGCAGCTCTTCGTACGCGGCGAGGACGTTTTGACCGGCACCGGGATCGCCGATCGCGGTGAGTCCCCAGCGGTGGCATTCCTTGAGCGCGGCCTCGCTCGCGCGGACGAGCTGCTCGTGCGTGGGCGCCGGGATCGCGCGCGTGATCAGCGACAGCGCGTTGTCGATGAAGACGCCGGTCGGCGCGCCGCTCGCGTCGCGCAGGATACGCCCGCCGGCCGGTTCCGCTGTGTTCGTAGTGACGCCCGCGAGCGCCATCGCCTTCGCGTTCGCGAGCAGCGCGTGTCCGTCGACGCGGTGCAGCACAACCGGACGGTCCGGGATCGCCGCGCTCAGCGCGGCATGGTTCGGAAACTGCTTGTCGGGCCAGAGGTTCTGGTCCCAGCCGTCGCCGACGATCCACGGATCGCGCGACGAGCTCGCGAACGCGACGGTGCGGCGGACGACTTCTTCGTACGTCGTGACGTGCGCGAGATCGACTTCGTGCAGCGCGAGCCCGACTGCGATGAAGTGCAGGTGCGCGTCGATAAAACCCGGCAGGACGACGGCGTTCCCCAGATCGAGCGATCGCGTCGTGCGGCCGCGCAGCGCGCGCATGCCGGCGCGCGAGCCGGCCGCGACGATGCGGCCGTCGCGCACCGCGAACGCCTGCACGAGTGGCGCGCTCGGATCGGAGGTATGGATCGCTGACGCCGTGACGATCAGGTCGGCGCCGCTGCTCGTGGCGGCCGATCCTGCGAGCGGGGCTCCGGCCGCGGCGGCCAGCCCGGCAAGGAGCGTCGAACGTCGCATCCCGTGCGGTTCGGCACAGGCGCGAACCGGCCCGCCCCCGAACGCGCGGCGAACGTATGATCGCTCGTCCGATCGTCACCGAGACGTTCGTTGGACGCCGCGAGGTGCTCGCGTTCCTCGAGGGCGAGTTCCGGCTCGCGCGCGACGGCACCGCGCGGATCGTGATGCTCGAAGGCGACGCCGGCGCCGGAAAGTCGCGGCTCGTCGCGGAGCTGTGCGAGCGGCTCGCCGACGGCGTCACGGTCGCGCACGGGCGCTGCGAGCCGGGTTTCGCGCGGCCGTATCTTCCTTT
>DASZGA010000316.1:0-1898 GCA_035939295.1 Candidatus Elarobacter sp. | reverse complement strand
CGTTCTCCGAATTTCCTCCGAAATTCTTGACCGACCGGGCGCATCGCTCGGGACTGCCGTGCGGTTCTGGCGTTTTGTGAACGGATGGACGCTGGCGGGGACTACCTTCCTTGCTTCCGCGGTCGAGGCGGTCGAAGCGATGACGATCGTGCTGGCGGTCGGGGTGGCCCGGTCGTGGCCGGTCGCGCTGCGCGGAGCGGTCTTCGCGCTGGCGGCGCTGGCGGTGATCGTCGCCGTGTTCGGGCCGCTGCTGCGATTCGTGCCGATCGATCAGCTCAAGCTCTTCGTGGGGATCGTGCTGATCCTGTTCGGCCTCTCGTGGCTGCGCAAGGCGATCCAGCGCTACTCCGGCCGCCGGGCCCTGAAAGACGAGGACGCCGCGTTCGCGCGTCAAGTCGCGGCGCTGCGCACGGCGGACGACGTGCAGGCCGACCGGATCGGTTTCATCACCTCGTTCAAGGGCGTGTTGATCGAAGGGCTCGAGGTCGCGATCATCGTCGTCACGTTCGGCGCCGCCTCGACGGTCGCGCTCGAATGGTCGGCGGCCGGCGCGGCCGCGGCAGTGGTGCTGATCGTGGCAATCGGCTTAGCGTTGAAGCGGCCTGCGTCGCGCGTGCCGGAGAACACGATGAAGTTCGTGGTCGGCGTGATGCTGACGTCGTTCGGCACCTTCTGGACCGGCGAAGGTTTGGGGATCAGCTGGCCGGGCGCGGATCTCTCGCTGCTGATGCTGGCCGCGTTCTACGCCGCCGTCTCGGCCGTGCTGGTCGCGCTCGCGCGCGCACCGCACGAGGCACGCGCGTGAAGCTCGCAGCGATCTGGGAGTTCATCGCCGGCGACTCGCGCTTCGCACCGCTCGCCGTCGCGCTCGCGATCGTCGCCGTCGTCGTGATGCTGCGGAGCGCGGTTCCGAGCCCGATCGTCGCAGCGGCGTTCGCCTGTATCGTCGCACTCGGCTTGACGGCTGCGGTTTTCGAGCGCCGCTAAGCGCTGAAGAGGGCTTACCGCGGCGACCGATCGCTCAGCATCGGCGGCGTCGACGGGAAGCGTGACACTGATTCGCGCACGACCCGCGGTGCGTGTTTTGAAGCGCAACGGTCAGAAAACGCCGTTCGAAACCGTACCGGCGTGCTATACTCGAGATTCCTTGAGGGAGGCTTCGGTGGTCAAGTACGACTCCGGGAACCGGCTCCTCGACGCCCTGCCTCTCGAGGAGCGAAACGACTTGCTCGGGCAGCTCGACGTGGTGACCCTGAAATCCGGCGAGGTCACCCATACGCCGGGCGAGTCCTACGACTGGGTGCTCTTTCCGGTCGACGCCGTGCTCTCGGTCGTGACGACGCTCGCTCAAGGCGAAACGTGCGAGATCGGAACGGTCGGAAACGAGGGAGTCTCCGGTGTCGAGGTCGCGTTCGGCGCACCGGTGTTGCGAACCACGATGTGCCAAGTACCCGGGCGCGCGGCGCGGATACGGACGCCGGAATTCCTCGAAGCCATCGAGCGGAATCCCGGGCTCGACGCGCTCGTCCGGTCGGCGGAAAAAGCGAGGATGTTCTTCGTCGAGCAGATGGTCGTCTGCAACACGATCCACACGCTGGAGAAGCGGTTCGCGCGCTGGCTCCTTCTGATGGACGACCGCGCGAACCGGGACGAATATCCGATCACGCACGATTTCCTCTCGATCATGCTCGGCGTCCGGCGGCCGACCGTCACCGAGGCCGCGATGCACATGCAGGATGCCGGCGCGATCGCCTACGTGCGAGGGCGCGTTCGCATCGTCGATCGTCCGTTGCTGGAGTCGCGATCGTGCGAGTGTTATGCCGCGACCACGGAAGTGTTCGACGCGGCGATCGGCACCTGGGGCCGGATCCTGCCGCACCGGCGGTCGGTGCGGCCGG
>DASZGA010000315.1:0-2186 GCA_035939295.1 Candidatus Elarobacter sp. | reverse complement strand
ACCGGCGGGGTCGTCAGTTCGCTCGGGAAGGGGATCACGGCAGCCTCGCTAGGACGGCTGCTGAAGAGTCGGGGGGTCTCGGTATCGATCCAGAAGCTGGATCCGTACATCAACGTCGACGCCGGCACGATGAACCCGTACCAGCACGGCGAGGTCTTCGTCACCGAGGACGGCGCCGAGACCGATCTCGACCTCGGCCATTACGAGCGCTTCATCGACGAAGCGCTCACGCGCGATAACAACGTCACCACGGGCCAGATCTACAAGTCGGTCATCGAGAAGGAACGGCGCGGCGACTATCTCGGCGCGACCGTTCAGGTGATCCCGCACATCACCAACGAGATCAAGGCGCACATCACGCGCGTCGCCGAGTCCAGCGGCGCCGACGTGTGCATCGTCGAGGTCGGCGGAACGGTCGGCGACATCGAATCGCTCCCGTTCCTCGAAGCGATCCGCCAAGTGCGGCACCTCGTCGGCGACGAGAACGTGATGTTCGTTCACCTCACGCTGCTTCCGCATCTCGGCGCAGCCGACGAGCTCAAGACGAAGCCGACGCAGCACAGCGTGCGCGAGCTGCGCGCGATCGGGATCACGCCGGACGCGATCGTGGTGCGCACCGGGAGCGCGAAGCCGATTCCGGTCGAGCTGAAGGAGAAGATCGCATTGTTCTGCGACGTGCCCGCCGGTTCGGTGGTGCAGAACGGCGACGCGGCGACGATCTACCAAGTTCCGCTGAACCTCGAAGCCGAAGGACTGGCCGATATCGCCGTGCGCAAGCTGCGGCTCGAGACGAAGTCCGCGGAGCTCGAGGAGTGGAGCGCGGTCGCCGAGCGGATTCAGAACCCGCGCGGCAGACTGCGCGTCGCGCTGGTAGGAAAGTACGTCGAGCTCAAGGACGCGTACATCTCGATCAGCGAGGCGATCGCGCACGCCGGGATCTACCACAACGTCGCGGTCGACGTCGTCCGCGTCGACTCGGAGCGGATCGAGACCGAAGGGCTCAGCGCGCTCGGCGACGTCGACGGCGTCTTGGTCGCGCCCGGTTTCGGCGCGCGCGGGGTGAAAGGGAAGCTGGTCGCGATCCAGCACATCCGCGAGAACAAGATTCCGTTCCTCGGGATCTGCTTCGGGATGCAGCTGGCGTGCGTCGAGTTCGCGCGCAACGTCCTGGGTCTGCCGGAAGCGATGACGACCGAGGTCGACGAGACGACCCCCGATCCGGTGATCGACTTCTTGCCCGAGCAGCGGAATCTCGACCTGAAGGGCGGGACGATGCGGCTCGGCGCGTACGACTGCACGCTCGAAGAGGGCTCGATCGCGGCGCGCGCGTACGGCGCGACGCAGATCAGCGAGCGGCATCGCCACCGCTACGAGTTCAACAACAAGTACGCCGCGCTGTTCGAAGAGCACCGCATGGTGTTCAGCGGGCATCACCCGCTCGGACGCACCTCGCTGGTCGAGGTGATCGAGCTCCCGGAGAGCGTCCATCCCTGGTTCGTCGGAACGCAGGCGCACCCCGAGTACAAGAGCCGGCCGAACCGGCCTTCGCCGCTCTACCGCGAGTGGATCGGTGCCGCGCTCGAGCGCTCGCGCGCGCGCTCCGGCGCGGGCGAGGGCGCGCTCGTGCGGACCTGAACGCGGGCGACGTCACCGTCGTCGTCCTCGCGCGCGACGAGGCGGCGCGTCTGGAAAAGCTGCTCGATGCGATCCCGCTCGAGATGCATGTCTTCGTGCTCGACGCCGACTCGCGCGACCAGACGGCCGCGATCGCGCGCGCGCACGGCGCCGAGGTGGAGACGCGGCCGTGGACGGGGTTCGTCAACGCGCGCCGCTACGCGCTCGGCCGCGTGACGACGCCGTGGGCGCTGATGCTCGACGCCGACGAGCTGCTCGACGCGACGCTGCGCGACGCGATTCTCACCGCGCGCGGCGAGGTCGCCGGCTACCGGCTACGCCGCGTGACGATGCTGTGCGGGCGCCCGGTGCGTGCCGCTGGCTGGTCGAACGAGAAGCTGTTGCGGCTGTTCCGCACCGACCGGGCGCGGGTCGCCGCGAACGAGCTGGGCGCCGACCTGCACGAACGCTGGATCGTCGACGGGCCGATCGCCGACCTACCCGGCGCGATCGTCCACGACTCCTATCCCACGCTGGCGTCGTACCGCGCGAAGTTCGACCGCTACACCAGC
>DASZGA010000314.1:0-5730 GCA_035939295.1 Candidatus Elarobacter sp. | reverse complement strand
TTGGAGTTGTCCGGCGGCGAGAGCGAGAGCGGGCCGGTCACGAGCTGATCGCCGCGGCTGCCCTGCAAGATCAAATCGAACTGAGCGAAGCTCTGATAGAGCTGGTCCGCGTTGCCGTTCGAGACGATCTCGATCGTGTTCATGCCGGTCGACACGCCGCTCGCGAACGGGCGCGGGTTGTCGAGCTGCAGACCTTGCGAGTTCGGATCGCAGATCTGGTTGCTGCCGGGATTGGGGATGCCTGCGGTTCCGGAAGAACCGCCGCCGCCGCAGGCGGCAAGAGCGAGCACGGAGACGACACAGAGTGCGCGGGCGAGGCGCACGGGATGAGTGCTGATGCGCACGACAACCTCCTGGGGGCGGCGCTTGCGAAAGAAGACGGCTCGTTTGTACCCCGAGTCGCGCATAACACGCTCGGTTGGTGACACAACGAAGGAGGTGCGCGCAATTGTGCTGTGAGTTTGCTGAGAACGAAAAACCGCTCGCCGTATACGGCGAGCGGTTTCGGTTTTCGACGTGCGCTTGCTAGGCGAGAACGGCGCGTTCCGGCGCGATCTCGAACCGTTCGTGGCGCGCGGTGTACGTTCCGAGCCCCGCGCTCGCGGTGCGCAGCTCGGTCGCGTAGCGCGAGAGCTCCGCTTGCGGAACCAGCGCGACGATACGATCCCAGCCCGGCTTGTCCGCGCCTTCGAAGCCGAGGATCTGTCCGCGCTTCGCCGTGATCTGCGACACAGCCGCCGAGAGGAACTGCGACGGCACCAGCGTTTCGACGCGCATCAGCGGCTCGAGCACGACCGTGCCCAGCTTTTGCAGCGCGTCGCGCACGCCCATCCCCGACGCCGTCTTGAACGACGCTTCGCTGGAGTCGACGTCGTGGAACGCGCCGTCGAAGAGCGTTACGTGCAAGTCGGTCACCGGGAAACCGTGCGGGCCGCCGCCGGCAAGCGCTTCGCGCACGCCCTTCTCGACCGCCGGGAAGAACTGCCGCGGCACGACACCGCCGACGATCTTCTCGGTGAACGAGACGCCGCTGCCGCGCTCGAGCGGCTCGAAGCGCAGCTTCACGTCGGCGAACTGGCCGTGTCCGCCGGTCTGGTGCTTGTAACGCGAGTGGATCTCGGTCGAGCCCTGAATCGTTTCGCGGTACGCGATCGCCGGCGGGTGCGTCTTCACGTCGACGTTGAACTTGCGCGCCAGTCGTTCGGTCGCGGTGGAGACGTGCGTCTCACCGCTCCCCATCAGCTGTAGCTCGTTGGTGAACTGCGCGCGGCCGACGCGCAAGGCGGGATCTTCGTCGATCAGCCGTCCGAGCGCTTGCGAGAGCTTCGCTTCATCGAGCC
Organism: Candidatus Elarobacter sp.; assembly: GCA_035939295.1. Classification (GTDB taxonomy): domain Bacteria; phylum Vulcanimicrobiota; class Vulcanimicrobiia; order Vulcanimicrobiales; family Vulcanimicrobiaceae; genus Vulcanimicrobium. The sequence continues at coordinate 4,390 of DASZGA010000314.1, read as the reverse complement.
GCTGCGCCGGCGCGATCGCCACCGCGAAGAGCGGTTCGGCGAGCGGGACGGTCGGCATGATGACCCCGGCGTTCGGCGAGCTGAGCGTGTCGCCGGTGCAGACGCCGTCGAGCCGCGCGAGCGCGACGATCGAGCCCGGCCCCGCCGATTGCACCGGCTCTTGGCGCTTCCCGAACAGCCGCGCGATCCCCGAGAGCCGCACCGGCGCGTTTCCGCGCGAGGCGTCGACCAGCGGGGTCGAGGGCGCGATCGTCCCGGTGAAAACGCGCACCACCGAGAGCTTCCCTTGCTGCTGGTGGACGATCGTCTTGCAGACTTGCGCGACGACGGGGCCGTCGGCGCGCGGCACGACGGGACGCCCGTCGACGTCCTTGCGCGGCTCGGTGGCCGGCGAGGGGAACAGCCGCGCGAGCGCGTCGACGAGCGGCGTGATTCCGATGTTCTCTTGCGCGCTTCCGACCAGGACGGGGATCACTTGGTCGTGCGCGCAGTCGTCGCACAGATCGCGGTCGATCTCTTCTTGCGCCGGATCTTTTCCGTCGAGGAGCTCTTCCATCAGCGTGTCGTCGAAGTCGGCGAGCGCTTCGAGCAAGATCGTTCGCTGCGACTCGACGGTGTCGCGGAGCGCGGCGGGGATATCGATCTCGGTCGCTTTGCCTTCGCCGTTCAAATAGGCTTTGCGCGTCGAAAGGTCGACGTAGCCGCCGAACTTCTCGCCGACGCCGACCGGCAATTGCATCGCGACGACGTGCGGACCGTACGCCTCGCGCAACGCGGCGAGCGTCGCCTCGAAGTTCGCGCCCGGCCGGTCGAGCTTGTTGACGAAAAAGAGATGCGGCGTTTTGCGCATCTCCAGGTGTTCCACGATGCCGGCCGTTTGAGCGACGCGGCCGGGTTCGGCGTCGATCACGATCACCGCGGCGTCCACCGCGGTCAGCACGGTTTTCGTCTCCTCGAAGAAGTCGACGAATCCCGGCGTGTCGACGATGTTGACGTCGACCGGTCCGCACGACGTGTGCGCGAAGCCGACGCAGACGGATTGGAGATGGCCGATCGCTTCGGGCTCGCAGTCGGTGGTCGTCGTCCCGTCGCGGACGGACCCCCTGCGGGGGATCGCCCCGCAGTGCGCGAGCAGCGCTTCGACCAGCGTCGTCTTCCCCGCATGGTGCGGTCCGACGATGGCGACATTCCTAAGGCGCGCGATGTCTTCCACCGGGCTCCCCTCCTGCTATCACGAAAGGTCCGCGGGGCTTCCCCCCGGACCGGGCGGCTCCTCCCGCGGCGGAGAAAGACCGTCCATGCAGACGATCCCGCTCACCACGCTCGGTCACTTCGTCGGCGGAGCCCGCGTCGAGGGCGGCTCCGGGCGGTCCGGGGAGGTCTACGACCCGGCGACCGGCGAGCTCGCGCGGCGGGTCGCGTTCGCGAGCGCGGCTGAGGTCGACGCGGCGGTGCGGGCGGCGCGCGCGGCGCTCGCGGAGTGGTCGGAGACGCCGCCGCTGCGGCGCGCGGCGGTGCTGTTCCGCTTCCGCGAGCTGATCCTGCGCGATCTCGAACGGATCGCGGCGCTTATTACCGCCGAGCACGGGAAGACGCTCGCCGACGCGCGCGGTGAGGTGCAGCGCGGGCTCGAGGTCGTCGAGTTCGCGTGCGGAATCCCGCACTTGCTCAAAGGCGACGTTACGGAGAACGTTGCGCGCGACGTCGACAGCGTCGCGGTCCGCCAGCCGCTCGGCGTGTGCGCGGGGATCACGCCGTTCAACTTCCCGGCGATGGTCCCGATGTGGATGTTCCCGATCGCGCTGGCGTGCGGGAACACGTTCGTGCTCAAGCCGAGCGAGAAAGATCCATCGCCCGCGCTGGTGCTCGCGGAGCTGCTGCGCGAAGCGGGATTGCCGGCCGGCGTTTTCAACGTCGTCAACGGCGACCGCGAAGCGGTGCAGGCGCTGCTCGAGCATCCCGGGATCGCGGCGATCAGCTTCGTCGGCTCGACGCCGGTCGCCGAGCACGTCTACCGCACCGGAACGCAGAACGGGAAGCGCGTCCAGGCGCTGGGCGGTGCGAAGAACCACCTCGTCGTGATGCCCGACGCCGATCTCGATCAGGCGGTCGACGCGCTGATGGGCGCGGCGTTCGGCTCCGCCGGCGAGCGCTGCATGGCGATCTCCGTCGCGGTCGCGGTCGGCGATGCGACGGCCGACGCGGTGATCGAGAAGCTGCGCGAGCGCGTGCGCGCGTTGCGCGTCGGGCCGGGGACGGCGCCGAACGTCGAGATGGGTCCGCTCGTAACCGGCGAGCACTACGCGAAAGTTCGTTCGTACGTCGACAAGGGCGTAGAAGAAGGCGCGAAGCTCGTGGTCGACGGCCGCGCGGCGCGTGAAGAGAACTGGGGGAACGGATTTTTCCTCGGCGGGTGCGTGTTCGACCGCGTCACGCCGGAGATGACGATCTACCGCGACGAGATCTTCGGGCCGGTGCTCGGCGTCGTGCGCGTCGACACGGTCGACGAAGCGCTGCGCTTGTGCAACGAGCACCCGTTCGGGAACGGCGTCGCGATCTTCACCCGCGACGGCGGCACGGCGCGCACGTTCGCACACCGCGTGCAGATCGGGATGGTCGGGATCAACGTACCGATCCCGGTGCCGATGGCGTTCCACTCGTTCGGCGGCTGGAAGCGCTCGCTCTTCGGCGACCACGCGATCCACGGCGCCGAAGGCGTTCGCTTCTACACCCGCTTGAAAACGATCACCGCGCGCTGGCCCGAAGCTCGCTCGGGCCCCGAGTTCACCTTCCCGACTACGACGTAGAGCCGCCGCAGGCTCTTAACAGACCTAGATCGCTCTCGTGCGGCGGCGGTCGATGATGAAGTACACCGTGGCGGCGAGCAGTGGGGCGAACGCGGTGAGCGCGAGCGCGGCGTCGGGGCCGGACCGGGTGACGATGACGCCCACGAGCGCGACACCGAGCGAGCCGATTCCGAATCCGACGCCGTTCATCAGGCCTAGTGCGGTGCCGAGGTTGCGCGGGAGCAGCGCCTGCGCCATCGCGACACCAGGCGCGTTCTGCACCGAGATCAGCATGCTCCCGAGCAGCAGCAGCGCGATCCCGGCCGGACCGTGCAGCATGAGCCCGAAAAACAGCGGCGGCACCGATGCGACGAGTCCGAGAATCGCGACGCGCGCGTGGCCGAAGCGGTCGGCAGACGCGCCGCCGATGTATAGCCCAACCGCTGCGGCGATCAAGAACGCTGTGACGACCGCGCCCGTCGCGGTGAGCGGCAGTCCGCGCTCTGTCAGCAGGTTCGGAAGATAGAACGCGAACGATGCGCCGGTCAGATAGCGCAGGCCGGTGCTCGCGACGAGCAGCGCGAGGGCGACATGATCGATCCGCGCATGCGCCGCCTCGCCGGGTGCGGTGCGACGCGGGGCGGCGGCGTCGGCGTCGCGAGCGAACGCGGGGAGAACCGTCGCGACGGCGATCGCCGCCGCGATGCCGGGAAGGGACATCGCGAACACCGTTGCGGCGCCTGCGTGCGCGAGGAGCGCGGCGGCGACGAGCGGCCCGATCCCATAGCCGATCTGTCCGCCGATCTGGAAGATCGAGATCGCGGAGGCGCGCTTCGATCCGCCGAGCAGCGCCGAGTAGCGTCCAGCTTCAGGATGCATCACGGCCGAGCCGATGCCGCCGATCACGACCAGCACGATCAGCGCACCGAGCGAGTTTGCCGCGGGCGTCGCGGAGACCGCGATCGCGGTGAGCGCGACCGACGCCGGCAAAAACCACCACCGTCCGCGGCGGTCGCTGTACGCGCCGACCAGCGGCTGCGCGATCGAGCTGGTGAGATACCACGCGAACGCGAGCGTCCCCTGACACCACGGCGGGAGCCCGGATCGCGTAACGACATAGAAGATCACGAACGGAAGGATCCCGGAATAGAGGTCGCTCGCGCCGTGCGCGAAGGCCATCAGCGAAACGCCGCGCAGGTTCCAAGCGATCGGGCGCGGCGACGAAGCGGAGGTCACGCGCCCGCTCTTCGCCGCCCAAGGTCTCCGCCGCTGCCGGGGAAAACGTGCCGCGCGATGCAGGTCGTCGTGATCCGCCGCGCGCGGCCGGAGGAATCGGACCAAGTCGCCGCGCTCTTTCGGACCAGCCGCGACACGGAGCTGCCGTACTTACCGAATCTCCACACGGCGGAAGAAGACCGCGCCTTCTTCCGCGATCGCGTCTTCCCGACGTGCGAAGTCTGGGTGGCCGAACGTGACGGAGCGCTGGTCGGATTCTGCGCCTACCGCGACGGCTGGCTCGACCACCTCTACGTTCACCCCGACCACCTGCGCCGCCGCATCGGCACCGCACTCTTGCGCAAAGCAACCGACGCAAACGCGAAACT
>DASZGA010000313.1:0-8667 GCA_035939295.1 Candidatus Elarobacter sp. | reverse complement strand
CTGGAGGACCGTCCCCGCGATCGTGTCGAGCTCGGCATCGCTCAGCCGGCGGCCGGCGGGCAGATCGACGATTCCCGCCGTTTGCGGATACCATTCCGGCGCGGTGTACGTCGTCGACCGCAGCGTGCCGAGCAAATCGGGCGCAGCCGCCGTACCGACGCTGATCGCGCCGTTGTCTTGCAACGGCTCGGGGAGGCCGCCACCCGTACCTCCGACCGGCAACAGGTTGCCGAGGTCGACGACGACCTTGCGTGCCGCGCGGTCGACGACCGCGACCGCGTTCCCGAAGCCGGGGTTCATCGAAAAGAGCTGTCGCCCGCGCGTCACGTGCTGCGGATCGTGGGCTTGCGAGACGCCGATCGTTCCGACCACGCGCCCCGTCCGGAACAGCGGGTTCGTCGAGCCCGCGATCATCGCGTCGAGGTTGAAGCGGATCGAGAGCGGCCGATCGGCCGCCGCCGCGCGCAGCTGCGTGAACAATTTCGACGCACCCGGATCGGTCCACGCCGGAGCCGCCAGCTGCGACTGATACACCGCGCCGGCACCTTCCATACCGGGGTTGCCGGGCATGCGCAGCCACATGTCGGTGAAGGCGGCGACGACGAACGCGCCGCTGATCGCGTTTCCGACGCTCACCTGCAGGCACCAGATCTGCGAGACGGTCTGCTGATCGGGATCGAGATCGACCAGTTTGCCGGCGACGCTCCCGCCCGGCGCCATCCCGGAAACGGTCATGCCGACGAGCGGATCTTGCTGCGCCGTCGTCGCGGTCGAACCGTCTTCGTAACAGACTGCCGTTACGGCCGCGGAGATGCTGAAGTCACCCGAGCCGGTCGGATTCCACAGCGGGCTCGCATTCGGGTCGAACCCGTTGATCTGGAAGTTCGCGTCCGTGTTGTTGTAGGTCGAGACGTCGGCGGTGAAACGCCCCGCGAAATGCAACCGCGGCCTGTTCAGGTACGACACGCTCCACCTCCGCCGAAAAGCAGGGTGGAACTATACGACGCGCCTCAGCCCGCTCCGCTCACCACCAGGCTCGGCTCGGGTTCGTCGGCGCCGCGGCCCGGGATCGCGCGGGTGGTGCGCGCGTCGACCTTCTCGCCGCAGTGGGCGCAGACGAGCTGCGGGTCGGCGCGGTGTCCGCATGCGGCGTGGACGAGGACGACCGGCGGCCCGTCCTGCGCGTACCATTTGTCGCCCCAGCCTAACAGCGCAACGATCACCGGATAGAGGTCGCGGCCCTTCGCGGTGAGCCGGTACTCGACCCGCGGCGGGCGCTCTTGGTACGCGCGCTCTTGGAGAACGCCGTGCTCCACCAGCCGTCGCAGCCGAACCGTCAGGATGTTCGGTGCGATCCCGAGCCGTTCGACGAACCCGTCGAACCTGCGCACGCCGCGGAACGCTTCGCGGACGACGAGCAGCGTCCACCACTCGCCGACGACGTCGAGCGCGCGGGCGATCGAGCAGTTCATCTCGTCGAAGTTGCGGCGTTTCGCCAAGTCGCGGTACCTCCGTTCCGGCAGGAGAGTTCGCCCGACCGGCGGTACGTCCCTTGCATTATGCAAGCCACTCGCGAACGTCTCGTCCGGTGGGAGGATCCGGCGCCGACCGTCGACCTCGTGCGGCGCTCGAGCGGGCTGGAAGCGATTCGCGCGATCTCGAGCGGCGCAGCGCCGCGGCCGCCGATCTCCGCGCTGGTGAACTTCACGATCGCCGAAGTCGAGGAAGGGCGCGTCGTCGTCGAAGGCTATCCCGGCGAAGAGCACTACAACCCGATCGGCGTCGTGCACGGCGGCTTCGCGCTGACGATCTTCGACACCGCGATGAGCTGCGCGATCCACACGCTGCTGCCGGCCGGAATCGGCTACACCACGACCGACGTGCAAGTGCGCTTCATCCGCGGCGTCACCACCGCAACCGGCGCCGTCCGCTGCGAAGGCATCGCGCTCCACGTCGGCCGCTCCACCGCCGTCGCCGAAGCCAAGATGTACGACGCGCAAGGCCGTCTCCTCGGCATCGGCACCACCGCCTGCGCAATTTTACGCCCGTAACCGCACAGCGCAAACCTGCAACATCTCGGCCACGGTCTGGTCACCGTGGTGCCGCCATGCTCGTCCTCGTGCCGACGCGCGAGGACGTTCTTGCCATTCAGTCGATCGACCAGGCCTTCGACCTCTCGACGCAGCGCATCCAATTTTGGGAAGTTGCGCTGATCCGCGTCGCCCTGGCCGACGGCTGCTGGTTTTTTCGGGTCATGCCGAGGCTGAAGCCGAGGAAGAGCACATCGCCCGCAACCAGGTCACGAGTGTCATTCGATCGGGGAGAGCCGTATCGAAAGATATCGACGATAACCGATCAAGGCAGGTCGGGATCAATTTTGAGGGTATTATATCGCGGCGGCGGCGCATCCGCGTCAAAGTGAGTTGGGACCGCCGTCACTACACCGCGACCGTTCACACGATCTAGGCGATCGTGTACTGCTCTTGAGAGAACCGACCATCTCCGCGAACGAGTTGAAAACCTACGAGAAGGTCCTCGCGCCTGGGATCGTCGTCCACGTTACGAACGTGCCGACCATCGTGAACCGCGGTGGCGGCCGGCCCGAGGTCAGAGAATACTATACCTTCGAGACGGCGGATCAGCTCTGCTGGCTCAAGGAGATCGGCCGTCTGCGCATGGCGCAAGGCGAAACCGACATCTGGCTCGACTTCGGGGACGATGCTTCTAGCGGTCGACATGCGTTCGAAACGCGTCGGCTAGCGTTTCTAGAGCGACGCCGTAAGCGATATGATAGCCGACGCTCCGCAGCGTCGTCTCGAGTGGGAACTCCCAGGCCGGTGGGGTGAGGCCGAGGAGCGGGACGCGACGAGGTTCGCGGGACAGATCACGAGGCCGTAAGCCGTCTCGGACTCGTCTCACACGCGCGCGGGTGCGCCCAGCCGCGGCATCTCGGCGATGCTCGTCATCGCGTCGCTCAAGGCGGTCACGCGACCGCGCGCGCGCAGCGCGGTGAAGCGCTCCTCGCCGAGCTCGCGCGCAAGGTCGCCGCGGATGCTGTCGTACAGCGGCAGATCGACTGGAAACCGATGTGCTTTGGCGCGCTCGCGCGCGTAGTCCACGCTCCCGAGCAAGATCGCGGCGTCCTCCGCGTATCCGGGGGCGAGCAAAGCACAGGCGCCTTCGGCGCACGAGATCAGGACGTCCTGAGCGCCGAGGTTCACGCCGATCCCGGTCGCTTCCACGATGTGCGCCCAGGCGCGCTCCGGTTCGCCGAGCGCGTGCAGGATGAGCGCCTCGTTGATCGTCGCGTGAGCGTAGTAGTAGCGATGGCCGACGGCGTTCGCGCGGGCCAAGCTTTCGCGCGAAAGCTCGTGCGCGACGGTAAGCCGTCCTTCATAGTAGTGGCACAGTGCAAGGTTTGCGATCGACGACGAGCTGTCGGCGGTCGCGCCGGCGTCGTTGAACGCGTCGGTTGCGCGCTCGAGCTCGACGGCCGCCTCGGCGAAGCGGCCGGCGCTCAGCAGCGTCGTCCCGATCGCGTACGTCGCCCACGCCGCGAGATACGTCGCGCCGTGCTCGACGAACGCCGCGTGCGCGACCCGCGTGCGCGAGAGCGCTTCCTCGAAATCGCCGGTCATGCGGGCTGCGTTGGCCGCCATCGTCTGCGCCTTCGCGATCTCGACGCCGTCGCCGCCCGCCCGTTCCAGAGCCAGCACGAGCTCGCTGAAGTCCCGGAACGATACTTCGTAATCGCCGAGATCGCGCGTTAGTATTCCGATGACGCGCAGCAGCTCCAGGCGTTTGGGCGTGTCGCCGTCCCCAAGGTCCGCGAGCGCCTTCCTCAGCCACACCTCGCCTTCGCGCGCGAAGCCCTGATCGACCCAGAACCGTGACATCGCCAAGCTGAGGTCGGTCGCGAGCGCGCGCTCACGAACGCCGCCCGTCCACAGGTTCGCAAGCGCCGCCTCGACGTTCTCGCGATCGCGCCCGATCTCCGGATAGTACTCGGCGGCGCGCTCGGCGCGCAGCAAGAGACCCAGTGCGACGTAGTGCTCCGCGACCGCGACCGCGTGAGCGCGCGCGTCGCGTTCGGCCTCGCCGAGCGCGGCGGCTCGCGCGGAGGCGAAGTCGCGCGTCGCGTCGAGCATCGAGTAGCGCTCCGCGACCTCCGCAACGCCGGGCGGAACGACCAGCGAATGCTCGACCAGCGTGGCGAACGCCGCGAGAACGTCCTTCGGCGGTGCAACGTCGGCGCACGCGGCGAGCGCGACGTTCACCGTCCACCCGCCGCGGAACGTCGCGAGCCGGCGCAAGACCGCACGTTCCGTCGCGCCGAGGTCCTGATAGCTCGATTCGTACATTGCGTGCAGGGATCCGCGCTCGGGATGCTCCGAGTACCGGCGCACGTCGAGCTCGGTCTGCTGCAGGTTCGACATGCGTGCCCGCGCGGCGGCCAGCTCGATCGCAAGCGGCAGGCCGTCGAGCTTCGCGCAAATCCGATCGACCAGCGCCCGATCGGCACGCGATATCCGCGACTCCGCGCGCGCCAGGTGAATACGCTCGAAGAACAGCTCGACGCCTTCGTCGGCGTGGAGCGGGCCGAGGGGAAACGCCGCTTCGCCGTCGATCCCGAGCGGGACGCGGCTGGTCGCGAGCACGCGAGAGCTCGCGCTCGCCGCGAGGATTCGCTGCACCGTGCGCGCACACGCGGAGAGCGTCCGTTCGCAGCCGTCGAGCAAGATCGCCGCATCGAGCTGCTCCGCGAGCTCTTCGATCGAGTTTCCCGAAGGACGCTCGTGCTGGTGCTCAAGCGCCCGCACGACGATCCGCTCGAGCGAAGCATCGTCATGCGCCGCTTCCGCATCGATGACCACCGCGCCGTCGCGGTGCTGCGCTGCAAGCGAACGAACGCAGCGCAACGCAAGTCGCGACTTCCCGACCCCGGCCGGCCCGCAGACCGTCACCAAACGCTCGCGCCCGACCAGCTCGCCGAGCCCCCTTTCCTCGCGGCTGCGGCCGACGAACGAGGTCGATTCGAGCGAGAGCGCCGGACGCGACGGATCAGCATCCAAGCGCCGCATCGAGTCGGCGAGCATGAACGTCTCGGGCATCGGTTCCAGATCGAGCTCCGTGGCGACCAGAGCTCGATGGGCCTCGTACTCGTGCAACGCGCCGGTGCGGTCGCCGGCTGCGTACCGAACGCGCATCGCGATGCGAAGCCATGCTTCGTCGTACGGATCGGCGGCGCGCGCGATCCGCACGTATCGCAACGCCGCCTCGTTCTCGTTCCGAGCCCGCGCGTTCTCGACCAGCGAGAGCAGCGCTTGATCGTGGCGCGCGCGCAGCCGCTCGCGCTCGGCGCCGATCCACTCCTCGTCCATGTCGGAGAGCAAACCGCCGCCGTAGGCGTTCACCGCTTCCTCGAACGCGCCGCGGCCGGCGGCGTTCTCGAAGGCGCGCACGTCGATCCATTCGATCAGCGAAGGCTCGAGCGCGAGGGAGCCGCGTCCGCGCACGATCGGCGCCTCGCAGCCGGTCGACGAGCGCAGCCACTGCTCGACGTACTGGACGTGCCGCCGGAGGTTCGCCTTCCCCTCGGCTTCGCCGGCGTCGGGCCAGAGCGCCGAGGCCAGCCACACCCGGTCCAGCGGGTGCTCCGCGAACGCCAGCGCGGCGAAGAGCGCTCGCGACTTCGGCCGCGCGGGAAACGACAGGAAGGTTCCGGCCGCTTTACAGCGCGCCTTGCCGAAGAGCCAAATCGTCAGCCGGCCGAATCCGCTGCCCTCCTCCATCGCGAGAAGATTCCGTCCGATCGGGCGCTCCGCCCGCCGTCGCCGAGGGCCGGTGAGACGAATCCGAGACGGCCGGCGGGCTAGAGTACCCCGCATGGGCATCAGACGGCGGCTCGTCGCTTCGGTTCTCGTGGTGCTGACGGCGTTCATCGGAACGGCCGCGACGGCCCAGGTCCAGTTCCTCGGCGGGCCTTTGAAGCGGCTCGCCTATCAAGCAGCAGCCAAGCAGTTGCTTCCGGTAGTCCAAGAGGCGTCGCCGATCAACTTGGATTGGAACAACCTCTATCCGACGGTCGACGCGCCGCCGGGCGGACCGTTTCATTCGAGCGGCGACCCGCGCAAGATCCGCGAGCAGCACCGCTATCTGCTCGCGCAGATGGCAAAGAACCCGAACGCCCCGATTCAACTCCGGCCCGGCGACTACGTGTTCTTCATGCGCGCGTACTGCACGCACGCCGGCCCGCAAGCGCTCCCTGCGCATCCCGCCGAACCGTGGCCCGAATACTTCCAGCTCGCACCGCTGCAAGGCCGCCGCGCATCCGTCTTGCCGGCGCTCTACGGTCGCGCGCAGCAGGCGCATATTCCGTACCGGCAGACGCAGTCGCTGGTGTGGTCGATCACCAACGGCGTTCCGTTCGAGCAGATGCCGCCCGCGCAGCAGGCGATGTTCGACAAGCTCGTGCCGCAGTACAAAGGGCTGATGGCAGGCGACCCGGTGCAGCGCATCCGCGACAAGTGGGACACGATGCGCAAGAAGATGCCGCTCTTGCCGTCGCTCGACTCGGCGGTCGACAAGCTCGGCTCCGTCGGCACCACGATCCGTTCGCTGGAACAGGCGCAGCAGCAGACGATTGCAAACGCCAACAACTTCGAACAGTCGAAGGCGACGCTCGCGCCGCAGGTGATCATGTCGCCTGCTCCGATTCCCGTGAAGTCCTGGAGCAAGCTGAACGACCGCGTGTACGCGAAGATCAAGCTGCCGCGCAACTATCACGGCATCGGAAGCATCGTCGCGGTGTTGGTGCGCGTCCTTCCCGCGAGCCCGAGCGCGAGCACCGAGCGGCAGGGCAAAGGATCCGCGCGCGACTTCGACACGATCGCGAGCACCTACGGCGACGGCGGCGGTACCGCCGGAGCCGACCTCGGCGGATCGGTGGGAATGCCCGGACAGAACGGCGTGCAAGCCGTGACGTTGGGGCCGACGCCGACGAACGGCCCCGACATCGGGCCGGTAACCGGCGACCCGCCGCCTCCGCCGCCCACAGATCCGCCGAAGAAAAAGCTCGGCGACGATTACTTGAACAACGGCATCAAGTGGTGGAACCAAACCTTCAACGGGGTCGGCCCGTACTCGGTTGGCCCCGACGGCACGGTGGTCGTCAACGGCACCGATCCGAACGAGGACCTCGCGAAGTACGTGTTCGGTCCGACGACGGGCATGGGAGGCGCGCACTGACCTAGCGCCGTCCGAAGGCGAAAGCATGCCGGGACGACGAACGTCGGGCCGATGCAGACCGCGGTGACGAGGCGACGCGTGCTGATGTCGCCCGACGAGATCGAGCGGGCGATCGCGCGCATGGCTCACCAGATCGTCGAACCCGAGGACGTCCAGGACGGCCTGCTTCTGATCGGGATCCGGCGCGGCGGGGAAGCCCTCGCCCGGCGGCTCGCCTCGAAGATCGCCGAGGTTCGCGGCACGCTCCCGCAGCTCGGCTTCCTCAACGTGAACCTCTACCGGGACGACGACATCGCGCGCGAGCTCCCCGAGTCGGAGATCCGCAGCGCGATCACCGGGCAGACGGTCGTTCTGGTCGACGACGTCCTGTTCACCGGCCGCACGGTCCGCGCCGCGCTCGACGCGGTCACCGATCTCGGCCGTCCGCGCGCGATTCGGCTTGCCGTCCTGATCGACCGCGGCTTGCGCGAGCTCCCGATTCAGGGCGACTACGTCGGCAAGGAGATTCCGACCAGCCGCCGCGAGCACATCGACGTCGTGCTCGCCGCACAGCGCTCCGACGGCGACGCGGTGACCGTCTTCGATGAGGACCGTGCCGCCCCGTAGCCTCCTCGACGTCGACGACCTCGGCCCCCACGAGCTCGTCTCCGTCCTCGACCGCGCCGTTTCGTTCCGGGATCACCTGCCGCCGCGCGATTTGCTCGCCGGCGTCCCGGTGCTGAACCTGTTCTTCGAAGCCTCGACCCGCACCGCGACCTCGTTCACGCTCGCCGAGCAGCGCGTCGGCGCCGACGTGATCAGCTTCGCGCCGGGCGCTTCGAGCCTCGGCAAAGGCGAGACGATCGCCGACACGGCGCTGACGCTGCGCGGCATCGGCGTGCGGGTGATCGTCGTGCGCCACCAGGAGTCCGGGTTCGCGCGCCGGCTCGCCGACGTCTTCGACGGCCACGTCGTCAACGCGGGCGACGGAACGCATGCGCATCCGACGCAAGCGCTGCTCGATCTGATGACGCTGCGCCAGGAGTTCGGGCGGTTCGAGGGGCTGCGCGTCGCGATCGTGGGCGACATCCTGCACTCGCGCGTCGCGCGCTCGAACATCGTCGGGATGCGGATGCTGGGTATCGACGTCACGCTGGTCGGTCCGGCGACGTTGCTGCCGCGCGAGTTCGAAACGGCCGGCGTGAAGGTCGAGCGCGACCTCGACACGGTGCTGCCGCGGATGGACGCGGTGATGATGCTGCGGATCCAGCGCGAGCGGATCGAGGTCGGACTGCTGCCCTCGCTCGACGACTACACGCAGCACTATCAGCTCAACCGCGCGCGGCTGCGCTCGCTGCGCGGCGACGCCGTCATCCTCCACCCCGGCCCGTACAACCGCGGCCTCGAGCTCACCGACGACGTCCTCGACGACCCGCGCTC
>DASZGA010000312.1:0-13664 GCA_035939295.1 Candidatus Elarobacter sp. | reverse complement strand
GCGCCCTTGGGCGGTCCGGTCCCGCCCGAGGTGAACATGATCGCCGCCTCTTCCGGTGTTGAAGCGGCGGGCGAGGACGAAGCCGGCTGCTGCGACGACGCGCTCGGCAGCGGACCGTCGCGCGCGACGACACCGAAGCGAACGGTGCGAAACGCCCTGCGCCACAGCAGACGCAACGCGTGCGAGAGCGGGACGCCGACAAGCGCTTGGGGTTCGGCCAGGGCGATGCAGCGGCGGAGGTTTCCGGCGCCCATCGCGGGGTCGAGGAAGACGGGCACCGCATCGGCCGCCATGACCGCATAGCTCCACGCGATGAACTGCTCGCCGGGCGGGACGAGGAGCAGAACGCGTTCGCCGCTGCGGAGGCCGCGGCGCCCGAGGACGTCGCGATAGCGGTTTATCGCGGCGTGCAGGTGCGCGTAGGTGACGGTGCGGTAGCGATGCTCGCGCTTCGTCGTGGTGGCGACGATGACGGCTTCGGCGTCAGGGTGCTCCGCGGCGTACGCGACGAACTTTGCGAGCAGAACGTGCACGAGCGTTGACGCGCTTTTGCGCCGTACGCTATCTTGCCTTCATGAGCTGCTGCGCCGGCCCGAAGTACGTGTACGAGGAGGAGCTCGGCCACGTCGAGAGCGTCGACTGGGACTTGGTCCGGTGCTCGTCGTGCGGGGCTACCTCGCTTGCGCAGTGGTCGGAGTACGCGCCGGACCGCACCTACTACGATCCGCTTACCGCGGAACAGGCGGAACAGTTCCGCCGGACCAGCGGGCGCGAGCGCCGCATCCTGCTCAAGAGATGGTACGCCGACCACTGAGGGCGCGAAGAGCTACGTGCCTGGGAGCGGCCCGACGTGGAAGACGTACTTCGTGACGAACCGGTTGAGCGTCGAGGTCGCGGCCGGGGTGCCGTAGTCGAGGTAGAGCTCGTTCCCGTTCGACCAGTGGCGGTGGAACGTCGCGGCGAGGTTCGTCCCCGGGAGCGCGAAGCCGCCGTTGCCGTTGATCGAGCGCAGTGAGACGGAGAAGTTCGCGTCGCGCCCGAGCGATGCGCCGATTCCGACGCGGCGCAAGAACTGCGAGTCGAGCATCCCGGTCGCGAACGAGCGTTCCCAGGTCCCGTCGTACTCGAGCGTGAGCGCGAACCGTCCTGCGAGCGGCCGTGACGTCGTCGCGCCGAACTGGTGCAGCATCACGCCGCCGAACGGCCCCCACGAGTAGCTCCAGTCGAGCGGCGCCGGCGTCCCGTCGCGATAGCCGAAGCCCGCGTTGAAGAAGTCGAACCGGTCCGTCCGCCCGTTGCGGTAACACGGTGCGCCGGTGAACGCGCTGCGGAAGAGCGTCGCGCCGCCGCAGCCCGGCCCGGCCGGAACGTCGTAGCTGCGCAGCACGCCGGTCTGCGGCCCGAAGCCGTTCAAGCTGAAGCCGTTCTTGAACGTCGCGCTCAGCGTCAGCGACGTGTCGGCTTGGTGCACCGCACCGGACTGGTCGGTGAAGCGGTCGGCGTACGCGGCGAGCACCCAGTTCTTCACGCGCGTCCCGTTGCCGAGGAGGTACAGCGTCGCGTTCGGCCCGCGAATGTCGGAGTTCGACGTGAACCCGTCGATCGGGTTGTAGTGCGGCGTCACGTCGTCGTAGCCGATGTTCACCTCGTAGTTCGGTTTGTGCACGTCGATGAAACCGTTGGTGCTGTGCGCCGCTCCGTTCAGCACGCTGCCGCGTTCGACCGCGTGGCTCGCCATCCAGATGAAGCCGCTGGCGAGGTTTCGCCCTTCGGCGCCGATCTCGTTCGTCACGTCGCTCCCGGCCGCGCTGTGGTGCGCGAGCACGCCGTCGGCCCAGTACAGGAACGTGCGGTCGGGTAACGCGTGCTTGAACCCGTACGCGATGTCGTCGAACGTGCTCTGCGCGGTGATGTCGTAACCGCGCACGCTGAGCACGCCGAAGCTGTCGTTCTTGCGCGTCCCCTCGATCTTCATCCCGCGGTCGAACGGCCCGACGCTGGGCGAGTAGAAGATGAGGTTCGACGGCGCGACGAAGCCGCCGACCGGCGACGGGTTGGGATTCAAGAACGACGCGCCTTGCGCGAAGAACGGCCGGAACTCGTTCAGCGCGCGGCGGAACTCTTGCGGCGCGATCGTCTCTTGATCGACTTCAACGTTGGAGAAATCCGGCGCCAGCGTCCCGACGAACGTGATCGTCCCGGTGAGCGGCGCTGCGACGTCGATCCCGAGCGTGCGCACCTTCTCTTCGCGAAACGACCCGTCGGCTTGCCGGAACAGCGCGCGGTCGCGGCCGGCGCTGCCGAGCGCGAAGACGTCGGCGCGCGGGGTCCGCGCCGCATTGCCCGCCTTCGCGATTCCGAACGGCTTGAGCGACGGCCAGAACCGCGCGTCGTTGAAGTTCGGCCAGCCGATGCCGATCGGGCCGTCGTTCATCAAGCCGTCGAAGGCCCAGGTGAGGTGCTCGCCGCTCGCCGCGATCCCGCGGACGAAGTTGATCCGCCAGTGCTGCTCGCCGCCGTGCAGCTTCATCGCCGCCAGCGGAACGATCATCACCGCGTCCCAGCCGTCGCCGTCGACCCGCGCGGCGGCGCTCCAGGCCGGCGCGTACCGCGAGTTCTCGCTGGCTTGCTGGTAGCGCGTACCGCGCGGCGTCGTCTCGAAGTAGTAGACCTGGGAGCCGCTTCCGCTCGTGTCGATGCCGATCCCGACGAAGTCGTCGATCCCGAAGCCAACGCCGTTCGTCGTCTGGCTAGCCGCGATCGCGATCCCCGCCTGAGCGGCGTGAAATGCGACGTACAGCGCGCGGTCGTCGTAGAGCAGATACGCTGTGGTCGCGACCGGCGCGCCGCGCCGCGTCGTGAGGTTCGCGAACCCGCTGCCGAGGTCGATCTTGCCCGCTTGCCAGGCCGGATCGGCATGGGCGGGATCGAGCGGCAGCGGCGCCGCCGTTCGCGCGACGGTCACGATGTCGCCGGCGGCCGAAGCGGCGCGGGCGGGCGTCGCGGCGCAGACGATCAGGGCGGCAGCGAGAACCGAAGCGATGAGGCGCATCGGCGCCCATGCTCGCAGACCGGCGCGCCGAAATCTTCAAGAACTCTTCAAACGCGCCCGCCAGCGCGTAGACGGGGCGCCTCGGTGCGCCGTCTCGAAGACCGCAGCGTGACTCGAACAGACGCTTCCGTCCCCTTGCGGTACGCGATCGGTCCGTTCCGGCTCGATCCGTCACGTGACGTGCTGTGCCTCGGCGGCGAGCCGCTTGCCCTCGGGCCGCGCGTCGTCGCGACGCTGCTCGTGCTGGTCGAACGCGTCGGCGAGGTCGTCACCAAAGACGAGATCCTCGACCGCGTATGGGCAGGCGAGGACGTCGGCGAGAGCAACGTCGCGCAAAGCGTCTACACGCTCCGCAAGGTCTTGCGCGAGCACGGCCTCGGCGAGGCGATCGCGACGGTGCCGCGGCGCGGGTACCGTTTCACTGCCGCCGTCGAGCTGCTCGCCGAACCGCCCCGCGCCGCGATGCCGGTTCGTCCGGCGAGCGCCGCCGTCGCCGCGGACGACCACGCCGGGCGCGCGCGCCGCTGGCTCACGGCTGCGATCTCGGTCGCGCTCGTCTTCCTCGCCGCGGTTCCCGCCGCGCGCGCGATCCCTCACGCGCCGCCGCTGAGCGCGCGCGGTGCGGAGCTGTACCGGCTCGGGCGCTACTACTGGAACTTGCGCACGCCGGCGGGGCTGGCGACGAGCGCGCGCCTCTTCGCCACCGTCGTCGCGAGCGACCGGCGCAGCCCGCTCGGGTATGCCGGGCTCGCCGATGCGGAGCTGATGATCGCCGACTACATGAAAGGCCGCGTCAAGCCGGTGCCGCACTTCGCGCGCGCACGCGCCGCGATCCGCACCGCGCTCGCGCTCGACCCGAGCTCCGCCGCCGCGCACACCTCGCTCGGGATGCTGCGCTTCGCAGCCGATCGCGATCCGGCCGGCGCCGACGCCGAGTTCCGCCGCGCGATCGCGCTCGACCCGGGCTACGCCGTCGCGCACCACTGGTACGGGACGACGCTGCTCGAGCGCGGGCGGCTCGCCGATGCGACGCGCGAGCTGCGGGCGGCGGCGGTCCTCGATCCGGTCTCGGCGGCGACCGGCGGATGGCTCGCCGAAGCGTCGTACCTCCGCGGCCACTACGGCGAGGCGATCGTCTACGCGCGCCGCGCGCTCGACCTCGATCCGCACCGCCACGGCGCGCTGCGGCGGCTCGGCCTCGCGTACGAGCTCGCCGGCGACTTGCCGCACGCGATCGACGCGTTCCGCCGGCTGCGCCGCGAGGGCCCGGAGGTCGACGAGGCGCCGGCGCTGCTCGCCGAGGCGTACGCGCGCGCCGGCAACCGCACCGCGGCGCGCGCCGCGCTGCGCGACGCGTTACGGATCCATCCGCGCTACGGCGATACCGCCCTCGCGATGCTCGCGCTCGGCGAGCGCGAGCGCGGTCTCACGCTCCTGAGTGCAATGTTACCGAGCGAGTCGGATTATCCGTCGCTCCAAGACCCGCGCGTCGTGCCCTTCCGCGACGCGCTTCGCCGCCGCGTGTCGCACCGTAACAGTTCGTAAACGAACAGAACGCGCGCCGGGCGGAGCCGGAACGATCCTCAGCGACGTCTAAGCCTGGGCTTGTAGCGTCGCTGCTACACCGCGCGCACGCGTTCACGAGGGAGATCTCCCCATGATCGAACTGCCCTCCGGACCAGTCGTTCTCGAAGATCGTCTCGCTCTGCTTGAGGATCCCGACCTCGCGGAGCGGTTGTTCCGCGAGAATCCCGCGCTCTTCGCCGCCGAGCCGCCGCGCACGCAGCGCGAAGTGCTCGCGTGGACGACGCGCAAGCTCGGCACGGCGCTCCTCGCCGTCACCGCGGTGATCTCGATCGCCGCCGGCTACGCCGTCAACGAGCTGACGCGCAAACACGAACCGGCACGCGCACCCGCCGCCGCCGTCGCGGTCCCGTTCCATCGCGCGCAGCCCGCGTCGCATGTGCGCACCGCGCCGCGACCAGCAGCGCACGCAGCTCGTCACGCGACGAACGCTGCGCACCACGCGGCGACGATCGTTGTCGCGCACCCGATCGCGGCAGCGCGTACCGCCGCGACGCATCGCACGATTTCGCCGGCGCAGTCCGCCGGCGCATACGTCGTCGTTCATCATCGCGCCGCGGTCGTCGCACCTGCCGTCGTCGTGCATCCGGCGATGAGCCGCGAGCTGCAAGCGCAGCGCGCGAAGGAACGCGCGCGTGCGGCGCAAGCCGAGCAGTTGCGCGTGTGGGCTGCCGAGCAGCACGCGATCGCGATGCGCGCCGCGCAGCGCGCGGCGCAAGCGCGCGCCGCGGCGCAAGCCGAACCCGCGCCGCAAGTGCGTCCGCGCACCGAGCCCGCTTCGGCGGTATCGACCGCGAGTGGTCAAGCGACGCGCACCGACACCGCGACTACGACGACCTCGCCGCTCGACACGGCACCCCCGTCCGGAAACGCCGGCGTGAAGAACCCCACCCCGACGAACCCCGGCGGCGGCTGGAACGAGCGCGGCCCGATTCAGGGAACGCTCGGCGGAGTGGTGGGGCCGATCCTCGGCACACCGCGCGACTCGTGCACGCCGCGCGGCGGCCGCGTCGGGATCGTGATGCAGGCGATCTCGATCCTATCGCAGCACTAAGCGCGCCGCGCTAACCGCGGCGCACGCACCGGAAGCCGAGGTGGCTCATCCCGGTGTCGATCATCTGGGGCATCCGCGCCGCCGGCCGGAACCGCAGACAGTAGTTCGGCGCGCACAGATGTGAGCCGCCCTTGAGCACTTTGCGCGGGATGCGAATCCCGGGCGAGCTTTCGTCGTAGCTTTCGTCGACCGGCGAGCAGCACGGCGACGGCGGCGTGCCGGGCTCCGCTCGATACCAGTCGCTCGTCCACTCCCACGCGTTTCCGGCCATGTCGTACAAGCCGTACCCGTTGGGCGGAAACGCGCCGAACGGCGAGGTGCGCGCGAACCCGTCGCGCAGCGTGTTCTGCCACGGGAACTCGCCTTGCCACGTGTTCGCCATGATCGTTCCGCCCGGCTCGCGCTCGTCGCCCCAGGTGAACGCTTTCCCCTCGAGCCCGCCGCGCGCGGCGTACTCCCATTCCGCTTCAGTGGGAAGCGCTTTCCCGGCCCACGCCGCGTAGGCTTCGGCATCTTCGTACGCGACGTGGACGACGGGATGATCGCCCAGATCGTCGATTGTGCTCTGCGGTCCTTGCGGATGACGCCACTGCGCGCCGGGGACGTAGTGCCACCAGTTGCGCGAGTCGCCGAGGTCGACCGGACCTTCGGTTTCTTTGAACACGAGCGAACCGGCGGGATAGGTTTGCACCGGCGCGCCCGGGATCTCCGCGAGCTCGAGCGGCCGTTCGGCGACCGTGACGTATCCGGTCGCTTCGACGAACCGCGCGAACTCCGCGTTGGTGACGTGATGAGGGTCGATGTGGAAGCCGGCGACGCGCTCCCGCCGCACCGGACGTTCTTCCGGATAGAACGACTCCGAGCCCATCAGGAACTCGCCGCCTTCGATCCACACCATCTCGCTCACGATGAGCGAACTTCGCCGGCGATCAGCGCGGCGCCGGCTGCCACATCGCGAACATCGCGCCGGTCGGATCGGTGAGGACGCTGAACCAGCCCATCCCCGGCACCTCTGTCTTTTCCTTCAAGACCGTCGCCCCGAGCTCTTTCGCCTTGTTCGTCGAGGCGTCGAGGTCGTCGACGCCGACGTACGCCAGCCACATCGGCGGCGCTCCGGGCATCGGGCTCTTCATCATCCCGCCGCCGGTGTTGTCCTCACCGGCGTCGATCAGCGTGTACGTCTGGCCGTCGCCCATCGGCATGTCCTGTTGCTTCCAGTCGAACAGGCTGCCGTAGAACGCCTTCGCTCTCTCGACGTCGCCGGTGCTGAGCTCGATGTGAACGAACGAGTTTGCCACGATGCTCTCCTCTTGCGAATCGGTGTTCTCCTAGATAATACGTCGCAAGTTAAGAGCCCGCTAAGAACGCCCTCTTTCGCGCCGCGGCGCCGGCCCAGTTCCGCAATCTTACGGGAGCAGCGGAAAGAGGCGGTCGAGCCCGAGCTCGCAGAGCGCGCGGCGGTGGTCGGGGGAGCCGACCTGAAGCGCGACGCGTGCGCCGCGGTCGTGCGCGATCCGGCGCAGGCGGATCAGCGCGCGGACCTCCGGGATCTCCAGGTTCACCAGGCGGTCGAGGTCGATCGCGATCTGGTCGTGCCCGTTGGCGGCGGCGTTGGAGACGGCCGGTTCGAGGGCCGCCAGGCCGGTGGGGCCGTCGACGACCAGGCGGAGGGGCGGCTTCATGACATCCGCAGACTAGCGCGGCGCGCATACCGGCCGCTTACGCGGCGCCAGGCGGGACTTACGCGGCGCTTTCCGGCCCGGAAGGCCTACCGCGGGCGGCGAGTGGCTTGCATTTCGCAAGTCACCCCGGTACGATGCGGTGGACGTGGCTGATACGATCGCCGTCCCGGCGGCCGCGACACCGGTTCCGGGCTCGCGGTTCGACGCGCGGACGCGGGCGCTTTTGAGCGCGCCGATCGTGCCGCTGCTGCTGGCGCTCGCGTGGCCGAACGTGCTGGTGATGCTCGCGCAGGCCGGAACGGGTCTGATCGAGACGTTCTGGGTCTCGCGGCTCGGGACCGACGCGCTGGCGGGGATGGCGCTCTCCTTTCCCGGCGTGATGCTGATGCAGATGATGTCCGCCGGCTCGCTCGGCGGCGCGATCTCGTCGGCGGTCGCGCGCGCACTCGGCTCGGGACGCGCCGACGACGCGAACGCGCTCGCGGTGCACGCGCTGGTCGTCAACGTCGCGATCGGCGCGCTGTGCTCGGTGCTCGTGCTCGTCTTCGGGCCGGAGCTGTACCGCGCGCTCGGCGGTCGCGGCGCGTCGCTCGAGGCGGCGCTGCGCTACTCGAACGTCGTGTTCGCGGGGATCGTGCTGCTGTGGCTGATGAACGGGCTCGCGAGCGCGGTGCGCGGCACGGGGAACATGCTCGTTCCTGCGCTGGTCGTGTGCGGCGGCGTGGCGGTGCTGATCCCGCTCTCGCCGCTGCTGATCTACGGGATCGGCCCGTTTCCGGCGCTCGGAATCGCGGGCGGCGGCGTCGCGATGCTGGTTTCGTTCGCGCTCGGGACCGTCGTGCTTGCGTGGTACGTGTTGTCGGGGCGCAGCGTCGTGAAGCTGCGTCCGACGCGCCTGCGCGCGAAGTTCTTCGGCGACATCCTGAGCGTCGGCGCTGTCGCGACCGTTTCGTCGCTGCAGACGAACGTGACGATCGGCGTCGCGACGGCGCTCGTCGCGACCGTCGCCGGACCGTCCGGCGTCGCCGGCTACGGCACCGGAGCGCGGCTCGAATATCTGCTCGTGCCGCTGGTGTTCGGGCTTGGCGCGCCGCTCGTCGCGCTGGTCGGAACGAACATCGGCGCGAATCAGCGCGGGCGCGCGCTGCGGATCGCGTTCGTCGGCGGCGCGCTCGCCTTCGCGATCACCGAGGCGATCGGGATCGGCGCCGCGCTGTGGCCGCGCGCGTGGCTGCAGCTCTTCGGATCGGATGCGGGGATGCTCGCAGCGGGAACCGCGTACTTGCGCGCGGTCGGGCCGTTCTACGGATTTTTCGGCTTGGGGCTCGCCCTGTATTTCGCTTCGCAAGGCGCGGGGCGATTGTTGTGGCCGCTCTCGGCGGGTTTCTTGCGGATGCTGATCGGTCTGGGTGGCGGCTGGATCGCGCTCCGCCTCACCGGTTCGCTCACGTATCTGTTCGT
Source organism: Candidatus Elarobacter sp. (assembly GCA_035939295.1). Lineage (GTDB taxonomy): Bacteria > Vulcanimicrobiota > Vulcanimicrobiia > Vulcanimicrobiales > Vulcanimicrobiaceae > Vulcanimicrobium. The sequence continues at coordinate 4,831 of DASZGA010000312.1, read as the reverse complement.
CGCGCTCGGGCTCGGGATGCTGACGTACGGCGTGCTCGTCGCCGTCGCAGTCGCCGGCGGTTCGTGGAACCGTTCCGCCGTACGGTCGCCGTCGTAGATTCGGGCCGAATCAGCCGGCGCGATCCGGGAAAGAAGCGCGTCGTGGAAACGACGACGAGCGGTCCGGTCGGCAGGTCGCCTGCGCTGATCGGAGCACGAGCTGATCTTGAAGGATCTGCCGACCTCGGCGGCCTCGCGGAGTTCGGAGACGTCGCGTTCCGCATGCGGCAAGGACGGCGGCACCTCTGGGTCGTCGCGACGGTCGGCGGTCGCGACGCCTGCGCTCTGTGCGCCGGGTTCAGCGCCGACGACCTCGTCTTCGGGGAGCAGTCGACGGCGCCCGACGGTACGCTGACGTGCGAATTCGCCTCGTCGCTCGGCGCGATGCGCGCGAAGATCGCGTTCCCGTCCGAGGGGCATGCGACCGTCCGCTGCACGACCTCGTTGCTGCCCGCGCGGGACGTCGTCGTCTCATGGTGGCCGCGCGATCTCTATCCGCTGGCGAACGAGGGTACCGTCCACACCTCACAGCGCGGTCTGCGCAGCGGCATCGTCTTCGCGAGCACGGAGGAGCCGGCCCAGTTTTCGCTGTTCTATCTGCAAGACTTTTCGTCGCTGAACGACTACTTCGCGCAGACGAAACGCTCGCCGGCGGACAGCGTCGGCGGCCGCTGGCCGGAGCTCGGGTACGCGCCGCCGGGCGGCGAGGACGCCGTCCTGCGGAAGGCGCGCGAAGTCGTCGTCTCCGATGCGTACCTCACGCTCACCGAGCGCGTTCCGGAAACTGACGGCGACGCGGCTGCGCAGTACCTCGACATGCTGGCCGATCTCTACCTGTCGCTGCCGCGTCCCGAGACGACGTATCACGACTGGCCCGATCGCGCCGCACGCGCGCTGCGTGACCTGACGTTCTCTCCGGCGTGTACGTACGTGCGCGACGGCCGGCGGTATCTCATGCCGTACGCCGGTGACGAGGAGAAGCCGCCGGAGAGCATGGTGCAGCTCACGCTCGCCGTCAACACGGGCGAGTACGAGCGCTGGCGTGGCGAGCCGAGCGCGTTCGGGTCCGCGATGCGCGATACGGCGCCGTCGTTCTTCGACGACGAGGTGGGCTCCGTCGTTCGCTGGCTCCCGGGCGCCGATTTCGGCGCTTCGCAAGCCGAAGAGAACATGAACCACGAGGCGATGGACAGCTGGTACTTGCACCATTCGCTGTTCAACCTCTCGCGGCTCGCGAGCGAGGGCGACGAGGCCGCGAAGGAGCTGTTCCGCCGCTCGCTTCCGTTCGCGATCCGCGTCGCGCGCAGGTTCGCGTACCGCTGGCCGGTTTTCTTCAACCTGCGCAACCTCGACGTCGTGCGCGCGGAGTCGGAGCCGGGCCGCGGCGGTGAGACCGACGTCGGCGGCCTCTACGCGCTCGTAATGCTCCACGCACTGGAGCTGTTCGGCGATGACGAGTATCTCGCCGAAGCCAAACGCGGCGCCGAATCGCTGCGCGGACTCGGTTTCGAGCTCGGATACCAGTTGAACACGACCGGTTTCGCTGCCGAGGCGGCGCTGCGGCTGTGGAAGCTGACGCACGAGCGCGAGTATCTCGAGCTGAGCGAGATCTGCATGGCGAACCTGTTCGACAACATGTGGCTGTGGCAGTGCGACTACGAGCGGGCTCGCCATTACCGTTCGTTCTTCGGATTGTTTCCGCTCCGCGACGCGCCGTATCTGGCGGCGTACGAAGAGCTCGAAGCGCAGGGCAAGTTTCACGAATACCTGCAGCTAGGCGGCGAGGACGTGCGGCCCTCGCTGCGCCTGCTGCTCGCGGAGTACCAGAAGTACGCGCTCGATCGCGGCTGGTACTATTATCCCGATGCGCTGCCGGCCGATGTGCTGGCCGAGAAGTCGCGTAACGGACGGATCGAGCGTGCGCTCTCGGTCCCGCTTGAAGATCTTCAGGACGGCCGCGAGCCTTCCGGTCAGGTCGGTCAGGAGCTGTACGGAGCCGGGATGCCGTTCGTCTTCACGAGCCGGCACTACGCGCGGGTCGCATCCGCGAACTGCTGGGTGTACTGCGATTATCCGATGTACGACTTCACCTCGGACGTCAGGGCCGGGGAGACGGTCGCGGGGTGGCGTGCCGGCGGCGACCCGCGCTGCTCGTGCGAGCTGCGCGTCATCCCGCTCGACGCGAACGCGCCGCCGGCGGCGGTAACGGTCACCGTCCGCGCCGGAGAAGTCCGCGTTCCGCTGCGCGGGACGATCTCGGCGGAGGGTCACGCCGTATTCGAGCTGCGCGGCGGGCAACAAGCGGAGATCCGATGGCGCGGCACCGGTTCGGACGACGCACACGCGATCACCGTCGGAGCGTTGCCGCGGTGAACGGCGACCTCTCGTATCGCCGCTGCGGTGTCGTGCTGTCACCGAACGGATCGCCGCTCGAGGCGTCGGCGAGTAGCGAGGAGAATCCGCGTCAGCCGCGCGCGGCGAGGATCGATTCGTAGAGCTGCCTGCCGTTCGGAAGCGCGTCCTCGAACTTCTTGTAGACGTCTTTCGTCGCGTTCTTCCAGTCGCGCAGATCGGGTTTGATCACTTCGATCCCGGCTTTGGACATGTTGGCGATTCCGGCTTTGTAGTCGGCAGCGTAGACCTGGTGGTTGTACGGCGTCGCGACCCTGCCCGCGGCGACGAACGCGTCTTTGGTCTTGGCGTCGAGTCCGTCCCAGAATGTCTTGCCCGCGTACATCCCGGCCGGCAGATAGTGCACGTGGGTGAGGTGATAGTACTTGCAGAGCTCGGCGAACTTGTCCATGAAAAACTGGTCCGGTGAGGTGTCGCCGCCGTCGACGACTTTTTCTTTCAGCGCGAGGTACAGCTGGCCGTACGGCATCGGCGTCGGGTTCGCGCCGAGCGCGCGGTACGCTTCGACGTAGCCCGGCGACTGGATGATGCGCAGCTTCATCCCCTGCAAGTCCGCGAGGTTGCGGACCGGTTTCGAGGTGGTGAAGATGTTGCGTTCCTGCACCGAGCCCCAGCCGAGCGAGATCAACCCGCCGTCGCGCGCGATGATGTCGGCGAACGTCTGCCCGACCTTGCCGGCCATCACGCGGTTCCCTTGTTCGATGCTGTCGAACAGGAACGGCGTCGAGAAGACCTCGAGCGATTTCACCGTCGCTTCGAGCGCGGGCTGCGAGGTGATCAGCATGTCCTGCGTCCCGGCGCGGACCGCTTGGATCATCTGGATCTCGCCGCCGAGCTGCGAGGTGTTGTAGATCTGCAGCTCGTACCGGCCGCCGGTGTTCTTTGCGAGCGCTTCGGAGAAGCGTTCGCACCACTTCTGGTACTCGCTGGTCGGCGCGAGGGTGTGGCCGATGCGGACTTTCGTGCTCTCGGCGCGGACCGCCGTGGGCAGCAGCGCCGCGGTCGCCGCGGCCGCGCCCGTGAGCCGAACCATCTCCCGGCGTGTGATGACCATGCCGTTCTCCTCCAATGCGGAAACATCGGATGTCTCCGAACGACGGCGCCCGGAGGGGCCGTGGCGAAACTATAGTCCAATGCAACGGAGGAGTCAATGGAGCCCTCCTCCAAGCCGAGACATCCGATGATTGCTCGGACCCCGGCCCCGGAGCGGCTCACCGACGTGGCGATCGCGCGCGTCAAGGAGATGATCACGAGCGGCAAGCTCGTCCCGGGCCAGCGGCTGCCGCGCGAGCAGGACCTGGCCCGCGAGCTCGGGCTCTCGCGCAACTCGCTTCGCGAGGCCGTGCGCGCGCTCACCTTGATCAAGGTGCTGGAGACGCGCCAAGGCGACGGCACCTACGTCACCAGCCTCGAACCGCGGCTGCTGTTCGACGCCGTCGCGTTCGTGACGAACCTGATGCGCGATCATCAGCTGCTCGAAGTGTGGGAAGTGCGCCGGCTGCTCGAACCGGCGGCGACCGCGCTCGCAGCCGCGCGCATGACGGACGCCGATCATCTCCAGCTCGCGGAATGCGTCGAACGATTTCGCACCGCGACGAGCGCCGACGAGGTGATGGACGCCGACGTCGAGTTTCACCGCTTCATCTACCAGCGCGCGGGAAACTCCGTTCTGGAGACGATGCTCGAGACGCTCTCACTGCAAACGCTGCAGGTTCGCACCTGGCGCAAGGCGACCGACGACGCGCATCGCCGTGCCGCGCTCGAAGAGCACAGCCAAATCTATCGCGCCATTCTCGCTCGCGATCCCGAGCTGGCGCGCGCCGCGTCGGCGATGCACGTCGCCGAAGGCGAATCGTGGTTGCGCTCAAAGCGCTAGCCGACGTCTTGAACAAGATCGCGCTTGCCGTGGCGAGCGCGTTCATGGTGCTGATCTTCGTCGTCGCCGCGCTGGGCGTGATCTTTCGGTACGTGATCCAGCACTCGCTGCCGTGGGCCGACGAAACGGCGGCGTACCTGTTCATCTGGATGGTCTTTCTCGGCGCTGCCGCCGAGGTCTGGAACGGCGGGCACCCCGCCGTGCAGCTCGTCGTCGACCGGCTTTCGCCGGTCGGGCGCAGCATCGCCGGCGTGGTGGCGAACGCGATGATCGCCGTCTGGGGCGGCGTGCTGCTGGTGTTCGGGATCAAAGCGGTCGTTCTCGAGGCGCCGGAGAGCATGTCCTCGCTGCCGGGCATCTCGTTGCAGATTCCGTATGCGGCGATCCCGGTGAGCGGCGCGCTGATCGTCATTTTCGCGCTGGCGAGAGCGGTCGCGCGCCGGTGACCTGGCTCCCCTTGATCATCGCGTTCGTGCTGCTCTTGCTGCGCGTTCCGGTGGCGGT
>DASZGA010000311.1:0-2615 GCA_035939295.1 Candidatus Elarobacter sp. | reverse complement strand
CAGCGCTAGCGACAGCGACGGCGGGACGAAGAGATATTCGCCCATCGGGAGCTCGCCGCTGATCCCGTTTGCGGAGTCGGCGACCAGCAGTGCGCGGTCCAGCGGTTGCAGCGGCTCGCCGGCGATCAATGGAATGCGCGGGCGTGACCAGACCGCCGCCGGGCCTGGTACGCCGCCTCCGTAGACGTGCCGCCACTCGAAGGCCTGGCCGTAGCCGAACGATTTCAACCACGCCGGCGGATCGTGCGCTTCCGGAATCGCCGGGACGGGATCGGGCGGCGTCGTCGCCGGCGGAACGCTGCCTTCCGGTTGCGTCGCGATGCGCCAAGCGCGCGCGGTGAGCACCTCGCGCCCGCCGCTTTCGATCGTCGCTTCGAGCATCTCGATCCGTTTGCCGGGGCGTGCGACGCGCGTTTTCACGCGCATCAGCGCGAGTGGTAGCGGTCCGAGAAATTCCGAGTTGATCCGCGCGATCCGCATGTCGTCGCGCGGATGCCGTGCGGTGATCACGTGCGCGACGAGAGCCGTCGGCGGGCTCCCGTGCTGCAGCCGCTCGTCCCACGGGCTCGCCGTCGCGCGGGTCGCTTCGAACGTCTCCTCGTCGATCCGCTCGTAAAACGCGTTCGCTTCCATCACACGTCGGGTTCGCAGAGGAGGAGGACCGTCCTCGGGGCGGTAGTGCTCGGCTGGGCGGGCCGTGCAACGTTTGCGCCGCCAGCGGGTACGACCCGACGTTGAATGCTCGCGCTTGCGGCGCGGGCGGGAGGATCGAACAGCGTGACCGTCCGACGCGTACTGGGACCCGTCGCCCTTATCGTGCTCGTCGTGGCGGTCGTCCTGGCGGTCTACCTCTCCACCAAGGACGCCGCGAACCGCCGCGCCGACCGCGCCGTCGTCACGGTCCACGGGCTCATCGGCTCGGAGAAACAGCCGTACCTCACCGACCCCCGCGTCCTCGCCGAGCTGCGGAAGAACGGCGTGAACCTGACGGTCGAGACCGCCGGCTCGCGCGACATGGCGAACCGCTCCGACCTCAAGACCTACGACTTCGCCTTCCCCGCCGGCGCGCCGGCCGGGCAGCGGCTGAAACAGCTCGTCGGCGCCAAGGACGTCTACACTCCGTTCTTCACCCCGATGGCTGTCGCGTCGTGGAAGCCGATCGCGCAGATCCTCATCGCCAACGGGATCGTGCGGCGAGTCGGCAATCAGTTCTACATCATCGACATGCCGGCGCTGCTGGCCGCCGAGACGAACGGCAAACGCTGGCGCGACTTCAAGAACGCCGGCGCGTACGACGTGAACAAGTCGGTCCTCGTCTCGACGACCGACCCGCGCAAGTCGAACTCCGGGATCATGTACGCCGCGCTCGCCTCGTACGTCCTCAACGGCAACCAGATCGTCGACGACCGCGCGAAGATCGCACAGATCCAGCCGAAGCTGAACGGCCTGTTCCTGCGCCAGGGCTACGAAGAGTCATCGTCGGCGGGACCGTTCGACGACTACGTGCAGATCGGGATGGGGAAGGCGCCGCTCGTGATGATCTACGAGTCGCAGTTCATCGAGTACGCGCTCGCGCACCAGAAGGACCGCAACCCCGACATGGTGCTGCTCTATCCGAAGCCGACGATCTACACCAAGCACACCTTCGTCCCGATCGACGACAAGGGCGACAAGCTCGGCCACCTGCTCGCGGAAGACGAAGTGCTGCAGCAGCTCGCCGTCGAGCACGGCTTCCGCATTCAGAACACCGCGTACGAACGCGATTATTGGAAGAAGAACGGGATCGCGGTCCCCGATCAGCTGATCGACGTCGTCGACCCGCCGTCGTACGAGTTCCTCGAAGTCATCATCACCGGCGTCGAGCACGCCTTTCAAACGAACTAGGAGGTCACCGTGAACGACCAGACCTCGGGTGCACCCGCCGCGCCGGCCGCCGCGCCGCCGCCGCTCGTCCCTCCGGCGCCGGTCGCCGCCGTCGCGCCGCAGAGCGCGCTCGCGATGGTCGAGCTCAAGCCGGACCAAACCGCGAAGCTCGACGCGCAGGTCGCCGATTTCGCGAAAGACTTGCTGGCGCTCCCCGTCCACGGCGACGACTTCAAGACGCGCGTCAGCGCGATCTCCGCGATGGGGAACGCCGAGATCCAGCGCTCGGCGTCGGTCTCGAACCGGCTCCTCGACCGCCCGGTCCGCGCGATGGGCGGCGGAATCTTCGACGCCGGCTCCGACGTCTCGAAACAGCTCCTCGATCTGCGCGACACGATCGACAAGCTCGACCCGCGCTCGCGCGGCGACATGTTCGCGCCGCGCAAGCTGCTCGGCCTGATCCCGCTCGGCCCGCAGATCCTGACCTACTTCCGCTCGTACGAGTCCTCGCAGACCCACCTCAACGCGATCATCAACGGGTTGTACGCGTCACGCGATCAGCTCATGCACGACAACGCCGACATCGAGCAAGAGAAAGAAAATCTCTGGAACCTGATGGGCCAGCTCGAGCAGTTCGCGTACTTGGCGCAGAAGGTCGCCGACGCGATCGACGCGCGAATCCAGCAGGTGGCGAGCACCGACGCCGAGCGGGCGAAGATTCTCAAGGAAGACGTGCTGTTCTACGCGCGCCA
>DASZGA010000310.1:0-2462 GCA_035939295.1 Candidatus Elarobacter sp. | reverse complement strand
CCCGCGCGAGCGGTCGACGCGCGTGATGCCGTCGTATCCGTCGCCGTCGGGCGCCCACACCGGAAGATCGGTCCAGGGCGAGATCTCGCGTTCTTTCAGCGTCGCGCGATCGATCGGCACCATGCGTGAAGGCGCACCGGTCGCGGCAGCGCTCGCTTCGAGCACCGAGCGCAACGTCGCGGGCGCCGCAGGGCCGACCGCGTTGACCACGCCGTGGCGTTCGCGTTCGATACCGTCGACGATGAACTCGGCGAGGTCGCGCACGTCGATCCACTGCGCGGGCGAATCGAGGTCGTCGGGGACGACGACGTCACCGCCGCGCGCGAAGCGCAGCGGCCAGTACGTGAAGCGGTCGGTCTGATCGTACGGGCCGACGATGAGTCCGGGCCGCACGACCAGGGTGCGCTCCGTTCCGAACGTGTCGATCGCCTCGTGCTCGCAGAGCGCCTTCAGCGGCCCGTACGTCTCCGGCACCATTACCTCGCGCGACGCGCCGTCGGGCAACTCGAGGATCCGGCTCGACTCGTCGATCGCCGGCAGGGAGATATCGTAGACCGAGACGCTCGAGACGAAGACGTAGCGCCCCGCCCGATCGCGCAGTGCGTGTGCGCTCGCGCCGACGACGCCGGGGACGTAGCCGCTCGTGTCGACGACCGCATCCCACTTCGCGCCCGCCGGCAAGCGGTCGAGGTCGGTCGCGCGATCGCCGAGGACGCGTTCGACCTGCGGGAACAGCTCGGCCCCGCGAACGCCGCGGTGAAAGAGCGTGACCTCGTGCCCGCGCGCCAGCACCGTCTCGACGACGTGGCGGCCGAGAAAGACCGTTCCGCCCAGGACCAGGACGCGCACTACATCGACTCGGGCGCGGCGACGCCGCACAACGCGAGCGTCGTCGCGAGGACCGTCTTCGTCGCGATGCAGAGGCCGAGCCGCGCGGTCGTCGTCGCTTCATCGGTCGTGAGGACGCGGCAGGCGTCGTAGAACTGGTGAAAGTCCGCAGCGACTTCGCGAGCGTACTTCGTGAGGCGGTGCGGCGCACGAGCGCGCGCGACGCCGGCGACGGTCGGACCGAACTCGGCGAGCCGCCGCGCCAGCGCCAGTTCCGACGGCTCGACCAGCGCGTCGAGCCGTTCTCCGCGCTCGGCGGCTGCGAGCTGCGCCGCGTGCGACTCGCGCGCTTTGCGCAGCACCGACGCGATCCGCGCGTGGCCGTACTGGACGTAGAACACCGGGTTGTCGTTGGACTGCTTCTTCGCCAGCTCCAAATCGAACGTGAGCGGCTGCTCGTTCGAGAGCATCACGAAGAAGAAGCGCGCCGCGTCGACGCCGACTTCGTCGATCACTTCCTGCAGCGTGACGAGCTGCCCGGCGCGCTTCGACATCGACAGGATCTCGTCGCCGCGCTTGAGCGTGATCTGCTGGATCAGGATCACCTCGAACGCGCCGGGGCGGCCGTACGCGTTCGCCAGCGCGTCGAGCCGCTTGATGTAGCCGTGATGATCCGGGCCGAGAAAATCGACGACGTGGTCGGCGCGCTGCAGCTTCTCGTAATGGTAGGCGACGTCGTTGGCGAAGTACGTCGGGCGGCCGTCGCGGCGGATGACGACGCGATCTTCGTCGTCGCCGGCGTCGGTCGTGCGCAGCCACGTCGCGCCGTCCTTTTCGTAGAGCACGCCCTGCTCGCGGAGCCGCGCAATCCCTTGCTCGATCGCGCCCGCTTCGTGGAGCGCTTTCTCCGACTGCCACAGATCGTAGTCGACGCGGAAATGGTGCGCGGCGCCCTGCTGCTCGGCGACGATCTCGTCGCGAGCGAAGCGCGCGAGCGCGGCTACCGCTTCGTCTTCCGGCAGGTTGAGCCACATCTCGCCGTCGCGCGCGCGCACTTGTTCGGCGAGCGGGAGCATGTAGTCGCCGGGGTAGCCTTCTTCGGGGAACGGGTACGCGGGATCGAACAGCTGGCGATAGCGCGCGTAGAGCGACCGGCCGAGCGCGTCGATCTGCGAGCCGGCGTCGTTGATGATCCACTCAGTGAAGACGTCGTAGCCGGCGTGGCGCATCGCCCGCGCGAGCGTGTCGCCGATCGAGAGCGTGCGGCCTTGGACGACGACGAGCGGACCGGTCGGGTTCGCGCTCCCGAACTCAAGCGACACACGCTCGCCCGCCGGCGCACCCCGGCCGTAGCTCGGTCCCTCGCGCAAGACGTCGGCGACGACGCGCTGCCAGAACGCCGGATGCAGCTTGAGGTTGATGAACCCGGCGAGCGGCGTCGCCTCGGCGACCGTCGCGCGAACGCCGTCGTCGCGCAGCGCGCGCTCGATAATCTCGGCGGCGATCTCTTGCGGCTTCTTGCGCGCGACGCGCGCCAAGCCGAACGCGACGTTGGTCGCGACGTCGCCGAACTCGGGGCGGCGGGCCGGCTCGAACTGCACCACCGGATCGGCCTCGGGCCACAGCGCGCGCGC
>DASZGA010000309.1:0-3023 GCA_035939295.1 Candidatus Elarobacter sp. | reverse complement strand
CTGGCGCTGACCGACGGCGAGGATGAAGATCAGGATCAGCTGCAGCACGTTCGAGCACGTCAGCAAGAAGACGAACGGGAACGGATCGAACTTGGTGTAGATCCCGAGCGGGATCCAGATCGCTTGCAGCAGGATCGCGAGGCCGAGCGCGAGCGGCGCCCCGGTCCAATCGGCGACCCGTTTGCAGAAGCGTTCAGTGGCCGAGAGCTTGTCGGCGTGTTCCTGGTTGATGTCGTGGACGAGCGGGTGTTCCGTGACGTCGCTCGGAGCGGCGGGCATGGCGGGCGTCGCATTCATGGAAGCGAGTATACTACAAGGAGGCGCCTCCTCGGCCCGTAGGTCGTTTCCGAGCCGCCTTGGGACGCCGGTACGGCACCGGTCGCACCGGCGGCGAGACTCGGGTGTCGCCGGTCGGGCTTGCGAGACGCCGCTCCAGATCGGTGAAGGCATCGATCACGTCACGGGCCTCAAAGGCACGATTGCGCCGCCCTGATTTAGTCTGCACCAAGACTCCGGCTTCGACGAGCCGGGATACGGCCTCGTTCCCAGCTTGAACGCTTCGCCCGATCAGCGCCGCAGCGCTCTGAACCGTGATGATCGGCGCGCCTGGCAGCTTGTCGATAAGGAGGGCGGTCGCGGAACCGGACCGCAGCGTTCCGACTCGAGCGCGCCACTCGTGCTGTATCTGCTGAATGCGCTTCTCGAACTCGTTCGCATCTTCCACGGCGCGACGGCACGCCGTCGCGAAAAGGCCCACCCAGTGGTTGATTCCCTCCTGTGCTGCAGCCGAGGACGGCTTGCCGTGATATCGCGTCGCACCGAGCCCGTCGACATACCGGTCCGCCCACGTTGCCAGAACGAGTGACACTGGTGGTAGAACGTGCGATGCCAATCGGCGCCGGCGCAGAACCATTTGGATCAGCGCTCTGCCGACCCGTCCGTTGCCGTCGACGAACGGGTGGATCGTTTCGAACTGCGCGTGTGCGATCGCGGCCTGTGCGACGGCTGGCATCGAATCCTCGTTGCAAAAGTCGATCAGGTCGTTGAGAAGGCGCGAGACTTCACCCGGCGGTGGCGGCACGAAATCTGCCGAACACGGATTGTAGCGGTTTCCGCCGATCCAGTTCTGTTCTTGGCGTATCGTACCGCCGTGCTTGCTGAGGATCGTCGGCGCGAGCAGGCGGCGATGCGCTTCGAGGACGATCTCGAGCGTCACAGGTTCGCCGTCTCGAACGGCCTCGGCGGCGAACGCCATTGCATCGATGTTTGCCAGGACTTCCGATGCGCCGGCATCCGTGGAGGCGCCGCCGAACTGGCGCTCGGCGTCGGCATGAAGCAGGCGCCGTGGACCGATTGCCAGTCCTTCGATACGCGATGATGCTACCGACTCGGCTCGCAGGAGGAGGCGCGCTAGGGCCTCAGCGTCGACGAGGGTCGTCGCTTGAGCGTTCAGGCCGATGATCGCCCGCTCGGCATCTGCGACATCCGCAGCAACCGCGCCCTCGAACGAGAATGTTCTCCCTGCCAGCGTATCGGGGAGGTACGCCTCGTACTTGCACGACGTGCGGTCTCGCCGCGGAACATCGATTCCGGCGAGCGAGGCTTCCCAGAAGGCGGCAATAAGCTTTGACACAGATCTCCCTTAATCAAGGATACCAGATAACCTTGATTAAGACAAGCTGGTGGTCAAGGTTGCGCTAGTTCAAGGAAGTCCGAGAACCTTGAATACTGCCGCGCAGTAATCTCGGTAACGCCTTCGGAACCCCCGGCTCCGATGGCGAAGCTCAGGGTCGGGCTGACCGGGGGGATCGGGTCCGGGAAGAGCGCGGTCGCGGCTGTGTTCGCGGAGCGTGGGGCGACGATCATCGACGCCGATCTGCTGGCGCGCGAGGTGGTCGCCCAGGGTTCCGCCGGCCTGCGAGAGATCGCCGCGGTGTGGCCGCAGGCGGTCGGACCGGGCGGCGCGCTCGACCGGGCCGCGCTGGCGCAGGTCGTCTTTGCCGACGAAGAAGCGCGGGCGCGGCTCAACGCGATCATCCATCCCCGCGTGCGAGCGCGCGCGGCGGAGATCGAGCGCGACGCGCCGGACGGCGTGATCGTGCAGGTCATCCCGCTGCTGTTCGAAGGCGACTACTGGCGGCAGTGCGATAAAACCGTCGTCGTGATCGCGCCCGATGAAGCGCGGATCGCGCGCGTGATCGCGCGCGATACGACGGAGCGCGAAGCGGTCGAGCGGCGCATGGCGGCGCAGATCGCCCCCGAGCTCGCACGCGCGCGCGCCGGCTACGTCGTCGAGAACGACGGCGATCTGCACGACCTGCGCGAACGAAGCAACATCGTCTACGACGCGCTGCTGCGCGATCTTGCCGCGAAGGGAGATGCTCCGTGAGCTCTGCTCCGCCGCCTGCTCACGATCCGACGCGAACCGCCGAGGCGCTGTTCTCGCGATCGTGGGCGGTGTTCCGCAAGAACTGGAACGTCGCGATCCCGCCGCTGATCGCCGGCGCGATCGGGCTGATCACCATCGTTCCGCTGACGGTGATCGCCGCGCTGGTCGTGATCCTTGGGTACAAGCACAGCGGAACGGCCGCACCGTTCGACGTGCGGCTCGTCGGCGCAAGCCTCACGATCGTCGCGGTGGTGAACATCGTCGTCGGCCTGTGGTCGTACGCGGCGATGTACGGGATGGCCGACGCGGCGTGGACGCGCGGCACGGCATCGTTCGGCGACGGCTGGAGCGCGTTTCTTGCGCGCGGCGGCGCGGTGTTGGTCTCGTGGGTCGCAGTCGTGTTGCTCGCGATCGCCGCCGTGATCGTCGCGCTGCCGACGCTGGGGATCTCCGTGATCGCGCTTCCGTTGGTGACGATGTACGTCGCGCCGTCGGTCGTCGTGGGCGGGCGCGGCGGCTTCGCGGCGGTCGGCGAGTCGTTTCGGCTCGTGCGCCGTTCGCTGGGGCGCTCGTCGTTGATTCTGCTGATGCAGTTCGCGATCTCGTACGGGATCGGGACGATCGCCTCGTTCGG
>DASZGA010000308.1:0-9238 GCA_035939295.1 Candidatus Elarobacter sp. | reverse complement strand
GATGCAGACGCTCGAGACGCACCTCTCGGACTTGGTCGTGCGCGGCGAAGTGACGCTCGCCGACGCGCAAGCGGCGACGAACCGGCCCGGCGACGTCCGCGCCTTCGAGCGAACCGCGTCGTGAGCGCGCAATTCCGGTATACGGCCCGAACGGCCGGCGGCGAGCGCGTTTGCGGCTCGATCGAAGCGCCGTCCGTCGAGGCGGTGCTCGCCGGGCTGCGCACTCGCGCGCTGTTCGTGACCGCGGTCGAGCGCGAGTCCGTCCTTACGCGCACGCTGGGCCGCTCCTTGAACGTCGGCCGCCCGTCGCGGCGCGCGGTGCTCGCCGTCTTCCGCTCCTTCTCGACGCTGATCCGCGCCGGCGTCCCGATGCGGCGCGCGCTCGACGTCGCGATCGAACGTGCGGGCGACGGCGTTCTGCGCGAGTCGTTGCGCGCCGTGCTCGCCGACATCGAGCACGGAAGCTCGCTGAGCGACGCGCTCGCGCGCCGGCCGCGCGCGTTCGCGCCGCTGTACGTCGCGATGATTCGCGCCGGCGAGGCGGGTGGAATCCTCGACGACGTGCTGGAGCGGTTGGCCTCGCTCCTCGAGCGCGACGCCGATTTGCGCAAGAAGCTCCGCGCCGCGCTGGCGTATCCGTGCGTCGTCGTCCTGGCGGCGCTCGGGCTGGTGCTGTTTCTGATCGCGCGGATCGTGCCGATGTTCGCGCAGATGTTCGACGCCTTCCACGTCGAGCTGCCGCCCGCGACGCGCGCCCTGCTCGCCGCCGGCGACGCGCTGCAACAGCCGGCAACGTGGCTGGCCGGTGCCGGGGCGGTCGCCGCGATCATCCTCACCGTGCTCGCGGCGGCGCGCACGTCGCACGGCGCGCTGATCCTCGACGGCGCGCGGCTACGGCTCCCAGTCGTCGGGCCGCTGCTGCACAAGACCGTCACCGCGCGAATCGCGCGGATGCTGGCGACGCTGCTGCGTTCGGGGATCGAGCTGGTCGCCGCGCTCGACGTCGTGCGCCCGGTCGCCGGAAGCCCGCGCTACGCCGCGGCACTCGAGCGCGTCGACGTCGCGTTGCGTGCCGGCGAGCCGCTCACCGCGCCGCTCGAAGCCTCGAAGCTGTTCGACCCGCTCGCCGTCGCACTGGTGCGCGTCGGTGAGGAGACCGGGCTGGTCGACGAGATGCTGCTCAAAGTCGCTGATTACTTCGAAACCGACGTCGAGGCGGCGATCGCGACGCTCGGCGCCGTCCTCGAGCCGGCGCTCATCGGCGCGCTCGGGGTGGTCGTCGGGTTCATCGTCTTTTCGGTCTTCATTCCACTCTACAGTCTCATCGGGGGCGTTTCGAAATGATCCAGCGGGATGTGGTCGTCGCGCGCTACTGCGCGGAACGCACCGTCGAGCGGCGCAACGCCGTCGTCGACGCCTATCGTCATCTCTGTTCGCGCGGCGCGCGCAAGTTCAAGCGGTCGCACAACGATCGCGCCGACCTCGAACAGGTCGCCGCCGTCGGCCTCATCAAAGCGGCCGCGAACTACCGCCCCGAAATGCAAACGCCGTTCCAGGCGTACGCGTGGATCATGATCGTCGGCGAGCTGATGCACTACGTCCGCGACCACGAGCGGATCGTGCGCGCACCGCGCTCGCTGCTCGCGCTCGAACGCCGGTATCTTGCAGCCTGGGACGCGTTCGCGAGCCGCAATCACCGCGAGCCGACGGCATGCGAGCTCGCCGCCGCGCTCGGCGTGACCGTCGAGACGGTTTCGGAACTGCGCACGCTGCGCCGCGGCGAGCGCGTCTCGCTCCCCGAGCCCGACTCCGACGACGGTCCCGAACGCGTCGACCTCCTCGCCGACACGACGATCGGGATCGCGCTCGAAGAGCGCATCGCCCTCGCGCTCGCCGTCGACCGGCTCGGCGACCGCGAACGCACGATTGTCCTCGGCACCTACGGCGCCGGCCTCACCCAATCGGAGCTCGGCGCCCGCCTCGGCCTCTCCCAAAGCCACGTCTCGAAGCTCCTCTCACGCGCCCTCCACAAACTCGGAAGCTGCGTCGCGTGAGCGCCGTGCTACACCCGAAGCTGCAAGCGAAAATAGACGGCGCGCGCTTCGGGATACGACGACGGCACGTAGCCGGCCGTGCCGTACGCCCACGGGACGATCTGGGTTCGGCCGTCGTTCGTCGGAACGCCGTTGCCGAGGGTGTACGGTGCGCCGTTGAAGCGCGCGCCGTACCAGGCGGCGTAGAGCGGATTGCCGCCGGCGTAGCCGGGCGGGCCGATGAGATACGGGTTACTTTGGAGTTGCGTCGGGCGCGCGGTCGCGAACACATTCGTGATGTCGAGCGACGCGGTGAGTCGCGGTGCGATCGGCGCTTCGGCGTGCAGCGAGACCAGCACGAGCGACGGCGTCCGCAGCGTGTTCGGGTCGTCGCCTTCCGGCGTGCCGAGCGAACCGATGACGGGATTCGCAACGGGATCGTACGGCAGCGCGGGGTCGCGGAGGAAATAATAGCTGAAGCCCGGGTTCACGTGGTTGTCGTTTCGGACGCGCATCGGGACGTTGTTCGCGCCGTACACCCATGCGGTGCGGCCGTTTCCATACGGATAGCCGCTTTGGTACGAGACGGCCGGCGCGATCGTCACGCTGCCGAGCCGCGCGCGGTAGCTCGCGATCGCGCTCAGGTCCGGAACGTAGCCGACCGGGAAGAGATGGTTCGCGGCGAGCGCCGGCGCGTTCAAATCGTTGAGCCCGAACTGCGAGGCGCTCGAGGAACGCGCGCGCACGTACGTCGCGGCGAGTGCGAACGGGCCGCGGTTCACCGCCAGCTCCGCACCGTTCGCGAGCAGCGCGCCGGCGTTCTGCGGGACGCCGAGCGCGTTCCCGCCGGTGCGAAAGTCGGCCGGGACGACGTCGATGCGGTTGCGCTCGTCCTTGCTGAACGCCGTCAGCCGCAGCCGGCCGCGCGCGCTTGCGCGTTCGTACGAGAGCTCGTACGAGTCGCCGCGCTCCGCCGCGAGCGGGACGAACGGCGCATCGGGACTCGCGCGGTCGATCCGCTCCGCTTCGAGCGGCTTCGGCGCGACCGTCGTGTGATCGTACGCCAGCCGCACCGCGCCCGCACCGAGCCGAACGACGCCGGACAGATGCGGATCGATCGCGCTCACGCCGTACGCGCGGCCGTCGCTGCGCGCGACGTGCGTCGCGCTGGCACGAAGTGCCAACTGCAGCGTGAACGCGGGCGCCGGCGACCACGCATCGGAGACGTACGCCAGCCCTGAGCGCAGCACCGGGTTCGAGACGAGCCGCTGGTCGAGCGTCGGCACGACTTGATCGAGCGACGAGGTTTGGCGCCGCAGCTCGACACCGTAGGCGACGCGGTGCCGTTCCGAAGCGAGCGACTGCGCGTCGATTCCGAACCCGCTCAAGACGCCGCTTTGCCGGCCCGCATACGAGACGACGCCGTTCGGAAACGAGAGGTCGTCGAAGAACGGCGCGCTCGTCTCCGAGCCGTAGCGCGACTGGTAGAGCCGCGCGCGCACGTACGCGCGCTCGTACGTGTGCAGCAATTGAATCTTGTCGATCGCGTAGGTGCCGCGGATGCGCGTCGGCGCCGTCACCGCCGCAGCCGGCGAAGGCTCACCGGGAAACGTCGTCGTCGCGCCGTCGAACGCGCCGTAGGTCTGGCCCGCGAACGGCGTGCCGTACTGGTCGAACGTCGCTTCGCCGGCAAGCGTCATCAGCTCGAGATCGTCGCGGCGGCCGACCGCGAGGTGCGCGTTCGCAGCGAGCGACCACGTCGCGCGCGAGTCGAGCGCGAGTCCGTACGTCGCGGCTTCCGCGGGATAGAACGTCGCGCCGTCGCCGTACCGGATCGCGCGGCTGCCGAGCGTCGCGTCGACCGCGAAGCGCTGCCGCAGCGAGGGCGTCGCCCACAGGCGCTCGATCTCGACGTCGCGCGCCGCGCCGAGCAGGCCGAACCCCGCCGTGAGCGTCGTGCGCGCCGGATAGACGCCGGTGCGCGGGACCTCGTCGACCGTCCCGCCGAGCGCGTCGTCGCCGTTCGCGGCGAAGCCTGCGGTCGTCACGGTGGTGTAGCCGGTACCGGTCGCCGGAAGCTGCGCGCCGATGACGTTGCCGCCGGGCTCGGCGATGATCGCCTGTGGTACCGGCACGGCGCCGAAGCTGAAGGCGACGTCTTGCACCTTTCCGCCACGCAAGATCGCGTTCGCAAACTGGTCTTGCTGCACGCCGGGGACCGCGGCGATCGCACCCTGCACGCTCCCCGCCGTGTACGCCGCGAGTCCCGACGACGACGCGCTCGCCGGTGCGCGCGCGGCGGCACCGGAAACGACGAACGCATCCTGGGGAGCGCCGACCGCGAAGACGCCGGACGATTGCGCGCGCACTCGCCCGATCTCTTGCAAACGCGGAGTAGGCACGACGTCAACGCGCGCCGTTCCACCCGGATAAACGGTGACGCCGCGCACGAGCTCGGTGCGATAGCCGCGCGCGTCGACCGAAACGGCGTACGTGTCCGGGACGACGGCAACGATCGTGAACCGCCCGCTCGCATCGGATTCGGCGCCGTACCGTCCGGACGGCGAGGTTGCGGTCACCGTCGCGTGCGCGATCGGCTCACCGCTCGCGCTGCGCACCGTGCCGACGATCGTCCCGGTCGTTTCGGCGGCGATCGCCGGAAAGCCGCACGCCCATGTACAGCTCGCCACGAACGCGATTGCCAGGAGCGCGCGCATCGTGAACGGTTTGCGCCCGCAAGCTTGCTTCGCCTTCGACGAAGCAACTGTTTGACAGCGCTCAGTCTCGCGGTCGCTCGGCCGATAAAGCTTCAGGGGAGCGCCTATCTGCTCTCCAGCTGAAAAGGAAGTTCATGCGACGCTACGGCCTTATGGTCGGGGCGGCGGCTCTGTTGCTAGCGGCGTGTTCAGGGGGCGGTTCAAGCGCTCCGCCCGCCGCGCCGGCCGCCGCTACTCCCACGCCGACCCCGGCTCCCGCAACTCCGACGCCGACGCCGGCCGCAACGGCGACTCCGACCCCCACGCCGACTCCCACGCCGACGCCGACGCCGGGACCGGTTCTGCTGACGTACGCGAGCTCGTTCGCGAACAGCGCGACGCCGAGCAACAACCCGCCGCCGATCGGTTTCCAGGCGGAAGCGCAGACCGCAACGGTCACCGCATCCGAATCCGGATGGTCAACGTTCAGCGCCTCGTCGAGCTGCGCGGCCGTTTCGGTCACGGGAACCAATCCGTTCACGCTGACGGCGAACACCGCCGCCTCCTCCGGCTGCACGATCACGGTGCACGGCTTCGGTGCCCAGGCAGGTACGGTCGGCGCGACCGTCGCGCCGCCGGGCGGGACGCAGCTGCGCTGGGTCGGCCCCGGCTACCAGAACCAAGCCCCACCGATCCCGATGCTCGGCGGTCCGCTGAACATCGTCGGAACCGGCGCGCTCTTCGCGCCGACCTTGGTGATCACCGAGACCGGCTACATCGGCGCCTTCAGCGCACCGGTGATCAGCGCCGGCTGCGGCGGCAACATCGCGCTCAGCGCGTCGGCGGGGACCGGACTTCCGGCACCTGCGGCAGGCAGCGCGGCCGCGTACTACACCGTGACCGCTTCGGGTGCGATCGCATCCGGCGCCGGATGCACGATCTCGACCGGAGACGTCACGGCGCTGCCGCCGTCGACCGCGCAGATCGGCGTCGTCGTCACCACCGGTTCGGGGAGCTTCCAGTGATGCGCTACGGCATACATACCTCGCGCGCCGCGTTGTTCGCGGTGCTCCTCGGCTCGGCGATCCTCGCAGGGTGCGGCGGAGGAGGCGGCCGTTCGTCGCTCCCGGCGACCCCGCAAGCGCCCTCGCAACCAGGGAAGCTCGGGCAGGGGATGGTCACCGCGATCATCCCCGCCGGAACGACCCCGCAGGGCCGCAAGCGCAGCCCGAAATACCTCAACGCGAGCGATCCGAACTCGGCGATCGTCATCTCCGTGCAGCCCACGGATCCCGCCGAAGCGGCGCAATGGCAGACGCAGTTCGGAACGTCGGGCTTCACGCTCTGCTACAACCTCTACACGAACGGCACGGCGAACGCCGCACTGAACCCGACGCCGGTACCCGGCGGCGTGCAGGTGTCGTTCCAGATTCCAGCGGTTCCCGGCAACGACACGTTCTCGATCACGCAATACGACGGCCAGTGCTCGCCGACGAACCCGTACGTCGCGCCCTCGCCCTCACCGAACGCGAACGGGAACGGCGTCCTCGCTTCGGCGCCGCCGATCACGATCAACATCAACCCGGGAATCACGAACAACTTCAACGTTCAGCTGACCGCGTGCGGCGCGCCGTCCACCACCGGCGGACCGTGCTCGAACGCGACCCCGCCGCCCGGCACGCCGCCGCAGACGGTTCAGCTCGGCGCCGCGGTCGCAGCGGTCTACCTCGCCGGTTCGAATCCGGCACCGAAGTCGCTCGCCGCACCGATCCCGATACCGATCTCGCAGCCGATCCGTGAGCGCGGCGCGTTCGTGAGCGCCGGCAACCACGTCGGCATCCCCATCCCGGTCGTCGGACTAGACTCGGCCGGCTATGTCATCGCCGGTTCGCCTGCGACCGGATCCGGCGCGCTGCCGAAGGCCGGCGACAAGATCCAGCTCTCGCACACCGAGACCGGACCGTCGGGGACGGTGAGCGGTCATGCGAAACTGTATCTGGTCGATGCAACAACGGGTGCGATCGCGCAGACCGAAGTGCCGGGAACGACGCCGATCACGTTGACGCAGCTCAACGCGCTCGACGCCGCCGACAACGTCTCCACGCTCGGCACCGTCGGCGATCCGTACGTCGTCGTTCTCGCGACCGACGCGTCGAACGCAACGGGATTTCTCTCCTCGACCGTCACGCTCACCGCGACGATCAACGGCACGGCGATCGCGCCGCAGACCTCGACCTACGCCGAACAGGGCGCGCTCTTCACCGCAAGCTCCGGCCTGCCGACCAGCGGCTACGCCGATGCGGGCGGCCCGTACAGCGGTGCCGGCCAGTTCGTCAACACGTTCGGCTCCGGGCTGGCCGGGAACGGCTCCGGAATCTTCCTCAGCAACAACTCGTCGATTTCCGAGGTCGGCGTCGGCCAGTGGACGCTCGGCGGCGGAACGCTGAACCTCCAGGGTGCCGCGTACGATGCGAACGCGTCCGTGAAGCAGATCTTCACGGTCGACATCGGCGCCACGCTCGGCTCGCTGCAAACGACGCCGGCGACGAACGCGACGGCCAGCGGGCTGTGGATGTTCGATCCGGTTTCGCATACCAGCATGCCGGTCGCGGTGCAGTTCGGTCAGACCAACAGCTACATCGGGTTCCAGAACCCGCAAGCCGTCGTGTACATGCCGGGCGGATACGTCTACGTCCTCGAAAGCGGCGGCAGCCACATCTGGGCGATCGATCCGCAATCGAACGGCGCGGGCACCGGAATCACGACCGTTAGCAACGGCGGCGTGACCTACGCGCAGGTCGAGGCGATCGGGCTCGTTCCGGCCGCCGGAATCAACACCACGCCGGCGCTGAGCACAGGTGCGGTCGCGATCCCGCCGAGCACGATCCTCTTCGCCGATCCCGGCAACAAGCGGATCGCCTCGGTTAACGTCACGACCGGCGCGGTCACGACGTTCGCTTCCGGCGATTTCTTCGCCGGGATCAGCGCCGGACCGGTCGCGGGAACGTACTACGCCGCCTCGCTCGGCGGGCAGCTCTGGAAAATCACGAGCAGCAGCGCGACCTCGTTCGGTCTCCAAACCGGTGCGAACCAGGATGGTCCGGCCGGCGCCGGCGCGACGCTTCCGTTCGGGACGCCGAACCCGTACGCGGTGCAAGGAACGGCGGCGAGCTTCTTCGGAAGCGCGCCTACGCCTACGCTCCCGTACAACCTAGCGCCGTTCACACCGGCCGGCCCGGTGTTCGCACCGGCGGCGCAGGCGGCAATCGCCGGCGGCGTGCTCAAGCTCGCCCCCGACACGAACTTCCAGAACATCACGGCGACACAAGTCGGAAAAACGCAGGCCGTCTCGTCGGTGATCTACGTGACCAGCGCGATGGCGGCCGGCAACGCCGGGCTCACGCCGGAGTCGTTCCTGATCACCGACACCGGAACGCTCCGCACCCTCGTTCCGTAGCTCCGGCTGCGGCTCGAACAACGCAGAGGGCGGCTCTCACCGAGCCGCCCTCGTTTGTTGTGCTACACCCGCCGCGCGCGGCGGTTGAACCAGCCCGGTGCGCGAACCGGAAAAAGCCGCACGAGCACGTCGATCTGCGCGGCATCCTTTCCGGCGACGACGCGGTCGCGGCTCTTCTTGATCCCTTCGACGATCGCCGCGGCCATCGTCTCCGGCGGCGTCGTCAGGAACCGCTGCTCGAACAGCGCCATCGTCGTCGCCGCCACCGTGGCGTCGGCGGCGCGCGCGACGCGTGAATTGCGCGCGATCGCCGTCTTGATCCCGCCGGGATGGACGGTGATCACGTGCACGTTCGTTCCTGCGAGCTCGCCGCGCAGCGACTCGCTGAACCCGCGCACCGCGAACTTGCTCGCAGCGTACGCCGACTGTCCCGGCGGTCCCCACAACCCGAACACGCTCGAGACGTTGACTATGCACGCTTCGGGCTGCGCGAGCAGCGCCGGGAGAAATGCTTTCGTGCCGTAAACGACGCCCCAGAAGTTCACGTTCATCAGCCACGCGATCTCGTCGGTCGCGAGTTCCAGCACCGAACCGTAGATCGAGACGCCGGCGTTGTTCACGACGACGCTCACCTGCCCGTGCGCGCGCAAGACCTCGTCCGCGAAGGCGTTCACGGCCGCTTCGTCGGCGACGTCGACGACGTGCAGCGATGCCGTACCGCCCGCGCGCGCGACCAGCTGCACGGTCTCGTGCAGTCCTTGCTCGTCGCGATCTGCGAGCGCAAGCGACATACCCTCACGCGCGAGCGCAAGGGCGAGCGCGCGCCCGATCCCGGATGCTGCTCCGGTGACGACGGCAACGCCGCCGGTAAGCTTCTTCATGAGCGCAATGCCGCTGCCGCCGCGCGGATCCCGTCGCGCAACGCGGCGCGTCCGGCCGGCACGATTCCGGCGAGGTTGACGAACGCGTGCGAAAGCGCCGGGCGCAGATCGTACACGATCGGCACGCCGGCAGCGCGCAGCCGCTCCGCATAGGCGCGCCCTTCGTCGAGC
>DASZGA010000307.1:0-5901 GCA_035939295.1 Candidatus Elarobacter sp. | reverse complement strand
GCCCTCTCCGCGGACGGGTGGCCGCCGTGCCGGCCGCGGCGTACGTTCAGCCTAGTCGCGGTTGGACCCTCGCAGCCTCCTTCCGCTGGCCGCGTGCAGCGGCGGGATAACGACACCGCGGTCGAAGTCCGCATCGTGAGCCCCGGCCGCGCGCTGCTGATCTTCGGGCTGGTCCTGGCCGTCGTCGGGATCCTGATCGAATTCGCGCCCGCGCTCCGCCTCGGCCGCCTCCCCGGCGACATCTCGTTCGGCGGCCCGAACTGGCGCGTCTACATCCCGCTCGGAACGAGCCTGCTGCTCAGCATCGTGCTGACGCTCGTGTTCTCATTGATCGGCGCGATTACGGCAAGACGCTAACCGACGGCGCATTCGTACTATTGTCGAATGTCAGTTGCGGGTCTCGAGCATACCTGGAACCGGCGGCACAATAATAAAAGCGTCGGGATCCGGCGCCGCCGCATCT
Organism: Candidatus Elarobacter sp.; assembly: GCA_035939295.1. GTDB lineage: Bacteria > Vulcanimicrobiota > Vulcanimicrobiia > Vulcanimicrobiales > Vulcanimicrobiaceae > Vulcanimicrobium. The sequence continues at coordinate 5,438 of DASZGA010000307.1, read as the reverse complement.
CGCGTATCGCTTGGTTGCCCGAGTTTCGGCCGCTTCGGTTGTTCCATAGCTCTTGATTCCGCCTCGCTCATGGTGATCCCGTCCGATTCGGACCCGGTGATAACCGGCGATGGTTGCCGCCGCGCGCCGCCGCCGACTGAACCGGCCGAGTCTTTTTCAAGACCATCGTGTGACGAGGACCGCTGTTCAGGTGTGATCCGCCGGACGGCACGGTCGTATTCAACACGACAAGCATCGCTGCCGTCGCAATCGATGCGTAGGCTACAAAGAGCGCATGGGGCTCAGCGGCCATCTCTCGCCGTAATTCGTCGCGCATCTCGTTGTAGCGCATCGCCAAGGAAAGAGAAAGTCCAATTCGATTGTCCTCTCGTACGGTGGCGGGCGTCAGGTACTTATGCAAATTCGGCGCGATCATGGTTTTCGCGCGCAGCATATAAAGAAGAGCGGCGAACGATACGAGGACGAACGTGAACGCTGTAAACAGCATAGGCGTCGCAACGACGGCCGCGCCGGCCTTCGCAACACCGAAAAGGCCGAATGCTCCACTAGCACCTGCTACGACACCGAGCATGGTCGTCGCCTTTGCCTCGATGTTTTCCGAACCGGCATACGTCCGCTCGAAGCTCTCTTTCTCCGAATCGAGCATTAGGGCTGCCGTTTCCACGCTCGCCTTTTCACCGGCCTTGTCGGAGATGTTCCGAAGCGCCTGATATGCTGCCCTCGTGTCATCGAGGCTAAGACGCACCCTGGTACCAGGACGGCGCGCGAGCACGCCTTTTTCCGACCTGGTAGGTGATACTGCCGACGCCGGCTCCAACGACGAGCGCGTATATCAAACGCAGCTCGGCGTGCACGAAAAAAGCGATTGTTGCCGCAAACGAGCCGAAGGTGAAGGCGCCCTGCAGCAAGCGGTTCTGTGTCACGGCCGCATGCCTCATTCCAAATCGAAGGAGAGTTACATAATAAGCTGCGCGAATGCCACATGCTTGGCATTCTTGGAGCGACGCCGGCCGTGGCCAGGGCTTCCGGGCGCGGGCGGGAAGCTGGCGCGGATGCATGTCGTGGAAGTGCGATCGTACGGCGATCCGTCGGTGCTCGAGTGGCGTGAACGGGACGAACCGGTACCCGGGCGGGGCGAGGTCGCGATTCGCGTGACGCAGACCGGAGTGAACTTCGCCGACGTTCAAGCCCGGCGCGGCGCATATCACGGCGGCCAGACGCCGCCGTTCGTCCCCGGGCTCGACTGCACCGGCACGATCGTCGCGCTCGGCGAAGGCGTCGAAGGGCTGCGCGTCGGACAGCGCGTCGCCGCGTTCCCGCCGAACGGGTCGTACGCGGAAGTCGTCGTCGTGCCGGCGACGACCACGTACGCGCTCGACCAAAGGATCTCCGACGACGACGCAGCGTCGCTGCTGATGCTCGTCACGGGCTACAACATTTTGACCTTCGCCGGCCGCCTCGCGCAAGGCGAGAGCGTGCTCGTGCACGCGGCTGCGGGCGGTGTCGGCTCGACCGCGGTGCAGATCGCGCGCGCGCTCGGCGCTGGAACGATCTTCGCCACCGTCGGCAGCGAGGCGAAGCGCGCCGTTGCGCGTGATGCCGGCGCCGACGTCGTGATCGACTATCAGAGCGAAGACTTCGCACGCGCCGTCCTCGACGCGACGAACGGCCGCGGCGTCGACCTGATCCTGGATTCGGTGGCAGGCGAGGTGTTCAACGCCGGGCTGACGGCGCTCGCGCCGTTCGGAAGGATCGTTGCGTTCGGGATGGCATCCGGCACGCCGGGAACGGTGAAGACGAACGAGCTGCACCCGAGCAACCGTGCCGTCATCGGGTACAGCTCCGGTTCGTACCGCAAGCTCCGTCCCGAAGCGCTGCGGCCGGCGGCTGAAGCCTCGCTGCGGCTGGTCGCCGAAGGCAAGGTTCACGTCGTCGTCGGCGCGCGCTTCCCGCTGCGCGAGGCCGCCGACGCGCACCGGCTCGTCGAGTCGCGCGCGGGACACGGCAAGGTGCTGCTGACGGTCTGATGGTTCTCAAGTTGACGGCCCGAATCGCGTTGCTGCGCGCCGTCAACGTCGCGGGCCACGCCACGATCGAGATGGCCAAGCTGCGTGCGCTGCTGACCGCGCTCGGGTTCGAGGAGCCGCGGACGCTGCTGCAAAGCGGCAACCTCGTGTTCTGCGGCGGCTCAGGTGACGACGCGGCGGTCGAACAACAGCTTGAACGAGAGGCTGCGAAACGGCTCGGCGTGAGCACCGACGTCTTTGTGCGCACCGCCGCCGAATGGCGTCAGCTCATCAAGCGTAACCCGTTCGAGGACGAAGCGGAGCACGAGCCCAGGCTTCTGCACGTCGTCTTGCTGAAAGACGCCGTGAAGGCGCCGGCCGTCGCGGCGCTCCAAGCCTCCGTGAAAGGACCCGAGCAAATCGCCGGTCATGGCCGGCACATCTACGTCACGTATCCCAACGGGAGCGGTCGCTCCAAGCTGACGATCGCGGCGATCGAGAAAAAGCTGGGGACGCGCGGGACGGCGCGCAACTGGAACACGGTGCTCAAGCTCGACGCGCTTGCGAGTCCGGGGTAAGATTCGATCATGTCAAACGACAACGCGGACGCGAGCTGGGACGACCGCTTATCGCCGCTCCTGAGCGACGACTGGGTCAGCGCCGAAGCGCTCGCCGCGAAGCTCAGCGCGAAGCCGTTCACGGTGCTGGCACGGCTCAAGGACATGATGCGGCGCAACCTCGTCGAGCGCCGGATCGTGAAGCACCCGACCAAGATGCACGCGGGACGGCCGCTTCAGCAAGCGCAGTTCCGCCGCACGCAACTGGGTTCGCGGGGCTGAAATGGACCTCGGCATCAACGGAAAGCGCGCGATCGTGAGCGCGGCGAGCAAAGGGCTCGGCCGCGGCTGCGCCACGGCGCTCGCGCGCGAGGGCGTCTTGGTGACGATCGCGGCGCGCACGCGCGAGGCGCTCGAAGCGACCGCGCGCGAGATCGAGCAGGAGACGGGGACATCGGTGACCGCGGTCGTCGCCGACGTCACGACAGCCGAAGGTCGCGCGGCGGTGCTCGCGGCGTGTGCCGATCCCGACATCCTCGTGAACAATGCCGGCGGCGAGCCGCCCGGCGACTTTCGCGACTGGGCGCGCGAGGATTGGCTGCGCGCGCTCGATGCGAACATGCTCGGACCGATCGAGCTCATCAAAGCGACGATCGACGGGATGATCGCGCGGCGTTTCGGCCGCATCGTCAACATCACCTCGAGCGCGGTCAAGGCGCCGATCCCGCTGCTCGGGCTCTCGAACGGCTCGCGCGGCGGCCTGACCGGTTTCGTCGCCGGGCTTGCGCGCGACGTCGCCGCGACCGGCGTGACCATCAACAACATTCTGCCCGGCGCGTTCGACACCGATCGGTTGCGCACGGTCCTGACCAACGCCGGCAAACGCGCCGGCCGCACGTTCGAAGAACAGCTGGCGATTCGGGTACAAACGATTCCCGAACGACGCCTCGGAACGCCGGCCGAGTTCGGCGCGCTGTGCGCGTTCGTGTGCAGCACCCACGCGGCCTACATCACCGGCCAGAATTTCCTCATCGACGGCGGCGCATACCCCGGTACGTACTGAGACACTCGCTGCCGATAGAGATAAGGATGTGGTGGCGTCGTCTTTCGATCGGGGCATTGTTCGGCGCATGCATCTGGTGGGGTTCGGCGGCGCTTGCTTCGGCGGCGACCGTGATGACGCTGAGCGACAGCGCGGGGGTGTACCTCATCGACACGGCGAGCGGCGCCGTCGTGCAATCGTACGGTAATCTTTTCACAGGGAGCAGCGCGCAGAACATCGCGCAGGATCTGGCCGGTAACCTTTACGTCACCAACGCCTCGGCCCAGCTGCTGAAGGCGTCCTTCAACGCGAACGCCCCCAGCTCGGCCACGGCGTATTCCGCAGCGACGACGGTCGGCACGATCGCCGGGTTGCCTGCCAGCCCGAACGCGCGGCTCTCGTTCGACCCCACGACGATGTACTGCGCCGGCGGCTGCCTGGTGACGATGTCGAACGCGACGACGGTGCTGTGGGTCGATCCCGCAACCGCCGCGGTGATGAAAACGCTCACGCTCGGAACGGCGATCGGAACGAACGGCGACATCGTCGTCGTCCCGACCGCCGTTAACAACGAGACCCTCTACGTCGTCGCCACGCACAACCTTTACACGATCAACGCGACCACCGGCGTGGTCACGGGCCCGGTCACGCTGAGCGGTCCGACCGGAAGCCTGACCGGCGCGGCGGTCCTGCCGAACGGCGACCTCGTCGCGTGCGAGCAGATCGGGAGCGGTTCGGCGTGGACGCTCTGGGAGTACACGACCGGCGGTGCGTCGGTGGCGAGCCACACCGGAATCACGACCGGCAGCGACGTCGTGAACGACCTTGCCTCGGTGCCGGCGACGTTCACCGTCACGAAAACCGGAACGACGCTGGCCGGCCCCGGCGACTCGATGTTCTACTCGGTCGCGATGAAGAACACGGGCTTCTTCACCTATCCGACGGGCTCGATCGTCGATCCGGTCCCGGCGAACGTGGTCATCTCGGCGACGACGCCGCCGTCATGTGCGGTGAGCGGCGGAAGCGGGACGTGTTCGATCACCTCGGTGGGCGGCGCGCAGACGGTCGTCGCGACGGTGACCTCACTGAGCGCAGGCGCGACGGCGACGCTGTCCGTCCTCGGAACGCCGAGCGCGCCGATCGGTACCGCGGTGAACACGGCGAAGGCGAGCGTGCCGTACGATCCGACGCAGTACGGCGGCGAGACGCTGACGTCGAGCTCGGTCACCACGACGTTCACGGCGGCGGCGCTGGCGAAGCAGGTCACGAACGTCACGCAGTCGCTCGGCCCTGCCACAAGCGTCGTCGCAAAGCCCGGCGACATCTTGGAATATACGCTGACGTTCACGAACAGGCGCGCGTTCCCGGTCCAATCGTTCGCGATCAGCGACGCCGTCCCGGCGAACGACACCTACGTCGCCGCGAGCGCGACCTGTGTCACGACGCCGGTTCCGCTCACCTGCGCGCCCTCGCAGGCAGCAGGCGTCGTCAAGTTCACCTACGGCGGCGGCTCGCTCGCAGTGAACGGCACGATCGTCGCGAAGTTCCGCGTGACCGTGAACTAAGAAAGGGGCGCCGTTTGCCGCGCCGATACCGTCTGCTCGTGAGCCTCGGCGTGCTTCTCGCATGCGGTCTCGCAATCGTTTCGCTGGGTTCGTCGTCCACCGAGCCGGACCCGGTGTGGCGAACGATTGCCGACCGATTGCCCGCGACCATCGAGCTGGTCCTCGTCGCGCTCGTCGCCGCCGTCGCGCTCGGTGCGTTCGCCGGGTTCATCCGCGCGATTCCGCGCTTCGGGGCGCTGCGCGAGATCGTTGCTCTACCGCCGCTCGT
>DASZGA010000306.1:0-2714 GCA_035939295.1 Candidatus Elarobacter sp. | reverse complement strand
CCTGACGACGATCTGGCTCGACACGCCGGAGCTTTCGTTCTCGCGCGAGCGGCGCGATCCGCAGTGGGGTTTCTGCGGAAGCTGCTATTACAAGGACGTCTGCCGCGGCGGCTGCACCTGGATGGCGCACAGCCTGCTCGGAAAACCCGGCAACAACCCGTTCTGCCACCACCGCGCCCTCGAGCTGCAACGGCAAGGCTTGCGCGAACGCGTTCGGCAAGTCGAAGCAGCGCCGGGGAAACCGTTCGACCATGGAAAGTTCGAAGTCGTCGTCGAGACGCTCGACGGGCGCGCGAGCGATTCGACCGCGGCGGATTGCACCCCGCGCGACGCGAACGCCGATCGCGAGAAGTTGGTCGTGTGCTACGGCTGCTTCCGTCACGTTTTCGCCGGGACGCACGAGTGCCCGTTCTGCCGCACCAGCGTCTCCGCAGCGCGCGCGCAGTACGACCGGGCGTTGAACGAAGCCCGAGAGGCCGCGCGGGCGCTGCTCGCGCGACTTGCGGCGTTGGAACGGAGTTCCGCTACGCTAGCTTGAGATCGCGTACCATCTCCGCGATCGTCTCGGCGGCGTTGTAGCGGGCGGTGATCTCGGCGAAGCGGCGGGTTGCGTCGTGGAGCGCCGTATCGTTCAGCGCGGCAGCGACGTTCGAGGCCAGATCGCCGGCGCTCCTGAGGCGGCGCGCGATGCCGGCGTGAACGATACGCGCAGCGACGTCGAACTGGTCGTAGTCGACGGGATGCACGAGCGCCGGAACACCGTCGCGCAGGCACGTGTTCACGATGCCCGTACCGCCGTGATGGACGACGAGGTCGTAGCTTCGGACAGCGGAGTTGTACAAAACGTAGGAGTAGCGCGTGAAGTTCGCGTCCGTCTCCGTTCGCGCGCTGCCGGCGTTCCCGTCGGTGAAGTGAAACGTCACGTGCGGCAACGACCGTGCGGCACGGCGCGTCGCTTCGGCCATCGCTTCTTTGAACCGCGGCAAATGGGTGCCCAGCGTGACCAGCACCCGTGGCCCGCCGAACGCATCGTTCACGCCGTCCGAGGTCGCTTCGTTCACGGCATCTGAGGCATCGTTGCGCGCAGGTGAGTAGTAGAGCGGGCCGACGAACCGAACCGTCGCGGGCCAGCGCTGCGCGAACTCCAGCTCCTGTACCGCGGGCACGAGGATGCGCTCATCGGAGTAGATGGCTTCGGAACCGTCCGAACGGTACGGCGAGCGCAATCCGGTCCACGCCAGCTCCCTGCCGTAGAGTGCGAAGATCGCGCGCTTGAAGAGCCGCACCAGCGCGCGGCCGGATGCGTCGCGCAGGCGTCCCGCCGAACCGGAGAGCGGACGAAGCCCGCCCAGGTACGACGGCGGACCGTCGGCCGTCTCGAGCGCGCACGGCGACGGAAGCGAGGTCCACCACGGTATTTTGCGCGCTTTCGCGACCAGCCCGGCGAGCGGAACGACGAAATCGGCGATGACGAGAGACGGATGAAACGTGTCGAAGATCTCACCGAGCTCGCCGTGCAAGCGCGGCATCAGCGCGACGTTCGCCTTCAGCTGCCGGTTGAGCATCAGCGGGTTGCTGCGCACGGCGTACGGCGGCTCGGCGATCGCTTCGATCGCGGCGTCGGCGCCGCGCAAGATCGATTGTGCGCGCAAGCCGGCAGCTTCGATCTCCGGCCGCACCTTTTCGGTGGAGACGACCAGCACGTCGTGCTCGTCGCGCAACCGGCGCGCCATCGCGATCAGCGGGTGGAGGTGTCCGCTGAACGGCGGCCCGACCAGCAGCACCCGCGCCATCGTTACGGCTCCGTGCGCGCGCGCTCGATGAACGCGACGCAGCGGGCGCGCAGCTCGTCGCTCGCGAGATAGTCGAGGTGGCCGACGCCGACCCATGCATCCGGAACCGTAAACCAGAACCGCGAGATCAGGTCACGCCGGCTCCCGACCAGCAGGTGCCGGCATGCCGGCCGGCGTCGCGCCGCCGGACCGTACCCGAACACGAACACCGTCCGCAAGACACCTTCCGGAAGCGCGAGATTGTTCAGCAGCTCGATCCCGCAGCTTCCGGCGAGCAGCACGGTGCGCTCCGCCGAGGAAAGCATCGTCAACACCGCCTCACGATGCGCGCGAGCGAACGCGGCGCCGCGCGAGCGGTAAAACTGCCCGATGTTGTTCAGCGAAGCGCGCCAGAGCGGGATCGCCGCCCACGGCGGTGTCGTCTCGTCAAAGGGAAAATTGTAGCGGACACGCTCGCTTTCGGTGACCGGCAGCGCGTCGAGAAAAGCCTCCTGATCGGGCGCCAGGGCGCAGCTCGGCGGATCGCTTTGCCCGGTGAAGAACGCGACCTGCAATCGTTGCTTCACGTGAGTTGTGTGAAGTCGTCGATGCCGTTCACCCGAATCCGCCGCGAGCGCCAACGGATCGTTTTTCCGAACACCGCGTGGAGCGCGTGCAGCGGCTGCAGCAGCTCGGAGACGATCGAGAGCGCCCAATCGTGCCGCGCGGTGCCGACCGTGCGGCGCTGCACGTCGATCAGCGATCCGCCGCGCAGCAGCAGCAGCAACGCCAACGCGCCGATATTCCACACCGACGGGCGCTTCACAGCCAGTGCGAGGCTGGCCCAAAGCAGGAGCGGCGGCACAACGTAGAACGCTGCAACGACACCGGTCACCGCTGGACCTTCGGACTCGATCAGAAGCCGGGCGAACAGGAACCAGC
>DASZGA010000305.1:0-2783 GCA_035939295.1 Candidatus Elarobacter sp. | reverse complement strand
GGTGTAGCGCAGCGCGTTCCACAACTTGGTCGCGAAGCGCTTTGCCTCGTCGCAGTAGCGCTCGTCGAACCGCAGCTCCTGCGACTCCAACCGCATCTGGCGTAAGATCCCGAAGCGCGTGCCGTCGGCGCCGTACTTCGGCACCAGGTCCACCCTGGGATCGATCGCGTTTCCGAGCGACTTCGACATCTTGCGCCCGTGCATGTCGAACACCAGCGGCGTGATGAAGACGTCCGCGAACGGCATCTTGCCGACGAAGCGCAGGCCGAGCATCACCATCCGCGAGACCCACAGAAAGATGATGTCGCGGCTCGTCACCATGACCTGATTCGGATACCAGTGCTCGAGCTCGGCGGTCTTCTCCGGCCAGCCGAGGATCGAGAACGGCCACAGCCCCGAGCTGAACCAGGTGTCGAGCGTGTCGGGATCGCGCTGTAGCTCCTCGGTGCCGTATCTCTGGCGCGCGATCCGGCGTGCTTCTTCTTCGTCCTGCGCGACGACGACGTCGCCGTTCGGCGTATACCACACCGGCAGCTGGTGACCCCACCAAATCTGGCGCGAGATGTTCCAGTCGCGGATGTTCTCCAACCCTGCAGCATACGTGCGCCCGAAGCGCTCCGGGACGAAGCGCGGAGAGCCGTTTCGATACGCTTCGAGGGCCGGCTCGGCGAGCGGCTTCATCCGCACGAACCACTGCAGCGAGAGGAGCGGCTCGATCACCGCGTGCGAGCGCGAGCTGAGCGGAAGCTTCGTGCGGTACGGCTGCTCGCTCACGAGCGCACCACGCTCGCGCAGGTCGTCGACGATCCGCTTGCGCGCGTCGAACCGGTCGAGCCCGACGTACGCGCGCATCTTCTCGGCCTGCGCGTCGATTCGCGCGCGGCGTTCGGGTTTCTCGTCGTAGCGCCACAGCGGCGCGGTGATGCGCGCGTCGAAGTCGATCACCGTCGGCATCGGCAGATCGTGGCGCTCGCCGATCTCGTAGTCGGTCTGGTCGTGCGCCGGTGTCACCTTCACCGCGCCGGTCCCGAACTCGGGCAGCACCGCCGCGTCGGCGATCACCGGAACCGCGCGCTCGACGATCGGCAGCACGACGTTCTTCCCGATCAGGTTCCGGTAGCGCTCGTCGTCCGGATGCACGGCGACGGCGACGTCGGCGAGATACGTCTCGGGCCGCGTCGTCGCGATCACCAAGCCGTCGCCGCCGTCTTCGGCGCGATAGCGGATGTGGTACAGCGAAACGTCGCGCTCTTCATCTTCGACTTCGGCGTCGGAGAGCGTCGACTGCGCGACCGGATCCCAGTTCACCAGCCGCGTGCCGCGGTAGATCAACCCGTCGTTGTAGAGGTCGACGAAGACCTTCACCACCGCCGCCGAGAGGCCGGGGTCCATCGTGAAGCGCTCGCGCTCCCAATCGGGCCCGAAACCGAGCCGCCGGAACAGCTCGTTGATCTCGCCGCCGTACTGGTCGCGCCACTCCCACGCGAGCGCGATGAACTTCTCGCGGCCGAGCTCGTCGCGCGTCTTCCCTTCCTTCTTCAGCTCGCGGACGAGGACGGACTCGGTCGCGATCGCGGCGTGGTCTTGTCCGGGGATCCAGTCGGCGTTCTCGCCAAGCATCCGGTGGTAGCGCGTGAGGACGTCCATCGGCGTGTACGTCGAGCCGTGGCCGAGGTGCGCGTTGCCGGTGATGTTCGGCGGGGGCATCGAGATGACGAACGGCGGGCGCGCCGGGTCGGGCTCGTCGTGAAAGACGCCCGTCGCGAGCCAGCGCTCGTACAGGCGCGGCTCGACCTCGGCGGGGTCGTAGGTCTTCGGCAGTTCGGGCCGGGCGGTCGTCGTCACCAGCCTAGTTTACGCGAAAACGGCTCGGTTCTCCGCGCGCTTTCGTCAGGGGCGCCAGCCGTAGAGCCATTCGACATGGCTGAAGTCGTCGTCGGGGCGCGGCGCGAGCATCGAGTCGCGCAGCGTCGCGCCGACGTCGCCGGTGTGCCAGATCTCGCCGAACAGCCGCGCGCTGAACTGCACGCGCGCGGTGCGCAGATAGCGCCGGTCGCGATAGGCGAGGAAGGCGGCCGCCGGATCGTCGTGAGCCGCCAGGGCGTCCGCCAGCACGACGGCGTCTTCGAGCGCTTGACACGCACCCTGGGCGAGATACTGCAGCATCGGGTGCGCGGCGTCGCCGAGCAAAACGAGGCGGCCGAGGCTCCAGCCGGCGATCGGCTCGCGGTCGTACATGGTCCAGCGCCGGTCGCGCCGGATCCGCGCGATCCCTGCCAGCACGGGATCGCAGCCGACCGCGAAACACGCCTCGAGCTCGTCCGGGGTTCCCCAGTCTTCGGAGTCGGCACGGTAGCGGTCGCTGTGAAAGACCGCGACTTGGTTGAAGAGCTTGCCGCCGCGGATCGGATACTGCACGAAGTGCAAGCCCGGCGCGGTCCACAGCGTGACATCGTCCACGCCTGCGCCTTCCCATAGCTCTTCGACCGGGATCGTTCCGCGGTACGCGACGTAGTGCGCGGCGAGCGGCTCGCCGTCGTCGTGCACGAGCTTGCGAAGCTTCGACCACAGTCCGTCCGCGGCAACGAGCGCCGTTCCTTCGTACGCCGTGCCGTCGGTGCAGAGCGCGCGCACGCGATCGCCGTGCTCGTCGACGTCGACGACCTCGCGCGACGGTTCGAGGACGATTCGGGGCTCCGCGCGGCACGCGTCGAGCAGAACGTCGAGCAGATCGCCGCGGTGCATCACGACGTACGGATGGCCGTAGTGCGCGCGAAACTTCT
>DASZGA010000304.1:0-4956 GCA_035939295.1 Candidatus Elarobacter sp. | reverse complement strand
GTCCCTTCGAACATCCGCCCGCCGACCGACGAGTACTCGCCTTCGGTGTTCTCCCGAACGATCCAGAAGTCGATGTCACCGGTCTTGCGTCCCGCGAGCGGCGACGTTATTCCCGGCATCAGCCGCACCGGCCGCAAGTTGACGTACTGGTCGAACCCGCGCCGCATCGGGATCAACAGACCCCACAGCGAGACGTGGTCCGGCACGTTCGGGAAGCCGACCGCGCCGAAGAAAATCGCGTCGTGGCCTTTGATTTGCTCGAGCCCGTCGTCCGGCATCATAGCGCCGGTCTTCGCGTAGCGCTCGCAGCTCCAGTCGAAGTACTCCCAGTTGAACGCGAAGCCGTGCTTCTTCCCGACCGCGTCAAGCACGCGCACCCCTTCGGGCAGAACTTCTTTGCCGATCCCGTCGCCCGGAATCGTCGCGATCCGGTATGTCTTCACCTTACTGGCCTTGCGCTTTGGGAAGAAAACCGAGCGAGATCCACGGCACGTACGCGACGATCAGCAGCCCGATCATCAGCGCGATCAGGTACGGCAGCATGGGCTTGACGACTTGCTCGGGGTTCGCCTTGCCGATCGCGCTCGCCGCAAAGAATCCGATCCCGACCGGCGGCGAGAACAGCCCGACGCCCATCGCGAGCACGACGACGATCGCGTAGTGAACCTCGTTGATCCCGGCGGCTTTCGCGACCGGGAACAGCAGCGGCCCGAACAGCACCATCGCCGGAATCCCCTCGAGCACCGAGCCGAGGATGATGAACATGACGATCGAGAGAAGCATGATCCCGGCCTTGCCGCCCGGCGCGTGGCCCAAGATGTCGGCAAGCTGTTGCGCGAAGCCCGATCGCGTGAGCGCCCAGCCCATCGCCGTCGCGGTCGCGATGATCAGCAGGATCGCACCCGCGAGCGAGACCGTCTCCTTCAGCGTCGGGTAGAACGTCCGCCAGTCGAAGACGCGATAGACCAGCACGCCGACCAACAGCGTGTAGATGATTCCGACGACGCTGACCTCGGTCGCCGTCGCGATCCCCGCGACCACGAAGTAGCGGATCACAAGCGGCAGAATGAGCCCGGGGATCGCGATGAAGAACGCGCGCGCGATCACCTTCATCGGCGCGCGCGCCGCAAGCGTGACGTTCTCGCGCTTCGCGTCCCACAGCGCGACCGCGATCAGGAACAGCGAGAGCACGAACGCCGGCAGCAACCCGGCCGTGAACATCGCCTGGATCGAAACGCCCGTCACCGAGCCGATGATGATCAGCACCAGGCTCGGCGGAATCGTCTCGGCCATGGCGCCCGACGTCGCCAGCAGCGCGATCATCGAGGTGCGCTTCTGACCGCGGCGCTCCATGTCGGGGAAGAGCACCGGCGCGACCGCCGCCATGTCGGCGATCTTCGAGCCCGAGATTCCGGAGACGAGATACATCGCGCCGACCAGCACGATGCTCAAGCCGCCGCGCAGATGCCCGACCAAACTCGCCAGCGCGCCTACCAGCCGCTGCGCGATCCCCGCCGTCTCCATCAGCAAGCCGAGGAAGATGAACAGCGGAACGGCGAGCAGGACGAGGTTCGAAACCCCCTCCTGCATGCGGCCGACGACCGTACTCAGCGGAGCCGTCGTGACGATCGCAAGATAGCTCAGCGTCCCGAGCCCGAACGCAAACGCGATCGGCACGCCTATGGCGACGCACGCGCCGACCAGCACGACGAAGAACAGCACCAGGTTGAAATTGCCGAGCCCGACGAACGCGCCGCGCCCGAACCACGCCACCGCGCTTATCACGACCGCCGCCGCGACGACGGTCGCGACGACCTTCGGATCTTGCTCTGAGAGCCGCAGCAAAGCCAGGACAAGGATGATCGCGAGGCACAGGATGACCGCCAACACCTCGTACGAGCGCGGGATGTTCAGCGCCGGGGTGAGGTCGATCTTCTCCAGGTTGAAGAATTTGATCGTCGCCGGGATCAGCTCGATCACAAAGATTGAGGTGACCACCGAAGAGATCGTCTCCAGCAGTGCTTTCGTCTTCGGCGAGGCGCGCCGGACGAGCACCGAGAGGCTGATGTGCTCGCCGCGGCGGTACGCGACGACCGCGCCGAGCATCGCGAGCCAAAGGAAGATCAGCGTCGCGAGCTCGTCGCTCCACACCAGCGGGTTGCCGAGCACGTACCGGGTGAAGACGCCGGCCGAGAGGATCGCAACCTCGACGACGACGAGAAACGCGGCGATCGGTTCCACCACGGCGCCGATCGCACGGTCGATCGCGGCCGCCCACGGCCGCCGAAACGTGAACTCGTGTGCAGCCACCGCCGTCTCGGCGGCCACGTGCACGGTCTCGGCTGCGTCCATCCGAATCTACGCGAGCTTGTTCGCGTATTTTTCGAGCGCGGCCCACGCCTTGGGGCCGAACTTGTCGCGCCAGCGCTCGTAGTACTTCGTCTCGACCAGCTTCTGCTTGAAGCTGTTCTTGTCGACCTCGTTGAACTTCATCCCGCGCCGCGCCAGCTTGTCGCGCACCGAGCGGTTGAGGATCACGTTGTCGTTGCGCGCGGCGAGCGTCGCCTTCGCCATCTCGCGCGAGATGACGTCCTGGTTGCCCTTGCCGAGCTTGTTCCAGACGTCCTGGTTGAAGAGCGTCCAGTAGCCGGACCAGATGTGGTCGGACATCGAGACGTACTTCTGGACCTCGTAGAACTTCTGCTGGTCGATGAGCAGCAGCGGATTTTCCTGCGCGTCGATGACGTGCGTCTGCAGCGAGGTATAGAGCTCGCTCAGCGCGATCGGCGACGGCGAAGCGCCGAGCGACTTGAACGTGTCGACGCGAATCTCGCCCGGCGAGACTCGGATCTTCAGGCCGGCGAGGTCGCCGACGTTGTGGATCGGCTTGGTCGAGGTCGTGATCTCGCGGAAGCCGTTCTCCCAAATCTTCTCGAGGACGACCATCCCGCCTCTGGCCTGGATGTCGTCGCGCACGACTTTGCCGAGGTCGCCGTCCATCGCGCGGAACACGGTGTCGCGGTTCGGATACGCGTAGGCGAGGTTCTCGATCGACGCGAGCGGTGCGATCTGGTTGAGAAACGCACCCGGCATCGCGAGTGCCTCGATCGCACCCGAGCGCAGCTGCGAGATCATGCTGGGATCGCTGCCCAGCTGGCTGGTCGGGAACGACTTGATGTTCACGCGGCCGTTCGTTGCCTTGTTGATCCGCCCGAACGCCTCGACCGAACGGACGTTGATCGGGTGTTCCGGCGGCAGATCGTGCCCGTACTTGAGCTCGAACTCGGCGGCTCGGGCGGGCGTGATGATGCCGATGGTGGCGAACGTCGCCGCGGTGCCGAGGACGAAACCTTGACGGGTGACGGACATGGGGACTCCTCTGGAAGCCGGATACGCGAAGGATTTCTCGCTGGTCCGGGGCTTTACGTCGTCGCGGCTCCGCTGTCCCGGTAGCGCGGGTCCGCGATGACGCCGGACGCCGCCAACCGTTGCAGGTCGGCAGCGGACAAGCACAGATCGCGGCTCAGGACCTCGGCCGTGTGAGCGCCCACCTCGGACGGCCCGGGCTCCAGCGCGGGCGCCCCGGCGCGCTCGAAGCGCGGAAAGGCGTTGTTGATCACGACCTCGCCGAGGTCGGGATCGTGCAACCGAGCGAGCGATCCGCGCGCGGCGATCTGCGGGTTTTCAAATACTGAATCGATCGTTTCCAGTGGGCCGGCGGCGCAGCCGGCGCCGCTGAGGATCGCGATCGCCTCGTCGCGCGGCCGCTGCAAGCAGAACGCGTCGATCAGCGCGTCGAGCGCCTCGCCGTTCGCGACCCGGTCGGCGTTGGTGCGAAAGCGCGGGTCGGCAACGAGCTCTTCGCCGCCGATCGTGCGCAAAACGCGCTCGGCGACCTCTTGCGTGCTCCCGGAGAGCGCGACGTACGCGCCGTCGCCGCAGCGGTACGCGCCGCGCGGCGCGGTATCTTCCATCCGGTTTCCGAGCCGGCGGTGGAGCGTTCCATTCGCGGCGTACTCGGTGAGCTGCGACTCGACGAGCTTCATCACCGCTTCGTAGATCGCGAAGTCGATCACCTCGCCTTCGCCGGTGCGCAGCCGGTTCGCATAGGCGGCGCAGACGGCGGCGGTCGCGGCCTGGCCCGCCATCACGTCGGCGAGCGGGAACGCGGGGAGAAGCGGCGGCCGGTCGTCATATCCGGAGACCGCGGCGACCCCGGTCATCGCTTCGGCGAGCGTCCCGAACCCGGCGCGGTCGCGATACGGACCGTCCTGACCGAACGCCGTCATCCGCAGCACGACGAGCTGCGGCGCGGCCGCCAGCAATCGCTCGGGCCCGAGGTTCCAGCGCTCGAGCGTCCCCGGCCGGAAGTTCTCGATTAAGACGTCGAACTGCGGGAGCCAGCGCAGCAGCAGCTCTTGCGCGTCGTGGCCGTGCAGGTCCAGCGCGACGCTCTTCTTGTTCCGCCCCAGCGCCTTCCAATAGAGTCCGACGCCGTTCTTGGTGGCGCCGTAACGCCGGACGTGATCGCCCGAGCCGGGGCGTTCCAGCTTCACGACCTCGGCACCGTAGTCGGCCAGCGTCGCGGCGGTGCTCGGCGCGGCGATCATCGTGGACGCGTCGAGCACCCGCACGCCGGCGAGCGGTCCGCCCGCCGATCTCGTGCCGTTCGTCGCTGTCGTCATCGGTGCTGTATAGGCCGCGCCGCGCTGCGCCCCTCTTGCTCGGGCTGGCACCCCTTGCGTACATGCTGTACACTCATCGCAACAGGGAAACGTCGCGCGTCCCGTACGCACGCGTCCTGATTCGTTGCCGCGAATGGAAGTGACCCATGGTGAAGATGGTTCGCATCAGCTCGCCGCGCCCGTCGACGAAGGTTGGGCGCTACGAGGTCGTCATCACGCGCACCGGCGAGGAGCCGGTCCGGCTCATGGGAGCGTCGAGCTCCGAGCTGGC
>DASZGA010000303.1:0-21759 GCA_035939295.1 Candidatus Elarobacter sp. | reverse complement strand
TGCACCGGAACGGTCGTGTACGTCACCGCCGACGCGCGCGAGCGCACCGCGATGACGGATGCCACGATCGCGATGACGAGCACGACCGCGGCGGCGACGAACCACCACCGCGGGCGACGGCGCGGGGCTTCTAAGATGACGGTAGAGACGCGGCCGTTTGTCGCCGGCCGTTCCAATGTATGCATGGTTGTACTTCTGGTACTCCCGACCGCGCCCAGAAGTGCTAAGGTCTAGATGAGAATTGTTCTCAGCACCATGCCAGCAATGCAGCTAGCCGAATTGCGCGAAAAACGCGTCGGCCGCCCGCTCGCCGGCGCCGGCGGCGATCGCTCTCTCGCGCATCTTCCGCAAGTCGGGTTGCGGATGCACGATCAGCGCGCTGGTCGGCGTCCCGCCCGGGATCAACGCGATCCGCTCGAACGCCGCCGGCGTCACGATGCTCTGCCACGGCTCCAAGAGCGTGCTTGCGTCCGGTGAGTCGAGGCCCGGCGAATCGACGCGCAGGTGAGCGCCCATCACGGTGATCGTGAGCGGCAAGCCGTCGGTCTCGACGTACGCTTCGTCGCGCGTGACGACGACGCGCTCGACCAAGAAATTCGGATCGGCGACCAGCAGCGTGCGCTCCAGTCCTTGCTCGCGAAACGGAAGCTGCATCACCGCGCCGGGAAACGTCGCGCGGTAGTCGAGAACGTCACCGGCTTTTTGCACGTGCAGCTCGCGCGGCTTGCCGTCGGCGCCGACGCGATTCCAGTCGAAGATGCGGTAGGTCAGATCGCTGGCCTGCTGCGTCTCGAAGAGCTGAATCCCCGCGCCGATCGCGTGCAGCGTTCCGGCCGGGAGATAGAAGGCGTCGCCCGGATGGACGGGGACGCGGCGCAGCACTTCTCCGAGCGTTCCGTCGGCGACGCGGCGCTCGTACTCTTCGCGCGTCATGTCGCGCAGCCAACCCAGCACGAGCTCGGCGCCGGGCTCGCATTCGAGGATGTACCAGCACTCGGTCTTGCCGTTCGGCTGGCCTTCGACGCGCTGCGCGTACGCATCGTCCGGATGAACTTGCACCGAAAGCGGCTCGCGCGCGTCGATGATCTTCGTCAGCACGGGGAACGTGCGCGCCGGGTCGATCGGGCCGGTCAGCGACCGGCCCAGCTCGCCGCGCAGATCGCGCACGCGCCTCCCGGCCAGCGCGCCGTTCGCGACCGCGTTCTCGTCCCAGCACTCCCACGACTCGCCGAGCCGCTGGTGCGGATCGCCCGGCTTTCCGTAGCGCTTCACCAAGGCGTCGCCGCCCCAGATCGCCGGCGATTCTTTCGGTTCCAGGAGATAGGGATAGAGCCGGACACTCACAGTGCCGACCCTACTCCCTGGGTTTCGATTGTTCCGGCCGAGCTAGTCGCGACGGACGGTCGTGCTGGTCGAGCTGGAGCGGTTGTTCGACATCGCGATGAGCCCGACGACGACGACGAGGACTACTGCCCCGACGACGATCCAGGTCCAGTTGATCCCGTTCGCGTTCGCGTTCGGATCGGTCGAAGTCGTTGTGGTCGTGCTGGTCGTGCCGCCGCTGGTCGTTCCGCTGGTCGTGCCGCCGGACGTGCCGCCGCCACTGGTGCTACCGCTGGTCGTACCGCCACCGCCGCCGCCCGAGGTCTGCGCGATCGCGAACGTCGGGGCGAAGGCGAGGAACAGCGCGAGGACGAGTACTGAGAGACGGGTGATGATTCGCAACGTTCCCCTCCTGGAGAGCTTAGAGCGCGATGTCCATCGGCTCCGGGTCGCCGCTGGGCGACGTCGGATCGGCGGGGATCCCGGGCATGTCGGGTGGGGCGTCCGGCATCGCGGGCACGTCCGGCACCGACTCTGGGATCACATATTCCGCATACATCGCGCCCGAGACGTTCCCGGGGGGCCGCTTGCCGAAACGCGCACGGCGGCCAGCAACCCAACCGGGATTCCCGGGGTCTTGCACGACGATGCGCTCCGCAGTTCATCGCGCCGCTCTGATCGTCGCGTCCATTGGCTTGCTTGCCGAAGCCCCCGCCCCGACGGCTCCGGCCGAGGAGGCCGCGCGGGTCTTCGCCGTCACCGGGGCGCGCTCGGCGCCGGTCCAGTCGTACACCTCGAAGCTCCACGTCGACTTCGCCCTACGGACGTTCCCGTACCTCAAGTTCCACCTCGAAGGCCACATCGCGTACAAGCGCCCCAACCTGTACTCGGTCCACTTCGACCGCGTGCCGTGGTTCGGCAAGGGGTTCGAGAACATGAAGATGGACCCGCTCGAGCCGCAGACGTGGCCGGAGCACTACGACATCGCGAGCATCGCGCACGACGGCGAGCGGACCTCGGTCGAGATGCGCGACAAGGTCGCTGGGAACATCAAGGGCGTGCACGCCGAGCTCGACGCCGACGGGCTGCGCCGCATCCAGTGGCAGTACGTGAACGGCGGCCGGATCGAGGTGAAGGTGAACCCGACGCTGGTCGACGGCGTTCCCGTTCCGGCGACCGAAGACGCGGAGATCAAGCTCCCCGCGTATCACGTGGTCGCGCACGCGACGTTCTCCGACTACAAGATCGTCACCGACCAGACCGCATCGACGGGCGCAACCGCGCGCTGATCGCGCCGGTGCGAACGGTGCCGTGAGGCTCGTCGTTCCGCAGGGCGCCGAGGCGCGCGCGGTGCTGCGAGCCGTATCCGATGCGATCGTCGTTCCGCCCGGCGCCGCGGCGGCCAACGCATTGCCGGAGTTCGCGCCCGGCGAGAGGGTGGTCGTCGTCGGGTTGTGCGGTGCGCTGTGGCGTTTGCGCGCCGGCGACGTCGCGATCTACGCCCGGGTCGTCGACGGCGCGCACGCATTCGCGATCGACCCCGACCGCGTGGACGAGGTCGCGGCGGCGCTGCCGGGCGCGCACGTCGTCAACGCCTGCACGACGCGCCGCGTCGTGACGGCGGTCGACGCGCGCCACGTGCTCGCGCAGCGCTTCAACGCCGACGTCGTCGACATGGAGGGGACGCACCTCGCGGCGGCGCTCGCCGAACGAGGCGTCCCGTTCGCGATGGTGCGCGTCGTCAGCGACGACGCCTCGCGCAACCTTCCGGCGATCGAAGACGCCGTCGACCCCGAAGGTAAGCTGCGCCCGCTGAAGATCGCCGAAGCGTTCGTCCGCGCGCCGCGCGCCGCGACAGCATTCGTCCGCGACGTACGCCGCTCGCTGGCGACGCTCACGGAGACGGCACGCGCGCTCAGCGGGATCGCGGTGTGAAGCTGCGGCCTTTCCACGCGCCGCCGGCGCCGCGCGCGTGGCGCAGCGCGGAGTCGGCCGTCATCGCGGTGTAGATTCCGGCCGCGAGCGGGAGCGCGAGCGCGGCGAGCGGGGGTTGACGATAGCGTTGTAGCGTCGGCGCATATGCGAGTACCATCGTGCTCCAAGCAATTGTGCCGGGGAGCGCGAGGTCGAAACGGCGGCGGCGCGCGCCGGCGAACGTTGCTGCGACGGGGACGTAGTAGAGCAGCAACATTCCGGCGATCGTTCCCGCGAGGAGCGGTAGCGAGTGCTTCAACTGCGTGTACGCGGTGCGCGCGACCATCGACCAGATCTGCTCGAGCGACGTGTACGGGCGTATGCTGCGCGAGCGCGTCGTAAGGCTCAGCCACAATCCGCCGCCGCCGGACTTCACCGCGGCGGCGAGCGAACAATCGTCGATCAGCTCGCCTTTGATTCGGTCGAGTCCGCCGATGCGTTGCAGCGCTTCGTCGGCGATCAGCACGCAACCGCCGGCGGCTCCGGCGGTCGTGCGGCGGTCGTCGTTGACCCACGCGAACGGGTAGAGCATCCGAAAGAAAAAGACGAACGCCGGGATCAGCAATCGCTCCCACGGCGAAGCGCAGTGGAGCTCGACCATCTGCGAAACGAGCGCGCGCCGCTCCGCGAGTGCGGTCGCGACGAGCCGCGCGAGCGTCTCCGGATCGTGCTCGACGTCGGCATCGGTGAACCACCAATAGACCGGGCGTGCGCCGCTCGCGCGCGCCGCTTCGACGCCGGACGCGAGTGCCCACAGCTTTCCGGTCCAGCCGTCAGGGCGCGGGGAGCCGTCGACGACGGAGGCGCGCTCCGGCGCGGCGGAGGCGGCGATCGTCGCGCGCGCTACCGCACCGGTCCCGTCGTCGCTGCGGTCGTCGACGAGCGTGATCGCGAAGCGCCCGGGATAGCGCTGCGCCAGCAGCGAGGAGAGCGTGCGTGCGACGACGTCCGCCTCGTTCCGCGCGGGCACGACCGCGTGCACCTCCGGCGCCGGATCACCGGGAGCCGATTCACGAAGGCCGTCGGCACGCGAATCCCAAAACCGCCCACGAGCGACGACCAGCCCGACCCACGCCGCCGCCGAAATCCAAGCCGCGACTTTCAAAGCTTTGAGCATTCACGCATCGCCTTCGAACACTGAAACCGACCGACCCGCCGTGCCGGCGCTCGACGACGCGATCGCGCGTGCGACGGATGCGCTGTTTCAGTTGCAGCATCCGGACGGGTACTGGTGGGCTGAGCTGCAGTCGAATGTCTCGATCACCGCGGAGGTGGTGCTGCTCCACCACGTGTGGGGACGGTTCGAGAAGGTGCCGCGCGCTGCGGCGGAGCGCTATTTCCGTGGCGAGCAGCGCGAGCACGGCGGCTGGGAGCTCGCGTACGGCGACGGCGGTGAGCTCAGCGTCACCGTCGAGGCGTACATGGCGCTGCGGCTGCTCGGCGTTTCGGCGGACGATCCTGCGCTGCGGCGCGCGCGCGAGTTCGTGCTCGCGCGGGGCGGGATCACGCGGACGCGGGTCTTCACCAAGATGCACCTCGCGCTGATCGGCGCGTACGAATGGGATGGTCTTCCTTCGCTTCCGCCGTGGCTGATGGTGCTGCCGGAACGCGGACCGCTCTCGATCTACGATCTCTCGAGCTGGGCGCGCGGGAGCACGGTTCCGCTGATCCTGCTCTTCGACCGCAAACCGGTCTACGGCCCCGCTCCGAACCTCGACGAGCTCTACGCCGAAGGCCGAGCGAACGCGCGCTTCGCGCTCCCCGAAGGGATCGACGCGTTCGAGCGCTTCTTCAACGGCGTCGACAGCGCGTTGAAGTGGACCGAGCGCACGGGCCTCGTACCGTTTCGTGAACGCGGTCTAAAGCTCGCCGAACGCTGGACCGTCGAACGGCAAGAGCACACCGGCGACTGGGGCGGGATCATTCCGGCGATGCTCAACGCGATGCTGGCGCTGCGCGCGATCGGCTACGATGCGAACGATCCCGTCGTCGTGCGCGGCTGGTCGGCGATCGACGGGTTCACCGTCACCGCGAACGGCGCGTACCGCGTGCAGCCGTGCATCTCGCCGGTGTGGGACACCGGGCTCGCGGTCCGCGCGCTCGCCGACGCCGGCGTTCCGCGCGACGACCCGCGCATGGTCTGCGCAGCAACGTGGCTGCTCGAGAAGCAGATCGTCGCGCGCTACGGCGACTGGTCGGTGAAGAACCGCACGGGAAAACCGGGCGGCTGGGCGTTCGAGTTCGAGAACGCGTGGTATCCCGACGTCGACGACACCGCCGTCGTCGCGATGGCGCTTGCCGCCGTCGAGCATCCACAGCCGGAGCGCCTCCGCGGCGCGATCGCGCGCGCCGCGGATTGGGTCGCGACGATGCAGTGCAAGACCGGCGGCTGGGGCGCGTTTGACGTCGACAACGACAAGGCTTGGCTCAACCGCATCCCCTACGGCGACCTCAAAGCGATGATCGACCCGAGCACCGCCGACGTGAGCGCGCGCGTCCTCGAGATGGTCGTACGCTGCAAGCTGCACGAATTCGACGACGCGCGCTTCGACCGCGGGCTGCGCTTTCTGCTGGACGAACAAGAACGCGACGGCGCGTGGTTCGGCCGCTGGGGTGTCAACTATGTCTACGGCACGAGCGGCGCGCTGGCCGCGCTCGGTCCGCTTCGGCGCAATGGCCGTGACGAACGTAACGACCGCGCAGAAAAATGGGGCGATCGCGCGGTGGACGAAGCGGTCGTGCGCGGCGCCGTGTGGTTGAAGAGCGTGCAGCAGCCCGATGGCGGCTGGGGCGAAACGACCGACACCTACAAGGATCCCACGTTGCGCGGGCAAGGCCCGACGACGGCGAGCCAAACCGCGTGGGCGCTGATCGGTCTCCTCGCGTGCGTAGAACGACTACCGAAGATCGCGCACGCGTTCGAACCAGCGATTGAGCGCGGCGCAGGCTATCTGCTGCGCACGCAGCGCGCCGACGGCAATTGGGAAGAACCGGAGTTCACCGGCACCGGCTTCCCGGTGCACTTCTACTTGAACTACCATCAGTACCGGCTGCACTTCCCGCTCAGCGCGCTCGGCCGCTACGCGGCGCTCACAGCCGCGCTCCGATCCCGAGGTACGGATCGGAGCGGATGAACCGCACGTCGCCCGGCAGCGCGTGGCCCGTGCGGACTTCCTGACTGTCGCCGGCGAGGACGAACACGGGTGAGCGCGCGCCGCGCAGCACGACGCCGAAGTCGGCTTTGACGATCCCGAACAACGGGTGCAGCGTTCGCGCCGGCGCGCTTTCGGTGACGTACGTTCCGGACGCCGACGGATAGTAGAACGCCGAGACGAACGGCCGCAGCCCTGCCGACTGCGCGGCGCGCAGCTCCAGCCCCGCGCCCACGCCGGTCAGCACCGGATAGTGATAGTTCGTCCACGTCCGCACGACACCGATCCCGGCGTAGAGCGGCGCGCTGCGCGCGATGCGATACCCCAGGTGCGCCTCGAACGAAGAGTCGCGGGCGATGAAGGGTGTGGCGGTACCGAATCCGCCCTCGATGCGAGCGTAGCGCGTCAGCGAGCCGGCGCCGGCGCTTTCGGTACGATAGACGTTGCGCCAGTACTGCAAGCTCATCGCAAAATCGCCGCGAGCGAGCAGCAGCTTTGCCGCAAGCGACGGCGGGTACGCGTCGCCGTCGGTCGACCGCTCGTCGTACACGTCGCCGAGCGGGCGGATCAGCTCGAACGACGTTTCCGCCGCAGGCTCGGCAGGGCACGGCGCGGCGGCGCAGACGAACGCGACGAACGCCGCGGCGCTCGCAGCGCAGAGCCCTCGCAGCACTTCGATCAGTCGCCGAAGGTGATGAACGTCGGACCGCTGAGCTGCATGTCCGGACCTTGGTACACGAACGCCGGCGTCGAGCCGCTCGCGCTCGGATCGAAGACCGAGATGGTGTCGTTGCCGAAGTTCGTCACGTAGGCGTCGGTCGTCGGCGGCATCTGCTGGCCGGCCGAGCTCGGGTGCCGGATCGCGATCCCGTACGGCTGGTTCAAACCGGTGTAGGTGCGGGTGGGAACCGCCGCTCCGTTCGCTCCGGACGCGTACACCAAGACCGTGTTGCTTCCGAAGCTCGCGACGTAGAGGTTGTCGCTTCCGTCGACCGCGAGCCCTTTGGGCTGGCTGAGCCCGCTCGCCCCCGCGGTGATGGTGCGGATCGGCGCGACGTTGCCGTTGGCGTTCGGCGCGTACACGGTGACGGTGTTGTTCTGCGAGTTCGCGACGTACAGGTTCCCGGCGCTGTCGTACGCGACGCCGACCGGTTGCGCAAGGAGCGTCGCGGCGCCGGCGACTTGCCGCACCAGCGCCCCGCCCGCGCCCGGCGCGAACGTGTCGACCGCGTCGAAGACGACGGCGGAGCACGTTTGGCACGCGACCGTGATGTTGCCCGCGGGATCGGGGACGCTGCCGAAGCCGTGCACGAGCGCGCCGGTCGCGAAGTCCGGCGTCTCGTTTCCGTTCGCGCACGTGAACGGCGGGTCGTAGCCTTCCATGGCCGCCATCGACGAGCCGGAGACGTACATGACGCCGTTGTTGTCGTACGTGACCCCTTGCGGAACGTTCAAGCCGGTAGCCGCGCCGCCGAGGACGCGCAGCGGCGCCTCGTCCGGCACGATGGACATGAGCGCTCCGGCGCCGGCGCCGAAGAACGGAAAGTACGACGTCACCGTGTTGCTCTTCGAGTTCGACACGGTGATGTTGCGGTTGTTGAAAACGCCGGAGATGTTAACGATCTGCAGCTGGCTGGTTCCGGTCGCGACGTTCGGGATCGTCGCGGAGATGCCGCGCGTCGTCCCCGGCACGATGATCAAGCCGCGACCGCTCGGGGTGGGATCGTTTACCGAGCCGCGCCTGCAGGCGATCGCCGTGAGCGGGCTGCGCCCGTTGTAGCGCACCGTAACCGCAGTACCGGGAGCGGTGATCGCCGAGGTGGAGAAGGCGTCGAGGTCGGACGAATTCGCGTCCTTGCTTAGCGCGATCGTCGCCGGGTTTCCGCTCGCGTCGACGTACACGCCGGGGCCGATGATCGTGTTCCCGCTCGCATCCTGCGCGTTGACGAGCAGGTTGACCGTCTGCGGCTCGTTCTCGACCAGCGTGCCGAACGCGTTGTTGTAGTTGAAGTCGATCGTGACGCGCGCGACGACGCCGTTCAGCGTCACGCTCAGCGGGTTCACCGCCCCGGCCGTAATCGTCGCGTTTACCGACGCGGTCGAAAGCTTGTTGCCGAGCCCGCCGGGCTGGTCGAACGTCGCGAAGCCGATCGTCGCGGTGCCGCTTGAAACGTCCGCGTTCACCACGCAGGTGAGCGGCGTGTTGCCGCTCGCCGCCGTGCAGCCGGGCGAGGTCGGGCTGATGTTCGCGACGGTGACGACGGAGCCGTTCGCAGAGATGACGAGCGACTTCGTCGCGGCGCTCACATAGCGCGGCCGGCGCGCGCTTCCGGACGTCTGCGTCGACGACGGGACGCGAATCGTGATCTGCGCGGTCCCCTTCGCGTTGGGCGGTGCGGTCGCTGCCGGCTGGGTGGGAACGGACGAGCCGCCTCCGCCGCCGCCGCATGCGGCGAGCGCGACCAGCGCGGTCAGCGCGAGCCCGCGACGCGTCATCGGATGTTCACCCGTCCGACACCGTCGCCGGTCTGTTCGGTGAACCAGACGTTCCCGTCCGACCCCGGCGCGATCCCGACCGGCGTCGACAGCGACGTGATCCCGAAGCCCGTGCTGTAGGTGGTGATCGTCCCCGACGGTGTGCTCTTACCGACGCCGTCCGCGAACTCGCCGGTGAACCACAGGTTGTTGTCGGGGCCGAGCGCGATGCAACCGGTCCCGATCGACGTGGCGACCGGCTGCGCGAAACGCGTGACCGTCCCGGCCGGCGTGATCCGATCGATGTTGCTGCCTTCGGTGAACCACACGTTGCCATCGGGTCCCGGCGCGACGCCGGCGACGATCGCGAGGGTGAGCGGATACTCGGTCACGACTCCGGCCGGCGTGATCTGCGCGATCTGCGGAATCCCGGCCATCGAGAGATCTTGCTCGAGCCACCACACGTTGCCGTTCGGTCCCTTCGCCGCCGAGCACGGCGCCAAGAACGCCGAGACGGCTTTCACGGTAATCCCGGCGGTGAACATCGTCACGACGCCGGCCGGCGTGATGCGGCCGACGCGCAGCGCGCTCTCGTCGGTGAACCACACGTTGCCGTCCGAGCCCGCGGCGATCCCGGCGGGCCGCGCGCCGCTCGGGATCCCGGCGCTGAACTCGGTGATCGCGCCGCCGGGTGTGATCCGGCCGATCCGCCCCGCGTTCTCGGTGAACCACATGTTCCCGTCGGGTCCGGCCGCCATCGAGCTCGCCCGCGAGAAGGGCGTGATCCCCGCGGAGAACTCGCGGACGACGCCGTGCGGTGAGATGCGACCGATCCGGTCGCCGAAGAGCTCGGTGAACCAGAGGTTCCCGTCGGGTCCGAGCGCGATCCCCGCCGCGCCGCTCCCCGATGCGATCCCGGCGTGGAATTCGGTGACGAATGCCGAGCTCGTCCCGATCGTCAGGGTCGCGGTCTTCGACGTAACGCCGGGCGCGGACGCGGTGATCGTCGCGCCGGTGATCACGGCGCCGGTGTAGTGCAGTGCGACGTCGCCGGTCGGCGCGGTGAACGTGTGCTGCGCGGGCAAGCTGGTCGCGCCGCTCGCGTCGGAGTCGCTCAGCGTGACGGTGAGCGCGTTGCCGTTCGCGTCGGCGAACGGCTGCGGTCCGACGATGATGTTCCCGTCGGGATCGAGCGCGTTGAGAATGATCGCGGTGTTCGCTGCGCTGCCGCTGGGGAGAGTCGCGGGGTCGAGCGCGAGCGCGAGCGCGGCGACGATCCCGCTCAGCGTCAGGTTGATCGTCGTCGGTCCGTTCGGCGACGCCGTCACCTGCAGCGCCGCGACGGCAACCTTCGTCCCGGTCGCTCCCGGCCGATCGTACGTAGCGATCGTCAACGTATTCGTTCCCGACGGAACGGTCGCGCCGATCGTGCACGTCAGCGGGGTCGTCGCCGTCGGCGCTGTGCAGCCCGGTGACTGCGGCGTGAGGTTCGCGGTGACGATTATCGTCCCGGCATTCGCGATCGTCAACGACTGCGTGGACGGGCTGACGTACGCGGGCCGCCGCCGGGCCGACGCCGGCGTCGTGCCCGTCGGTACGCGGACGACAAACGAGACGCTCGCAGGCACGCGCATATCGGGCGGAACAACTGCGGTCGGAGCGACGGCCGCGCCACCGCCACCGCAGCCTGAAAGCACGGCGGCGAGCCCGGCGACTGCGACGACTCGACGAACCATGCGCGGTCCTCTCGAACGTGATCCCGTCTGCGTGCAATACGTAAGCCCATCGCAAGAATCCCTTGCATTTCCGGGCAAGGCAAAGGAAAATCCGCCGGCTTCCCCTTACTTCAGCGCCAAGCGTTCGCGGCGGGCGGCGCGCGCCGAAAGGAAGATCGCCATGGCGCTGCGCCGCGATCCGGCGTTCATTCTGCGGGGGTTCGTGCTCGTGGGCGCCCTTTTCGCGGGCGGCAGCCTTCCGGCGTGCAGCGGTTCCGGCGGCAGCGCGTCGACCGTCAACCCGACACCGGTTCCAACGCCGTCTCCTACGCCCTCGCTGACGCCCACGCCGTCACCGACACCGAGCCCGACGCCGGTGCCGTCCAACCCCGTCGCCGCACCGTCCTCACTGACGTTCACGAACACAGGCGCAGCCTACAATCAAAGCTTCGGGGTAACCGAGGCCAATTACGCCGGAACGTTCACGGCGACGAGCCAGAATGCGGCAGTCGCTACCGTCGCGCCCGGCACGCAGCCGAACACGTTCGTCGTAACGCCCGCCGGCGCCGGACAAACGACGATCACCGTTCGGGACACCGGGAACCGCACGACGAGCGTCACGGTAACGGTGACGCTCACGCCGGTGACCGTTACGTAGCGGGGTTCCCCGCCGAAACCGGAGCCGTTACAGCACCCGCGCCGTTGCGCGACGGCGTCGGCGCCGCAACGACGTCGCGCCGCGGCGGCAGCATGCGAATTCCGAGCAGCAACGCCGTCGCGATTCCCGGCATCAGCGTCGGCTTGACGAGCTTGCGGTCGAGCCGCGCCATCATGCGGCGGTTCTCGGCCAGCGCCGCTTCGAGGAACATCAGCGGCGTCACGCTCTTGACGAACGCGTCGAGCTCGGGATCGTCGAGCCGTATGTCGGCCTTCGGCGAGTCGGCGGCGCCCGTCGCCGCCCCGACAATCGCGCGCAGATGATACCGCAGCGCCGCGAACGTGCGCAGGACCGGCTTGTCGCGCCCGGCGCGCGCTTCCTCGTAGCGCCACCAGTTGATGAAGAACACGACGTGGCGGGCCTCTTCGAAGAGGACCTCGTCGAAAATGGCCAGCAACGGCTCGGGAAAGAGCCCCTTCTGCCGCACCAGCGAGAAGGCGCCGAAACCAACGAACGAATCGCTGCATTCACCGAAACCGAAGATGCAGAAATCGTCATTGTGGAGCGGCGCGTCCTCCATCGGGTTCTCCGGGACCTCGATCCCGTAGCGCTCGATCACGTGCGCCATCAAACGGCCGTGCCGCGTCTCCTCGAACCCTTGGAGCGCGACCGCCTCGCGGATGACCGGGTCGGCGACCTTTTGCGCGAACCCCGTCACCATCCGCCCGGCGCGCTGCTCGATCGAGCGCGCGTAGCTCCAGAACGGAAAGGCCCGCAGCCGCGCCAGCTCGACGTCGCTGAGCTCGGGCCACGGCAGCAGCTCCGGCTCGAACGCCGTGTGCGTCTCGATGAAAGTCCGGCAGAAAAGGTCCCGGTGCTCGGGCGTCCCGATTCGCATGCCAGCCCGTTTGCGCCGTCTCGGCAAGGCCCTTCCTGCCCAAGGGAGAGGCCCGGACGCTCCCACGACGGAAGACCTGTGCCGTGGAGGTAGCACGCCGTGGAGCTGCCCCGAACGCGACGCCTGAAGAGGCGGAACGCGCTTCGCGGCTCTTGCTCCCCCGAGTTTCGCGCACGTTCGCGCTCGGAATCAAGATGCTCTCGCCGAAGCTGGAGCCGCCGGTTCGGATCGGCTACCTTCTGTGCCGGATCGCCGACACGGTCGAGGACGATCTCACCGTCAGCCCGGAGCGCAAAGCCGAGCTTCTCGATGCGCTGCTCGCGTGCTTCGACGATCCGTCGCAGGCGGACGAATACGGCGCGTACGGCGCCGAGCTGACCGCGAACGACGAGTACCTCGACCTGATCGCGCAGACCGGCACCGTCTTCTTGAGCTATCGCGAGCTCGACGCGCCGACGCGCGCGATCCTGCGCCGCTGGGTCACCGAGATGGTGTTCGGAATGCGGCGTTTCGTGATCGACCATCCAGAAGGGATCCGGATCGCGAGCCTCGCGGAGTTTCGCGAGTACTGCTACTTCGTCGCCGGGACGGTCGGGCATCTGCTCACCGAGCTGTGGCACGAGCATTCGGCGTTCGTCGGCAACTCGACGTACGCGCGGCTGCTCGAAGACTGCGAGGCGTTCGGCGAAGCGCTGCAGACCGTCAACATCCTCAAGGACATCGCCTGGGACGCCGAGCACGAGAACGCGATCTACGTTCCGGCCGAGCTGTTGCAGGCGGTGGGAAGCACCCACGAGGCGATCCTCGACCCGCAGCGGCGGGCGGCAAACCGCGCCGCGCTCGCGCCGCTGCTCGCGCTCGCGCACGAGGACGTCGAGCGCGCGCTGCGCTACGTCGAGGCGATCCCGGCGGCCGCGCTGCGAATCCGGCTGTTCTGCGTCTTGCCGATGCTGCTCGCGATCGCGACGATCCGCGAGCTCGAGCGCTCCGACGAGATGCTGGTCCCCGGCGGCTCCGTAAAGGTCTCGCGCGCCGAGGTGCGCGCGCTGATCATCGCGGGCTCCACCTCGACGCTGACGAACCGCACCCTGCGCTGGCTGGTCGAGCGCGTCCGCAAGCGCCCGTTCACGCTTCCGTACTGATTCGGCCGTGCCGACCGCGTTCGTCACCGGCGCCGCCGGCTTCGTCGGCGCGAACCTCGTGCGCGCGCTGCTGGCGCGGGGCTGGCGCGTCCGCGCGCTGGTCCGCGGCGGGGCGCCTTCCCTCGCCGGGCTGGACGTCGAGCTGGTCCGCGGCGATCTCTTCACGCCGGACCTCGCCGAGGCGATGCGCGGCAGCGACGCGCTCTTCCACCTCGCCGCGGCGTACAGCCTGTGGCGGCGCGACCGCGCCGAGCTGACGCGCACCAACGTCGAGGGGACGCGCGCGGTCCTTGCGGCGGCGCGCGAGGGCGGCGTTCCGCGCACCGTCCACACCAGCTCGGTCGCGGCGATCGGCGTGCGCGCGGACGGTGTGCCGGCAGACGAGACCTACCAGAGCCCGCCCGAGCGATTGATCGGCGCCTACAAGCGCTCGAAGTACTTCGCCGAGGCGGAGGCGCGGGCGGCGTTCGCCGGCGGGCAGGACGTGGTGATCGTGAACCCCGCGACCCCGGTCGGCCCATGGGACGCGAAGCCGACCCCGACCGGCGCGACGATCGTCCGCTTCTTGAACCGCCGGATGCCGGCATATGTCGAAACCGGACTGAACGTGATCGACGTGCGCGACGTCGCCGAAGGCCACGTGCTAGCCTACGAGCGCGGCGTTGCCGGCGAGCGCTACATCCTGGGCCACGAGAACCTGAGCCTGCGCGCGCTTCTCAACCGGCTGGCCGCGGTCAGCGGGCTCCCGGCGCCGCGGTTGCGGCTGCCGCACGCGGTTCCACTGGCGTACGCGGCGTTCGGGGAACTGGTGCTGGCGCGGCTCGGGGTCCCGCCGGACGTCTCGCTGGAAAGCGTGCTGATGGCGAGGCAGCGAATGTTCTACGACGCGCAGAAGGCGGTGCGTGAGCTGGGTCTTCCGCAGAGCTCCGTAACCACGGCGCTCTCGGATGCGGTCACCTGGTTTCGAGATCACGGGTACGTCGCCCGCGACTCACGCCCCGCGGAGGATCGATGGCGCTCTCTCTCAAGCAAGCAGTAGCGGTCGGCTCGTACGTGGTCCGGCAACGGATCGCGGGGCGGAAGCGCTACCCGCTCGTCCTGATGCTGGAGCCGCTCTTCCGCTGTAACCTCGCCTGCGGCGGGTGCGGGAAGATTCAGCACCCGGTCGAGGTGCTGCGCCGTCATCTCACGCCGGAGCAGTGCTTCAAAGCGGTCGATGAATGCGGCGCGCCGGTCGTGTCGATTCCCGGCGGCGAGCCGCTCCTGCACCCGCAGATCGACGAGATCGTTCGCGGTTTGGTCGCGCGCA
The DNA here is from genome assembly GCA_035939295.1 of Candidatus Elarobacter sp. Classification (GTDB taxonomy): domain Bacteria; phylum Vulcanimicrobiota; class Vulcanimicrobiia; order Vulcanimicrobiales; family Vulcanimicrobiaceae; genus Vulcanimicrobium. The sequence goes on along the minus strand of DASZGA010000303.1, from coordinate 7,113 downwards.
AGAAGTTCGTCTACTTGTGCACGAACGCGATCCGGCTGGAGCAGTCGCTCGACAAGTTCACGCCTTCGCCGTACTTCTCGTTCAGCGTCCATCTCGACGGGCCGCGCGACGTGCACGACCACGCGGTCGCGCGCGACGGAATCTACGACGTCGCGGTGAGCGCGATCAAAGCGGCGAAGGCGCGCGGGTTCCGCGTCACGACCAACACGACGATCTTCGACGGCGCCGATCCGGCGACGTTTCAGGCGTTCTTCGACTACCTCACCGACGACTTGAAAGTCGACGGGATGATGATCTCGCCGGGCTACCGCTACGAGAAGGCGCCCGACCAGGATCATTTCCTCGCCAAGGAGCAGACGCGCCAGCTGTTCCGCTCGATCCTCGCGCCGTACCGCGCCGGGAACAAGAAGTGGCAGTTCAACGCGAGCCCGTTCTTTCTCGACTTTCTGACCGGCGAGAAAGACTACGACTGCACGCCGTGGGGGATGCCGAGCTACTCGCTCTTCGGCTGGCAGAAGCCGTGCTATCTGCTCGGCGAAGGCTATGCGGAAACGTACCAGCAGCTGCTCGACGAGACCGAGTGGGACAACTACGGCCACGCCAGCGGAAACCCGAAGTGCGAGGACTGCATGGTGCATTCCGGTTTCGAAGCGACGGCGGCCGCCGACGCGATGCGCTTGCCGAACATCGTGCGCTCGGTGAAGGGTGTCCTCGCGCGCTGACGTGACGGCCGCCGTATCGCTGGACGCGTTCGAGAGCTATCTCGAGCGCGCCGTCGAGCGTCTTGATGCCTCCTCGCCGGTGAAGTCGCTGGTCCGCGAGCACTTCGCGTTCGACGACCCGAACGCCAAACGCGGGAAGCGTTTGCGCCCGCGGATCCTGCTCGCGGTCGCGGAGACCGAAGGCGCGCGCGCGGAGGACGCGTTCGCGGCGGCGGCGGCGGTCGAGCTGCTGCACAACTTCTCGCTCGTGCACGACGACATCGAGGACCGCGACGAGCTGCGCCACGGGCGCACGACGCTGTGGGCGCGCTACGGGATCCCCGCCGCGATCACCGCCGGCGACGCGATGTGCGCGCTCTCCTACATGACGCTGCTCGACGACGCGGACACGTTCGGCGCCGAGCGCGTCGTCGCAATGACGTCGTGCCTGCATCGCGGAACGTACGCGCTCTGCCACGGCCAAGGCGCCGACATCGCCTTCGAGACCTCGCCGTCGGTGACGTTCGGCGAGTACCTGGCGATGATCGAAGGCAAGACGGCAGCGCTGTTCGCCGCGTCGTGCGAGCTCGGCGCGCTCGCCGCCGGAGCAGCGCCCGAGCGCGCCGCTGCGTACGGCCGGATGGGCCGCGCGTACGGCCTCGCCTTCCAAGTCCGCGACGACGTGCTCGGCACGTGGGGTACGCCCGCCGACACCGGCAAACCGGCCGGTGCCGACATCCGCCGCCGCAAGTGGTCATTCCCCGTCGCGTGGGCATTCGACGGGCCTCCCTCGCCTGACCGCGACACCGTCGCGCAAGCCTACGCCTCGATCGGCGAGCTCCCCGACGGCGACGCGAACGCGGTAATCGCCGCCCTCGAACGCCTCGGCGCTCATGACGCCGCCGACGCAGCCTGCGACGCCTACATCGCCGAAGCCGTCACCACCGCAAACGAACACGACTTGGACCGCGACGGCCGCCTCGCCGAAATCTTCTCGTCAACAGCCCGCCGCACGGCGTAGCATCACGGGTAACCCGCCGTTTTACTTCAGTATCTGCGGAGATGCGGCGACCACGTTCTTCCGCCGAAGCGCCCAGGTGATCGCATCCTCTAGGGTTTCTTCGCCCCAGAAGAGTTCGTTTTCGACGATGCAGTTTGGGGCGCCGAAGATGCCGAGCGCGATTGCGTGCTCGGTGTTTTCGCGGAGGGTTCCGCGGTGCGCGGGTGATGCGGCGCGGATGATGATCTCTTCGGCGGGGCGGTTCAGTTCGGTGAGGATCGACGTGACGACTTCGCGGTCGCCGATCTCGCGGTCTTCGCCGAAGTTTGCGGTGTAGGTGCGGCGGATGAAGTCGCCGGCCCACAGTTCGTCTGCGATCGCGCACGCTACGCGCGCGGGAAGGGTCGTGAGGCGCGGGAAGCGTGATGGGCGTTGCCAGGGGAGACCGAACTTTGCGGTGAGCCGTTTCATGTCGCGCCACATGTAGTCGCCGCGGCGCTGGTTCAGGTTGAAGTGCGAGTCGTTCCAGCCTTGCAGCGCGAAGATCGGACCGAGCAGGAAGGGCTTCCAGCGCAACTGCACGCCGGCGTCGCGGCACATCCCTTCGATCCGCATCGCGGCGATGTACGAGTACGTGCTCCCGAACTCGAACCAGAACTCGAGCGCGGGTTCGGCTGCCATCGCCGGGAGCAGTTCGCCCCCTGGGCGTACTACCCCGGCATGATCTTCCAGCCCGAGTACGAGACGCTCGAACGTCATGCGCTCGAAGCGCTCCAGCTCGAGCGGCTGCAGGCGCTGGTCGAGAAGCTGCGGGACGCCAACGACGTCTATCGCGAGCGCTTGCGCGGGGTCGCGGCGCCGCGATCGCTCGGGGAACTGGCGGGACTCCCCTTCAGCACCAAAGCCGACATGCGCGATGCGTATCCGCTCGGGCTCCTGGCGGTTCCGCCCGACCGGCTCGCGCGGATCCACGCCTCGTCGGGAACGACCGGGAACCCCACGATCGGCGCGTACACCAAGGAGGACGTGCGGATTTTCGGCGAGGTCGTCGCGCGCTGCTTCGCGGCCGGCGGGATCGAGCCGGGCGACATGTTCCAAGTGGCGTGGGGTTACGGCTTGTTCACGGGCGGGCTCGGCGGCCACGGCGGCTGCGAGGCGCTCGGCGCGTGCGCGATCCCGGCCTCGAGCGGGAACACCGCGCGACAGATTCAGCTGCTGTGCGACCTGCCGGTGATCGGGATCGGCTGCACGCCCTCGTACGCGCTCGTCCTCGCCGAGCGGCTGCGCGAAGAGAAGCGCAAACCCCACTCGCTGAAGTACGCCATCTGCGGAGCCGAAGCGTGGACGCGTGAGATGCGCGACGAGCTGGAAGAGCTCTTCGGCGTCACCGCGACCAACATCTACGGCCTCACCGAGATCATCGGCCCCGGCGTCGGACAGGAGTGCTTGGAGAAGCAAGGCCTGCACATCCAAGAAGACCACTTCCTCGCCGAGATCATCGATCCCGAAACCGGCGCACCGCTCGCCGACGGCGAGCGCGGCGAGCTGGTTCTCACCACGCTGACCCGCGAAGCGATGCCGGTGCTGCGTTATCGTACGCGCGACCTGACCTCGATGGTCCGCGAAAAATGCGCGTGCGGCCGAACGACCGCGCGGATCGACTGGTTCACCGGACGCGTCGACGACATGCTCGTGATTCGCGGCGTCAACGTCTTTCCGTCGGCGATCGAAGAGGTGCTGCTGCGCTTCCCCGAGCTGTCGGCAAACTACCGCATCTTCGTCGACCGGCCGCCGAACGGGCTCGACATGATGCTGGTCGAGGTCGAGCACCACTACGGCGCGCACCTCGACGACCTCGATGCGTTCGCACGCGCGGTGACGAAGCGGCTCTCGGAGACGCTGCTGATCTCGCTGCAGACGCGGGTCGTAACCCCGGGGACGATCGAGCGGATCGAAGCCGGCAAAGCAAAACGCGTATTCGACCGGAGAACGCTGTGATGGAAGAGATCGTCCTGACCGAACGGCCGCACGAGCACGTCGCGCTCCTCCGCCTCAACCGGCCGAAAGTCCTGAACGCGCTCTCGAACGACCTCGCCGAGAAGCTCGCGACGGCGCTCGAGGTCCTCGACGGCGACGGCGTGACGCGCGCCGTCGTGCTGACCGGCGACGACCGCGCGTTCGCCGCCGGCGCCGACATCGCCGAGTTCGCCGCCGAAGGTCCGAAGCTCGAAGTGTGGGACCGGATCTGGGCGGTCGGGCTGCCGCTGATCGCCGCGGTTCGCGGCGTCGCGCTCGGCGGCGGGCTGGAGCTCGCGATGTCGTGCGACATGTTGATCGCCGCGGACGACGCGCGGCTCGGCCAGCCTGAGATCAACCTCGGCGTGATGCCGGGCGCCGGCGGAACGCAGCGGCTCACGCGCGCGGTCGGAAAGACGCTCGCGGCCGAGATGATCTTGCTTGGCCGCGAGCTGAGCGGCCGCGAAGCGGAGGCGCACGGGCTCGCCAACCGCGCCGTCCCCGCCGAGCGCGTCCTCCCCGTGGCGCTCGAGCTCGCCAAAGACGTGGCGAAGAAAGCGCCGCAAGCGGTCCGCGCCGCGAAGCGCGCGATCGGCCGCGCCTTCGAGGACTCGCTGCACGCCGCGCTCGTCGATGAGCGGCGCGCGTTCTACGCGCTGCTGCAGACCGCGGACGCGCGCGAAGGCGTCGCCGCATTCCTGGAAAAACGCAAGCCGGTATGGAGCGGACGCTGATGGAACGCGCGCAAAAAACACCGGTCGATCATCGCGTCGAAACGGACGGCGCCGTCGCGACGATCACGCTCGCGCGGCCGCAGGCGTACAACGCGCTGACCGCCGATCTGCTCGAATCGCTGCTGACGACGTTCCGCAGCCTCGAGCGCGACGCGTCGGTGCGCGCGATCGTGCTGACCGGCGAAGGGAAAGCCTTCTGTTCCGGACAGGCGCTCGACGATCCGCGGACGCTCCCGCCCGGCGAAAAGCACGATCTCGGCGCGACGGTCGAGCGCCGCTACGGGCCGCTGCTGCTCAAGATCCTCACCATCGAGAAGCCGGTGATCGCCGCGGTGAACGGCGTCGCTGCCGGCGCTGGAATGGGGATCGCGTGCGCGTGCGACTTTCGCATCGTCGCCGAGAGCGCGTCGTTCACGACGGCGTTCGTGAAGATCGGGCTCGTCCCCGACAGCGGGCTCTCGCTCACGCTGCCCAAGCTCATCGGCTATCCGAAAGCGCTCGAGCTGTGCATGCTCTCCGAGAAGATCGACGCTGCGCGCGCCGACGCGCTCGGGTTGTGCACGAAGGTCGTGCCGCTCGACAGCTGCGTCTCTGAAGCGCGTTCGCTTGCGGCGGCGCTCGCGAAGGGGCCGCGCGCGATCGGCTTGATCAAGCGCGAGCTGCTGCGCAACGGGCTCGGCGACGTGCACAACGCGCTCGCGTACGAAGCGCACCTGCAGAGCGTCGCCGGCGCGACGGAGGACTTTGCCGAAGGGCTGGCGGCGTTCGCCGCCAAGCGCGCGCCGGAGTTTCGCGGCGCGTAGCGGCGCCCGAGCGTGGAGGGAATGACGATCCGGCGCGCGATGCCGGACGACGCCCCGCTCCTCGCCGAGCACCGCGCGCGAGTGTGGCGCGAGGTCGGCGAGTGGAGCGACGAGGAGCTCGCGCCGGTGATCCCGCTTTGGGCGTCGTGGATGCGCACGAAGGTCGCCGACGGCACGTATGTCGCGTTCGTTGCGGACGACGAGAACGGTGAGCCGGTCGCGAGCGGCGCGGTGCTCGTGCACGTCGCGATCCCGCGGCCGAACTGGCCCTCGGACCGCGCCGGGCGCGTGCAATCGGTCTACGTCGTCCCGGCGGCGCGGCGGCGCGGCGTCGCGCGCGCGCTGATGGATGCCGTGGTCGCGTACGCGCAGGAGGCGAAGCTGATCTTCCTTTCGCTGCACCCCTCCGACGACGCGCGCCCGCTCTACGCCGCGATGGGTTTCACGCAAGGCGACGAGATGCTGCTCCGGTTCAGCGACTAGGGCCGCCGTGAAGATCGGGATCGTCGGCGCCGGCGCGATCGGCCTGACGCTCGCCGCCGCGCTCGCCGGCAAGCACGACGTCGTCGTGCTCGCACGGCGCGCCGCGCTCGCGGAGCTGCTGGCGCGCGACGGCATCGAGATCGCCGGCGACACGGGAACGCACCGCGTCGCCGTGCGCGCGACCGCCGACCCGCACGCGCTCGCCGACCGCGACGCCGTGATCGTTGCCGTGAAAGCGTACGCGACGCCGGACGCGCTCGCGCCGCTGCGCGGCGTGCTTGCGCCCCACGCGCTCGTCGCATCGGTGCAGAACGGAATCGACTACGTTGCCGCGGCGAGAGCCGCGCTGCCCGATGCGCGCATCGTCGCGGGATCGACGATGCAAGGTGCGATCGCGCTCGGCGAAGGCAGGGTGCGCCCGATAAACCGCGGTACGACGACGTTCGCGCGCGACGACTCAGCTTCGCCGACCAGCGACGATCTCGTCGCGGCGTTCGCCGCCGCCGGGCTCGACGCGCGGGTCTCCGACGACGTCGACACGGTGCTCTGGCGAAAGCTCGTCGTAAACGCCGCGATCAACCCGCTCGGCGCGCTGGCCTCTGCGACCAACGGCGAGATCGTGAGCGATCCGGACCTCGCGGCGCTCGCCCGCGCGCTCGCCGCCGAGGCGGCAGCCGTCGCCGCGGCCGAGGGGATCGCGCTCGCCGACCCCTGGGCCCTGGTCGAAGCGGCGGCGCGGTCCGCGACGGCGAACCGGAACTCGATGCTCCAGGACCTCGACGCCGGCCGCCCGACCGAGATCGACGCGATCTCCGGCACGCTCGTCCGCCGCGCCGCCGCCCACCGGATCGCGGTCCCGCGGACCGAGACGATGCTGCGCTTGGTCCGCGCCCGCGAGCGCTTGGCACGCGCGGCGCGCGGCGGTGCGCAATCGTGAGCCGCCGAATCGGCGCCACCGAGATCGCCTCGCGCAAAGGCGCCGCGTTTCCGGTGATCACCGCCTACGACGCACCCTTCGCGCGCTGCGCCGAAGAGGCCGGGATCGACGTCGTCCTGGTCGGTGACTCCCTCGGGATGGTCGTTCTCGGCTACGACTCGACGGCGCCGGTCGAGCTGATCGACATGGTTCGCCACGGCGCTGCGGCGGCGCGCGGAGCGCAGCGCGCTCACGTGATCGTTGACCTGCCGTTCGGAACGTACGAAGCCTCCGACGAGCTCGCCGTCGCGAGCTCAGCGGAGCTGGTGAAGCGCGGCGGCGCTTCCTCGGTGAAGCTGGAAGGCGGCGCCAACGCGGCGCCGCGGATCGCGGCGATCGTTCGCAGCGGGATCCCGGTCTGCGCGCACATCGGCGTCCTGCCGCAGACGGCGTCGCTCGG
>DASZGA010000302.1:0-4133 GCA_035939295.1 Candidatus Elarobacter sp. | reverse complement strand
AGCCAGTTCTCGAGCCGGTAGAAGCTCTCGCGCAGCGCCGGCAGCACGTCGAAGACGCCCTCGTTCGCCGCGATCGGGTACTTGTCGCCGGGGACGCGCGCGAGCGTCTGCTGCAGCCGGCGCATCCCTTCGTCGAGCTCGGCGTCGTGCGAGCCGGGGACGGCATACGTGCGGTGCAGCTTGCGCATCATCCGGTTCACCGAGACCGGCGAGAGCGTCGCGGTCAGCGCCGCCGTCGCGTACTTCTCGGCTTGATGCGCTTCGTCGAGGATCACGAAGTCGTAGGCGGGGAGGAGCGCGCCGCCACTGGCGAGGTCGAGGAAGAACAGCGCATGGTTGACGACGACGACGTCGGCAAACCGCGCCGCGTCGCGCCGCGCGAAGAAGAAACAGTCGGAGAACCGCGAGCAGTACTCGCCGACACAGTCGTCGGCGTCGGCGTCGAGCGTCTCCCAGTCCTCGCCGCGCGGCGTGAAGTCGAGCTCGGCGCGGTCGCCGGTCTCGGTGCGCTCGGCCCACGCCCACAACCGCTCGAGCGCGAGCGAGGGCGCGATCAAGCGCGAGCCGCTCTCCTTCTCGAACTTCGCCTTGCAGAGGTAGTGGTTGCGGCCTTTGAGCAGGACGACGCGCGCGTCGATCCCGAGCGCTTTCGTGACCAGCGGGATGTCTTTGCGGACGAGCTGTTCCTGGAGCGCGATCGTGCCGGTCGAGACGACGACGCGCGCGCCGGCGCGGAGCGCCGGCACCAGGTACGCAAGCGACTTTCCGACGCCGGTTCCCGCTTCGACGATCGTGTGCATGTTCTCAAGGAAGCCGCGCTGGATCAGGTGCGCCATGCGTACCTGCCCTTCGCGCGCTTCGAAGCCCGGGAGCGACCGCGCGATCGGACCGTCCGGCGCGAACGCGTCGTCGACGAGCTTCATTCGCGCGGGTCGCGGACCTCGAGCGGCGGACCGCCTTCGTGCGGGCCGGCCGCCGGCGGATGCTCGATCGTCTCGACGTCCCCGCGCGCTTCGCCGGGCGCAACGGCATACGCGTACTCGCGGCGGCGCGGCATCATGTAGAACACGAGGCCGGCGAGAAATCCGGTGATCAAGCCGCCGATGTGCCCTGACGCTGAGATGTTCGGGATCGCGAACGTGAACACCAGATTGATGATGATCACCGGAAGCACCTGACCGATCAATCCGCGGCCCTGCGGCCCCATTCGAAGTCCGACCGCGACGAGCGCTCCGAACAGCCCGAAGATCGCACCGCTCGCGCCGACGGTGGGCTGGTTCGGCGAGATGAAGACGACCGCGAGCCCCGAGCCGACGAGCGCGACCGCGTAGATCAGCGCGAAGCGCATCTTGCCGTAGATCTCTTCGACGATGTTTCCGACCTGGTACAGCGCGAACATGTTGAGCGCGATGTGCGCCGTGTTGGCGTGGAGGAAGCCGCCGGTGACGATCCGCCACCACTCGCCGTTCTGGAGGACCGCGACGCCGTACAGCGCGCCGTGATCGATCAGCGCCGGGTCGGACGAATGCCCGCCGGTCGAGGTCAGCCAGATGTACGCGACGACGTTGATCGCGATCAGGATGTTGGTGAGGCTCACGCGCTGAGCGCCGGGCTCGCCTCCGGTGCGATCGCGATCAGCCGCGCGAGCTCGATCGAGATCGCTGTGCGGCCGTTTGCGCCCTCGATCGTGATCGGCCCGCCGAGCGGGCCGCGCTCGACGACGTCGACGCTCGCGCCGGGGCGCAATCCGATCCGGTCGAGATAGCGCAGCGTCTCGGGAACGTCCTCGACGACCTCGACGACCCGCACCGTCGTCCCCGGCTGCGCGTCGGAGAGGTGCAGCACGACGCGTTCGGGTTCGCTCAGGTCGGCCGGCGGGATCGGATGCCCGTGCGGGCAGACTTTCGGATCGCCGAGGATCGCGACCAGCCGTTCTTCGACGCGCTCGGAGATCGCGTGCTCGAGCCGGCATGCCTCGGCGTGCACTTCGTCCCACGGCATCCCGAGCACGTCTTGCAGAAAAACTTCCGCCAAGCGGTTGCGGCGGATGACGCGCACGGCGACGCGCAGCCCCTTCTCGGTGAGCTTCGCGGTCCCGCGCGCTTCGTACGCGAGATAGCCGTCGGCGGTCAGCTTCTTCAGCATCCCGGAAACCGACGCCGGCGCGACGCCGAGGTCGGTCGCGAGCCCGGAGGTGGTCACGCCGGGGCCCTCGCGCTCCAGCCGGTAGACGGCTTCGAGATACTCTTCGGTCGACTCGTCGAAGTGGGTGTGGCCGGCCATCGTCCTTACGAGGTTCGACCCGCGGTGGCCGAGTTCCGGGACCGGTCGAAGTTTGCGTGCAGCTTCGCCTTCGTCGCCGGCAGCGCGAACGACGCGTCGATGGCGTTGCGCGCGAAGCGCACGAGCGCGTCCTCGCCGAACGTCTCGGCGACGAAGCGGTACTCGTCGAGGAGCGTCGTTCCGAACAGCGCCGGGTCGTCGGCGTCGATCGTGATCACGCAGCCGGCGGCGTCGAGCGCGCCGAGCGGGTGCAGCTCGTTCGCCGGCGCGGCTCCCGTGAGCCGGTTCGAGGTCGGGCAGACCTCGAGCGGGATCTTCCGCTCCGCCAGCAGCGCGACGACCGCCGGATCCTCGACGGCGCGGACGCCGTGGCCGATCCGCTCGGCGCCGAGGACCTCGACCGCCGCCCGAACGCTCTCCGGGCCTGCCGCCTCGCCGGCGTGGACCACGCCGTGGAGCCCGCCTTCGCGCGCGATCGCGAAGGCCCGGGCGTACAGCTCCGGCGGATAGTGCGCCTCGTCGCCGCCGAGCCCGATCCCGATCACCCCGAGGTCGCGGAGGGCGACCGCTTGCCTGGCCGAGTGCTCGGCTCGCTCGACGCCGAAGTTCCGGGTGAGATCGGCGATCAGCGCGACCTCGATCCCGAGCATCCGGCCGGCATCGTCGAGCGCTTCGCGGATCGCCCCGACGGCGGCACGGACGTCCAAATCGCGGTGGAAGAACGACCAAACCGACGGGGAGATGAACAGTTCGGCGTATGCGACCCCCTGTGCCGCGGCATCGACGGCATAGTCGCGCGCGACCCGCGCGAAGTCGTCCGGTGCGCGCAGCGTCTCGGTGACTTTCGCGAACAGGAGCAGGAACTCGCCGAACGTTTCAAACGCGTACGTGCGCTCCGGATGCGCCCGCTCGCCCAGGTCGACCCCGTATTTGGCCGCAAGCGCACGGAACGTTTCCGCGCGCACGGTCCCCTCGAGGTGGCAGTGGAGCTGGACTTTCGGGAGCGAGGCGAGATCGAGACCTGGCACCTTGACGATCGTTCGACGCCGATGCTATAGTAACCGTCGCCCGTCGCGGGGTGGAGCAGTCCGGTAGCTCGTCGGGCTCATAACCCGAAGGTCGCGAGTTCAAATCTCGCCCCCGCAACCATTGACAGGTCCAAAAAGTGCAGACTTTCTGGACCTGTTTCATTCCGCCGCAAGCTTTACTGGTCCAAGCCCATCCTTCTCCCCCAAAGGAACGGGCTCCGATTCGAACCTTCGTCGCCCGACGTCCTTTGGTCGCCCACGATTCGAAGAGGCACGCCGGCATTGCGGTCGCCCTCGACGTAGGGGCCGGCGGAGTCCGGGAATATCTCGATGCCCAACTTGAGATTCAACCCCGCGATGGCGCTAAACGTAGCGGGTTCGATCACAAAACCGAAATGGAACTGTCCCGGGAAGTCCAAGATGATGTCCGCCCTGGTGCAGTCAGCGACAACCTCGCGAACGAACGAAGATTCTCGCAGGAAAGGCTCCAGAAACGCCGTTAGCCGCTCGTTGAGTCTTGGGCCTAGGTCTTCATCAGTCTCGTTCCAAATATCGAGTTCGTCTTCTCTGCGGTCAAAGTAAGCAATTGCCAGAGTCCAGCGCGACTCACGCGCCGGATGGGGACGTGCAAACCCATTGAGATGGCGAACTCGTTCGCCGGCGCGCCAGGTCCATGTTGGGGTTAGTCCCAGGCGCTGCGATATGGCATCCACATCTATCGTGCGCGGTGAAAAAGTCACATCTATGCTGAACGTCGCAACCCGTATAGCGTCAGCGGTCGGCTCTGTCTCGTCCGATTCGTTCACGGTGGTATCTTACCAC
>DASZGA010000301.1:0-14604 GCA_035939295.1 Candidatus Elarobacter sp. | reverse complement strand
CGCGAGCACGTGGACGGTCGCCGACTCCGCGCCTTCTTCGTCGTATTTGGCGAGGACGTCGCGGCGCGCGGCTTCCGCGATCCCGCGGTACAGCCGCCGCTGCAGCGGCGTGAGCTCGCACTCGATCACGGCTTCCGTGCGTTCCGGAAGCTCGCGCGCGACGTCTTCTTTCGTGCGCCGCAGCAAGAACGGCTCGAGCCGCGAGCGCAGCGCCGCGGCCGCACCTTCGTCGCCGTCCGCGATCGGCAACTCGAACCGCCGCCGGAACGACGCTTCGGAGCCGAGCAATCCCGGCTCGACGAACCCGAAGATCGCCCACAGGTCGCGCAGCGAGTTCTCGACCGGCGTACCGGTCAGCGCAAGCCGGTGATCCGCCTGCAGCCCGCGCACGACCTTGGCGATCTGCGAGCCCGGGTTCTTCGTGTTTTGCGCCTCGTCGAGCACGAGCGTCCGAAACCGGAACCGCTCTAATTGCGCAGCATCAAGCCGCGCCAGCGCGTACGACGTGACCACGACGTCGTAGTCGAAAATCGTCTCATACTTCGCAGCCCGATCGCTCCCCGACTGCAACCGCAGCGTCCGCAGCGTCGGCGCGAACTTCTTGATCTCGTTCTCCCACGTATGCGTCACCGAAGTCGGCGCAATGACCAGCACCGGAACTTCGCCTTCCATCTCCTTGCGCTTGACGATGTGGGCGATAACCTGGACCGTGTTATGCGTGACGATGAAATCGTCTGTGATGTAGAGTTGATCCGCTGCATCGACGGCGATACACTGCATTTCGCGCGGCTCGAGCGGCAAAACATCGACGATGGCGCGCGATGGCTGATACTTCGGCCGGCCGACAAAGCGCTGCGCCTTCCGAGGAATGCGGAACGGATTGAATGCGTCGAGTGCGATCGATACGCGATAGGACGGTTTTCCGATGCGCAGCTCCCCCTTGTGGCGATATTTCGGCGCCGGCCGATAGTTCATTCTTATCGTTCCGCCGAGCGACCGTACGAGGAAACCCACACCATCGGCGAGGTCCTCAGACGACGAATAGAACTCGACGTGACCGCGTTTATCGACACATCCGTCGGTATCCATCAGACCTTGCAACAAGGAAAGCCGCTGCGTGGCGTCACCGAGTAGGTATTCAGTCGGGATGAACTTCTTCTCCGACGTCCGGCCCATGAGCCCGTATCGGGCCAACGCCACTCGAACGACGTTTTGAATGTTGGCAACATCGCTTGCGTTCGCTACCATCCGCACGCGATAGCCATATTGCCGATGCTGTACGATCTCTGTTCCAGTCGGTGCCAAGCGCCGACACTCTTCTATGAGATCTTCGTCGGCGGTCGTCAAGCTTATGCTGGAGCGCCCTGATATTCCGCCATCGCCGAGCAAGCACCCCATCACATACGGGTCGATGTCGTACTCGCGCGCCGGGCCGAACCGCATAGGTCTTGCGATCGGAATATAATGGCGTGCGTTTCCCGCACCGTCATACAAACGCTTTCGGATTTCAGACAGCGGCAGTACTCTAGGCGGGACTCCTCGACGTTTCCGTACCGCGGAATTCACCAGCCAAAGATGATCATCGGAGCAAACTGTGGACGATCCGTCACTGAATATCACTCGGAATGCCGGAAGATCGCCTTGCGGATAAATGCCGGTGACGCGAGAGATTCCACCCTCTGCATTCATGACCGAATCGCCGACTTTCAAATCACCGAATCGCTGCCAGCCATCCGGTGTTAGAACGCGGACGCTTACGGGCTGCGCCTTCCCAACGCCCATGTCGTCTGCGAGAATTCCGCCGAAGCGGAACGACGACAGATACGTCAAGAAGTCCAAGCCGCGACGCTGGTAGTCTCGCAGCACGTGCTCGAGAATTTCGGGCGGCTCGACTTCTTCGATGCCCGCGAAGTTGCGCAAACGTTCGCGGATGCGTTCGACTTCTTCGGGTAATGCGACGTCGCCGAAGGCTTCGTGCAGTTCGTCGCGCATTGCGACGAGCGAGGCTAGTCCCGTGCGGCGGCGGTCCGTTAGCTCGGACAGCAAATTCTGGCGCGAGCGGAGGTCGCCGATGTCGACGAGCTTGCCGCGGACTTCGGCGAAGCGGCCCTTTGCGCCGAGGAGTGCGCGCAGCTCTTCGCGGGTGAGCGGTTCGCCGCCGCCGACGAACACGGAGACGTCCAGCTCGAACCAGTCGCCGGCTTCGGCGGCGGTTGCGCTGACCGAGACGTCGACGCTGCCGCCGCCGGCGAGCGCGGCGAGCGATTCGTCGAGACGCACGTCGACGTCGTCCCATGACGGCCACACGGTGCGCACGATCTCCGCGGCGCGGTCGGCGTCGTGCAGCGCGAAGCTGTCGCCGCCGCGCGGGACGAAGCCCGCTTCGAGGAACCGGCGCGCGAAGCTGCGCGCGACGTCCGGCGCCCAGCGCACGAAGCGCTTTCCGCTCGTCGTCACCGCGCCGTGCGCGCTGAACGGCGCGAACGCGCCGCCCGCGCGGTCGACGAACGCCAGCCGCGCCAGCAGCGCGCCCTCGCGCCACGCGGCGCGCACCAGCATCCCCGGCCGCTCCACGTCGACGACGCCGAGGTCGGCGCGTTCCTCGGGCGTGAGAAACGGCGCGACGCGCGCGATCGCGCGCACCGACGGAACGACGCCATCGCTCTCCACCGGTGCGGCGGCGGCGGCACGAGCCGCGGCGATGACCCGGCGCGCGTCGAACGAGCCGTCGAGCAAGTACGCGGCGCGCTCGGCGACGAGCCACGGCGGCGGGCCGTCGACGACGGCGGCGTCGGACGGGTTGATCGCGGCGCCGTCCGGCGCTTCGAGCACCGGCACGAATCCGGCGCCTGCGCGCACAGCGCGCAGCCGAACCCCGCGCGTCTCGACCGCGAACGGCGCAAGCTCGGAGGGATGACGGTTCTCGCCGGGCGCCTCGTCGAAGCGCAGCCGCGGGTGGCGGGCCAGCCGGAACAGCGCGCGCGCGAGCGCCTTCGCCGAAGCTCGCGAGCCGAAGGCTTCCTGGACCGCGTCGTCGCGGAGCAGCGTGCGGTCGACGTCGTCCCAGTCGTCGGCCGGCGTCTGATCCATCATCGCGAGGATGGCGTCGGCGTCGCGGATCACGCCGCGCAGCCGCGGCGTGTCGAGGAACAGCGTCCCGGTCAGCGCCCCGCCCGCGGCCACCGACAACACCGGCCACACGGCGCGCGCACGAGCGCGGGCGGCATCGCTCTCGCCCTCAGGGAGCCACGAGAGGTCCGGCTCCGCCCCGTCGAGCTCCAGGACCGGCGGCGCGGCCTCTTCAGCGGTGCGGACGACCTCCAATGTCGCCACCACGTGCTCGCAGACGCCGGTCGCCCCGCAGGTGCAGACGGCGCGGAGCGCTTGGGGTCCCGTCCCGGACGACCACTCGACGGCGGTACCGATCGGCGGCTTGTCCTTGACGGCGGCTTCGATGCGCGCGGGCTCGACCGAACGCAGCACGACGCGCCCGCCCTCGACGAGGGTGAGCGCGTTGCGCGTGAGGTCGCGGGCGAACCAGGTTCCGATCTGCGCCGGGAGACGCGATCGCCAGAGCGCGTAAGGGGTCAACCCACCTATGTTCGGCACAAAGCCGTCGGTTTCCCGACGGCTTTGGCTGTCTTCGCGCAATCCGCGCGCCTACGAGACCGGGGTCGCCTCCGGTTGCGGCGGAGCGGTCGGCGGTTCGACGTGCGGGATCTTCGAGAACCGCAGCTTCTCCGGATTGTCCTGCGAGACTTCGGCGAGGATCCGGTCGCCCGAACCGAAGTTGCCCTTGAGCATCTCTTCGGCCAGCTCGTCCTCGACCTCGCGCTGGATCGCACGGCGCAGCGGACGCGCACCGAACTGCGGGTCCCAGCCCTTCTTGGCGAGCAGCTGCTTCGCGTCTTCCGTGACCTCGAGATACATCTCCTGAGCCTTGACCTCGCGGATGACCTTCTCCAGCTCGAGCCCGACGATCTCGGCGATCTGCTCGCGGCTGAGCTGATGGAAGACGATCACGTCGTCGACGCGGTTCAGGAACTCCGGACGGAACGCGTGCTTGACCTCGTCGAGCACCTTGTTCTTCATCTTCTCGTACGCCTGATCGTCGGTTCCCATGTCCTTGCTGGTGCGGAAACCGATGTCGGTCGTCGTCTGCATCCCGGTCGCGCCGACGTTCGAAGTCATGATGATGACGGTGTTCTTGAAGTCGACGACGCGGCCCTGAGAGTCGGTCAGCCGCCCGTCTTCGAGCACCTGCAGCAGCAGGTTGAAGACGTCCGGATGCGCTTTCTCGATCTCGTCGAGAAGCACGACCGAGTACGGACGGCGGCGCACCGCTTCGGTGAGCTGACCACCCTCTTCGTAACCGACGTATCCCGGAGGTGCGCCGACGAGCCGCGAGACCGCGTACTTCTCCATGTACTCCGACATGTCGATGCGGATCATCGACTCGGCGTCGTCGAACATGAACTCGGCGAGCGAGCGCGCCACTTCGGTCTTCCCGACGCCCGTGGGGCCGAGGAAGATGAACGAGCCGATCGGGCGCTTCGGATTCTTCAGACCCGCGCGCGAACGGCGGATCGCGCGCGTGAGCGTCGTGATCGCCTGGTTCTGCCCGACCACGCGCTTGTGGAGCTGATCTTCCATCCCGAGCAGCCTGGCCGTTTCAGCCTGCGCCAGCTTCGAGACGGGGATCTTCGTCCACGACGCGACGATGTGCGCGACGTCGTGCTCGGTGACTTTGATCGTCTTGTCCTGCTGCGCGCGCTTGTCGGCCCACTCCGCCTCGAGCCGCTGCTTCTCGAGCCGCAGCTTCTCCTCGCGATCGCGAATCGCGGCCGCCTTCTCGAACTCTTGCGACTTGACGACCGACTCTTTCTCCAGCTTGACCTGGCGGATCTGGTTCTCGATCTCGCGGATCTCGGCCGGCGGGAGCGTCGCTTGCAGGCGAACGCGCGAGGCGGCTTCGTCGATGAGATCGACGGCCTTGTCGGGGAGGAAGCGGTCGGAGATGTAACGGTCGCCGAGCTTCGCCGCCGCTACCAGCGCCTCGTCGGTGATCGTCACCTTGTGGTGCGCTTCGTAGCGGTCGCGCAGACCCTTGAGGATCTCGACCGTCTCGTCGACCGTCGGCTCGCCGACCATGACCGGCTGGAACCGCCGCTCGAGCGCGCTGTCCTTCTCGATGTGCTTGCGGAACTCGTTGAGCGTCGTGGCGCCGATGCATTGCAGCTCGCCGCGCGCCAGCGCGGGCTTGATGATGTTGGACGCGTCGATCGCGCCCTCGGCCGCGCCTGCGCCGACCAGCGTGTGCAGCTCGTCGATGAACAGGATGATCTCGCCGGCGGCGCCGCGGATCTCGTCCATCACGCGCTTCATCCGCTCTTCGAACTCGCCGCGGTACTTCGTCCCGGCGACCAAGCCGGCCAGGTCGAGCGTGATCACGCGCTTGTCGCGGAGCGGCTCGGGGACCTCGGCCTTGATGACGCGCTGCGCCAAGCCTTCGGCGATCGCCGTCTTGCCGACGCCGGGCTCGCCAATCAGGGCCGGGTTGTTCTTGGTCCGGCGGCTGAGGATCTGGATGACCCGCTCGATCTCGTTGGCCCGGCCGATGACCGGGTCCAGCTTGTTCTCGCGGGCGAGCGTGGTCAGGTCGCGGCCGTAGGCGTCGAGCGTCGGGGTCTTCGATTTGCCCTTGGGCGCGGGCGGCTGGCCCTCGGCGCCGAGCAGCGAGGTCGTCTGAACCCGAACCTTCGCCGGGTCGACCCCGAGGTTCGTCAGGACGCGCGCCGCCACGCCCTCACCCTCGCGGATGAGGCCGAGGAGCAGGTGCTCCGTACCGATGTAGTTGTGGTTGAGCTGGCGCGCCTCTTCGAAGGCGAGCTCGATCACCCGCTTGGCGCGCGGCGTGAAGACCATCTCCTGCTGGACGGTCTGGCCGCCGCGGCCGACGATCGCCTCGACCTCCTGACGGACCTTGGCCAGGTTGACGCCGAGCGTCTCCAAGACCTTAGCCGCAAGGCTCTCGCCCTCGGAAATGATCCCGAGCAGGATGTGCTCGGTCCCGATGTAGTTGTTACCGAGCCGCTGCGCCTCTTCCTGAGCGAGCACGATGCTGCGCCGCGCGCGTTCGGTGAACGGTTCCCACATTGACATGACTGTACGAAACTCCCCGAGCGGCCTAGCCGCTCCTGCTGGTCTCCCTATAACTTTCGGCGGGTTACTTCAGTTTCAAACAGCACCTTTGCAGAACCGTAGCATGGAAGCGGACCCCCGTTGGGCGAACGGAGGGTCTTTCCGTCCAACCGGAGGTTGCCGCGATCCACTTCCTCGGACTGTTCACGGCACAGCAGGTCGCTGACCAGCTCGTCAACGGCATCACCTTGGGGATGCTGTACATCCTGGTCGCCCTGGGGCTGAACATCATCCTCGGCCTCATGGGGGTGATCAACTTCTCGCACGGCGCGTTCTTCATGCTCGGCGCCTATCTGACGTACCAGCTCAACGGAGCGATCGGGTTCTGGCCGGCGATCCTGGCGGCCGCCGTGATCGTCGGAGTCCTCGGGATGGCGTTCGAGTCGACGCTCATTCGGCCGCTCTACAAACGAATACCGGAGTACACGCTGCTCCTCACCTTCGGGACCGCGCTGATCTTCGCGCAGTTCGTGCGCTGGAAATGGGGCGACGACGCGGTGCGCGTCGACCAGCCGTCGTACATCCCGCAGTCGATCTCGCTCGGCGGCTACCAGCTCCCGTTCTACAAAGACGTCTTGCTGGTGTTCCTGACGATCTTGATCTTGACCGGTGTCTGGCTGCTGCTGAACAAGACGAACATCGGGGTGATCATTCGCGCCGGCACGCGCGACGCCGAGATGGTCAAGATTCTCGGGATCAACATGCCGCTGATGTTCACGCTCGTTTTCGGGATCGGCTCGTTCATGGCCGGGCTGGCGGGCGCGCTCGCGGCGCCGATCTACGCGGTCCAGCCGCAGCTCGCCTCGCAGTGGATCGTGCTGACGTTCGTGATCGTCATCGTCGGCGGGATCGGCTCGTTCTGGGGCGCGATCGTCGGCGGGCTCTTGATCGGCATTATCTCCAGCATGCTGGCGCTCGTCTTTCCGCCGGCCGTCGACCTGGCCGGCTACGTCATCATGGGGATCATTCTGCTCATCCGGCCGCGCGGGCTGTTCGGCGTCGAAGGGCTCTTCGAGTGACCGTACCGCAAGGCCAACGCAGGCTGCGCTGGCTGACGCACCCGCTGCTGTGGACGGCGCTCCTCATCCTCGTCCTACCGCTGGTCGCCGGCGCCAACCCCTTCAAAGGGCAGAGCGGCTTCGTCGACATCGCGACGACGATGCTGGTCTTCGGGCTGTTCGCCTCCGGTTTCAACCTGCTGTTCGGACACGTCGGCGAGCTCTCGTTCGGCCACGCGATGTTCTTCGCGATCGGGGCGTACACGACGGCGCTCTTCAGCAAGGGCTTTCACGTCGTGCTGTTCGGACGGACGTTCCAGCACGCGTCGGCCGACAACATGATCGTCGCGCTGATTCTTTCGCTGATCATCGCGCTGCTCTGCGCGTGGCTCCTGGCACGGCTGATCGTCCCGCGCTCGAGCGGGATCTACTTCTCGATGATCACGCTCGCCTCGGCGCAAGTGATCTACTTCATCGCCTTCAACTACAGCGAGCTGACCGGCGGCGAGGACGGTATCCAGGGGATCGTGCGGCCCTCGTTCGGGCCGTTCGGCTCGGACTGGTTCCACGACTCGCACCACTTCTACATCTTCACCGCGATCGTCGTCTTCCTCGCACTGGCCGTGCTGTACTGGATCATCGTCTCGCCGTTCGGAACGGTGCTGCACGCGATCCGAGAGAACAAGCAGCGCGCGCGGTTCCTCGGCTACGACGTCGACAAGTTCCGCGTCAACGCGTTCGTGCTGTCGGCGGCGTTTCCGGCGATCGCCGGGTGGCTGTGGACGTTCTTCCAGCAGGCGATGAACCCCGACGCCGGCTCGGTCGAGTACTCCGGGAACGTCGTGATGATGTCGCTCCTGGGCGGGATGCAGACGTTCATGGGGCCGATCGTCGGCTCGATGATCTACTGGGAGCTGCAGAACAACGTCTCGCAGCTCACCAAGTACTGGCCGGCCTGGATCGGAATCGTGTTCGTGGTCTTCGTGCTGCTCGGGCCGCGCGGGATCATGGGGCTTGTCGACGACATCCGGCACTACGGCTTCGCGAACGCGTTCCGGCGCGTCTTCTCGCGCCGCGCGCGCGTCGAGACGGAGATGAAGGAAGAGATTCCGCCGCTCGACGAGACGCCGGCGCCGGAGAGCGCGCGATGAGCGACTACGTTTTCAAGACGGAGAACCTGACGCGGCGCTTCTCCGGGTTCGTCGCGGTCAACGCCGTTTCGCTGGAGATCCCCGAAGGCGGCGTGCGGACGATCATCGGGCCGAACGGCGCCGGGAAGACGACGTTCTTCAACTTGCTGAGCGGGCTCTTGCCGCCGAGCGAAGGACGGATCTGGTTCGGCGACCGCGAGATCACCTCGCTGCTCGCCTACCAGCGCGCGCGGCTCGGAATCGCGCGCTCGTTCCAGATCACCAACATCTTCGGTCACCTGACGGTGTACGAGAACGTTCGGCTCGCGGTCCAAGCGGTCCACGACGGCAAGGCGAACTTCTTTCTGCCGACGACGCGGATGGGGAACCTCGCCGGCAAGGCCGAGCAGGTATTGCACGACGTCGGCCTCTACGAGGCGCGCGACGCGCGGGCGGAAAACCTCTCGCACGGCGACCAGCGGCGGCTCGAGATCGGGCTGGTCCTCGCCACGGATCCGCCGGTGCTGCTTCTCGACGAGCCGCTCGCGGGGATGTCGCCGACCGAGACGCACGAGACCGTCGACTTGATTCAGCGAATCTCGCCGGGCCGCACGATCCTGCTGGTCGAGCACGACATCGACGTCGTGATGGCGATCTCGACGACGATCACCGTCTTTCAGACCGGCTCGGTGCTGGCGATCGGAACGCCGGCCGAGATCCGCGCCAACGAAGCCGTGCAGCGCGCCTACTTGGGAGAACTCGCCTGATGCTGCTCGAGCTCGAGGGCGTGAACGCCTACTACGACAAGTCGCACGTGCTGCAGAACGTCTCGCTCGAAGTCGATGAAGGCGAGGTCGTGGCGCTGCTCGGCCGCAACGGCTCGGGACGCTCGACGACCTGCAAGACGATCATGGGGCTCGTGCCGGCGAAGACCGGAACGATCCGGTTCAAGGGCAAGGAGATCACCAACAAATCTCCGTTCACCGTCGCGCAGACGGGGATCGCGTTCGTCCCTGAAGACCGGCGGATCTTCCCGAACCTGACCGTCGGCGAGAACTTGCGGCTCGCCGCGCTTTCGGGACGCAAAGGTGCCTGGACCGAGAAGCGGATCTACGACTACTTTCCGGTCCTCGGCGAGCGGCGCGACAAGCCGGCGAAGCTCTCCGGCGGCGAGCAGCAGATGCTCGCGATCGCGCGCGCGCTCGTCGCGAATCCCGATCTGATCCTGCTCGACGAGCCGATGGAAGGCCTCGCGCCGCTGGTCGCGCGCAACGTCGAAGAGGTCGTGCGCAACATCCGCACCGAGGGCCACACCGTGCTGCTCGTCGAGCAGAACGCGCAGGTCGCAATGAGCTTGTCGGACCGCGGCTACGTGCTCGCGACCGGCCGCGTCGTCGGCTCGGGCACGATCGCCGAATTGAAGGCCGACGAAGCGATGATGCACCGGTACCTCGCGGTGTAGCGAATGGACGATCGCGAGCGCAAAGACCGCGAGCGGTTCGCTCGGCGCCTGGAGGCGTTCAGCGACATCGTCTTCGGCTTCGCGCTCGCGCAGAGCGCGGTTGCGCTGGAGATCCCGAAAACGCTCGCGGAGCTCTCGGCGAAGAGCGCCGACCTCGGCATCTTCGCGATCACCTTCGCGCTCATCGGCATTTTCTGGTTCATGCACTATCGCGTCTTCCACTACGCGTTCGCGGGACGAGCGCCGGACGTGATCATGAACTTCGTCCTGCTCGGCGTCGTGGCGCTGCTGCCGTCGGCGCTGCGGCTCTACCTGAAGTTTCCGGATTCGGTGGCGGGGTCGGCGGCCTACGCGGCGGAGCTTGGAGCGTGCTTCGTCCTGCTCGCCGTGCTTGAGTGGCGCGGGCTGCGCGAGCACGCCCGGTCGCTTGCGCCGAAGCCGCTGCGAATGATGCAGCGGGCGACCGTGCGGCACGCCGTCGCAGGGATTCTGTTTCTTAGCTCGCTCCCGCTGTTCGTGACGATCGGTCTCGACGCGCGCTACTTCTGGGGCGCGATCTTCCCCGCGATGCTCCTGGTGCGGCTGTTCGACAAACCCAAAGCGCCCGCCGCTGGAACTCCCGCGCCCGCCGCCGAATCGTAGCGAGTATGGTAACCGCGGAAACGGTGCGCGAGGCGCTCAAGGACGTCGAGGACCCCGAGCTGATGATGGGGATCCTGGACCTCGGTCTGGTCTACGACGTCGTCTGCGAGGGGCCGGAGGGTCAGGACGTCACGGTCACGATGACGCTGACCTCGCCGATGTGTCCGGTCGGCCCGATGTTCAAGCAAGCCGTCCTGAGCAAAGTCGAGAGCGTCGAGGGCGTGAAGAACGCGACCGTCGACATCACCTTCAACCCGCCGTGGGATCCGAAGACGATGGCCAGCGAAGACGTTAAGCTGGCGCTCGGTATCTGGTAGACCGCCACTAGCGGCGCGCGCCGGCCGCGCCGATCCCTATGGAGTGTCTGCTCCGGTAAGGGACTACCGCTTACGTTGCTGCGGGTGCGGCGCGACGTACGAGGACGATGGCGTGCGGCTCGACTGCTCGCTGGCGCATCCGCCGGCGCTGCTGCGAACCGAATACTTCCGTCGCGATTTCGCGCCCGGGAGTGAAGCGTCGATCGCACGATTCGGCGAGTGGCTCCCGCGCGGGCGAGACGTCGCAACCGGCGCGCGCACCGCGATCTTTCGAAGCGCGCGTCTGGCGGCGCGTCTCGGGCTGCGCGAGCTTTGGATCGCGTTCAGCGGCTGGTGGCCGCAGCGCGGCGCGACGCTGGTGACGGCGACGTTCAAAGAGCTCGAAGCAATCGCCGTCCTCGGACGGCTCGCACCAGGCGAGCAGCGCACGATGGTCGTCGCTTCCGCCGGGAATACCGCCGCGGCGTTCGCCGCCGTCGCCGGCGAGCTCGACGTTCCGGCGATCGTCGTGATCCCGCTCGATGCGTGGGACGCGCTCGCGTCGCTGGTCGAGATCGGGCCTTCGGTGCGCGTGGTCGCCGTCGCGGACGGCACGTACGATGACGCGATCGGACTGGCGCGCCGGCTCGCAACGCGCGAGGGATGCATCGCCGAAGGCGGCGTGCGCAACGTCGCGCGGCGCGACGGGATGGGTACGATCATGCTGAGCGCGGTCGAAGGGATCGGTGCGCTGCCGGACGTGTACGTTCAAGCCGTCGGCAGCGCGGCGGGCGCGCTCGCCGCGCACGAGGCAGCGCTTCGCCTGATCGGCGACGGCCGCTTCGGGATGCAGCTGCCGCGGCTGATCCTCAGCCAGAACGCGCCGTACACGCCGATTCACGACGCCTGGAAACGATGCGCTCCGGCGCTCGACGAATGCAGTCCGAACGACGCGCGCGAGCGCCAGCAGCGCCTCGGCGCGGCAGTGCTCGGCAATCCTTCGCCGCCGTATGCGACGACGGGCGGTGTGCGCGACGCGCTCGCTGCGACCGGCGGACGCACGTACGCCGTGACGAACGGCGAGATGGCCGACGCGATGCTGCTGTTCGCGGAGCTCGAGGGGATCGACGTCGAGCCGGCGGCGGGCGTCGCCATCGCATCGCTCGCGCACGCCGCGCGCGACAGCGCGATCGGGCGCGACGAGCGCGTGCTCCTCAACGTCACCGGCGGCGGACGCGCGCGACGTCCCCGCGTCACCAAGGTTCAGCAACCCTCGCTCGTCGTGCCGCGCGCCGAGCTGGAGCGCGCGGCCGACGCGCTCAGCGTCTAGGCACCGCGCCGGCGCGCTTCTTCTCCGCGACCGTCTCGCGGATCGCCTGCTCGATCTTCGCGGCGAACTTTCGGTACGTGGGATCGAACATCGTCACGCTGTAGTCGATCCCGTCGATCTGCCAGCGGCGCACGTCGAAGCGCCGGATCGACCCGTCGTTCTGAATCCCGACGCCGTCGAGCCCTGACGGCCTGCGCGTCTTCGCCCATTGCTCGACGAGCTCGACCTGATTGCGGCCGTCAATGGTGACGATCAGCATGACGCCCTTGTTCGGACCGAAGCTGTCGGCCTCGAGGACGCGAACTCCGTGCGGTACGACGATCGGGAACGTCGTGTGCGCGCGAACCTCTTCGAGCGAGCGCTTCGGCACTTCGTAGGTTCGGACCGGCGCATACTTCGTTCCGGTGAGCCGCTCCATCGTGCGCAACACCGGATCGGGGATGACGTACGTCTTCGGCACCGCCGCAGCGAGCGCAGCGGCGCAGATCAACCCGCCGATCACGATCGTGCGAACCGGACGGCGCGGTGCGACGGCGATACGCGGCGCCTGCGCGATCCGCATCGCGATCGTCTGCGCGGGATACGGCGGGACCTCGAGCGCGCTGACGGCATCGCGGAGGAGGGCGGAAATCCGATCCGGCGTCATGCGAACTCCTCGTGGGCGGCGGCGTCGGTTTCGCGCAGCGCCGCAGCGATGCGGCGCCGCGCGAGCGCGAGGCGAAAGCGAATCGTCGCGGCGGGCGCGCCGAGCGCGGCGCCGATCTCGGAACTGCTGAGCCCGTCCACGTGCCGCAGCACCAGCGGGATGCGCAGCCACTCCGGAAGCGACGCCAAGGCGGCGAGGACGTCCATCCGCTGGGCGGAGGCGTCCTCGAACCCCACGGTCTTTTCCGCTCCGGTCAGCGGCCGCTCGCGGGCGCGGCGCCGCAGCGCCGTCCGTGCCGCGTTCACCACGACGCGCGTCGACCAAAGCGGGAACGCCGCGGGATCGCGCAGTGTCTCAAGCCGTGTCGCGACCGCGACGAGGGCGTCTTGCGCGGCTTCTTCCGCTCCCGAGCGGTCGCCGAGGATCGAGGCGGCGAGCCGGTAGGCACGCGGCCACAGGGCTTCCAGAAGGCGGTCGCGGGCGGCAGGGTCGCCGCCGATTGCGGCTCGGACGTCCGTTTCGGAGTCGGTCACGCCGAGAGGATGCGCGCCGGGGGCCGAACTGTTTGCGGAGAACCCGCCTTGCGATGGCGACGACCGAACCCGAGTCCCCGCACGACCGTGCCTACCGCCGGCTCGACGCGATGCGCGCCGAGTCGCTCGCGCCCGCGGGCGAGGAGGCCAACGAGCGTCAGCACGCGCGCGGGAAGCGCACGGCGCGCGAGCGAGTCGAGGCGCTGGTCGATCCGGGCTCGTTCGTCGAGCTGGACCGATTCGCCGTCCATCGGACGACCGCGTTCGGGCTCGACGAACGGGAGTTCCTCGGCGACGGCGTCGTGACCGGACACGCGACGATCGACGGCCGGCAAGTCTTCCTCTTCTCGCAGGACTTCACCGTACTCGGCGGCTCGCTCGGCGAAGTCTTCGCCGAGAAGATCTGCAAGGTGATGGATCTCGCGGTCCGGACCGGCTCGCCGATGATCGGGATCAACGACTCCGGCGGCGCGCGGATTCAGGAAGGCGTCGTGAGCCTCGGCGGTTACGCGGAGATCTTCTGGCGCAACGTGCAGGCGTCGGGCGTGATCCCGCAGATCAGCCTGATCGCCGGACCCTGCGCCGGCGGTGCGGTGTACTCGCCGGCGATCACCGACTTCACCGTGATGACCGAAGCGATCGCGCAGATGTTCATCACCGGACCCGACGTGACGAAGGCGGTGACCGGCGAGGACGTCAGCTTCGAAGAGCTCGGCGGCGCGATCACGCACGCAACGAAGAGCGGCGTCGCGCACCTCACCGCCGCCGACGAAGACGAGATGAACGAGCACTGCCGCCGGCTGCTGTCGTTCATCCCGTCGAACAACTTGGACGATCCGCCGCTCGTGCCGACCGACGACGACCCGCTTCGCGTCGCGCCCGAGCTCGACGAGCTGATCCCCGACGCGCCGAACAAGCCCTACGACATCGTCGACGCGATCGTCCCGGTGCTCGACGACGGCGACTTCTTCGAGATCCAGCCGCTATGGGCGCAGAACATCGTGATCGGCTTCGGCCGCATCGGCGGCCGGAGCGTGGGCGTCGTCGCGAACCAGCCCAAAGTTCTTGCCGGCGTGCTCGACATCAACGCGTCGATCAAAGCCGCGCGCTTCGTCCGCTTCTGCGACGCCTTCAACATCCCGCTCCTCACGTTCGTCGACGTCCCCGGCTTCTTGCCCGGCACGAGCCAGGAATGGGGCGGAATCATCAAGCACGGCGCCAAGCTGTTGTACGCGTTCGCCGAAGCGACGGTCCCGAAGATCACCGTGATCACACGAAAGGCGTACGGGGGCGCCTACGACGTCATGTCCTCAAAGCACATCCGCGCGGACTTCAACTTCGCCTGGCCCACCGCCGAGATCGCCGT
>DASZGA010000300.1:0-10959 GCA_035939295.1 Candidatus Elarobacter sp. | reverse complement strand
GAACGGGCTGGGCGCCTTCTAAACGAAGGGACGGCGCCGCCCGGCGGGCAAACCCGCCCGGTCCCGGCGCCATAGTCTATCGGTTAGGACGCCGCCCTTTCAAGGCGGAGAGACGGGTTCGATTCCCGTTGGCGCTACCACACAGACCCCGTCGCAAGACGGGGTTTTCTTTTGCTGCGCTCAGGTTTTGCGGCCGTTGGTCGCGAGCCAGATGATGACAACCGCGGCGAGGACGCACATGATGAGAAGCGCGAACAGGACCTTGCTGCGGCGGCCGGTGCGGAGCATGATGATGCCGTTCGCGATGCCGCCGAAGCCTGCGATGATGATCAGCGCGAACGCGGTGAAGACCTGGCCCAGGAATTGCGCGTTGGCGGCGCCGCTGAACGATGTGCGGTTCTCCGCGATCAACTTCAGAAGGAAGATCCAGACGCCGCCCATCAGGGCGACGATGAAGACCCCCGCTACGATGGCGACCCAGCCGCGGGCCTTTGCCTTCTGAGGGTCGCAAACGGTTTCCATGCGCTAGTCTAGCCCCCTCACGCAGCCGGAAGCAAGCGGTTCCGCCGGCGCACGAGGTAGAGCGCGATTCCGAGCAGCGCCCAGATCGTGCCGACGATCTTCGCGGTCGTGCCGAGATAGGACCACAGCGCGAAGCAGACGATCGCACCGAGGACTGCGATCAGGATCGTGAACCAGTTCGCGAGCTGCCGCTCGCGCCACGCGTTCACGGCGGCGGCGACGTTCACGCCCATGAACGCGATCAGCGCGCCGAAGTTGAGCAGCTGCGCGCCGAGGTCGTAGCTGAACGCGAGGCCGCCGGCGAGGACGATCGCGCCGATGATCAGCACGTTGTTGCGCGGGATCCGCCGCTTCGGCTCGATCGCGCCGAAGATGCGCCGCGGCAGCGCGCCGTCTTGTCCCATCGCGAACAGCAGCCGCGCCGCACCGAGGTGCGAGGCCATGCCGGAACCGATCGTCGCGATCAGCAGCGAGACGTTCACGAGCGCGAACAGCAGCGTGCCGCCGATCAGCCCGGAGACGTGCACGAACGCGGTGTCGACGTCCGGGAACGCCCTGCCGCGCGGCCACGCGAGCTGCGCGAGGTAGACTTCGATCGCCGCGAGGACGCCGGTGATCAAGCACGTTGCGACGATCGCGCGCGGGATCGAGCGCTTCGGGTCCTTCGCTTCGTCGGTCAGCGTCGAGATGCCGTCGAACCCGATGTAGGTCAGCACCGCGATCGCGGTTCCGCTGAAGACGGCATGCGTCGACCAGTACGGCGGATCGTAGAACGGCCGCGTAAACGCCGCGCCGTGCAGGTGCAGCTCGACGACGTAGTGCACCGCGGCGACGCCGAAGACGACGATCACCACGCCCAGCCCCGCGGCGAGCAGCGCGTTGATCAGCGCCGACGTTTCGACGCCGCGCAGGTTGAGCCCGGTGAACAGCAGCGCGAACGCGACGACGAGCAGCGGGTACGGCAGCGCCGGAATGAAGTTTTCGACGGCTTTGCTCGACCAGATCGTGCAGATCAGCGGGTTCACGACGTAGTCGAGCACCATCGCCCAGCCGACGAAGTAGCCCGCGCCCGAATGCAGCTCTTTGCCGACGTAGGTGAAGGCCGAGCCGCCTTGCGGGTACGCGCGGGCCATCCGGCCGTAGCTCATCGCGGTGAACAGCATCGCTACCAGCGCGATCAGGATCGCGGTCACGACATGCCCGCGCGCTTCGTTGTTGATCACGCCGTAGACCGGCATCGGTGCGGTCGGCTGGATCAGGACGAGCCCGTACAGCACCAGGTCGCGAAACCGCAGCGCGCGCTTGAGCGTGATCGGCCGGCCGGTGACGGCCTCCGCTTCCGCCGGGCTGATCACCGCACGCGCTCCATGCGAGCGGCTCGTTCGCGCCGTGCCCGCTTGCATCCCTTGGAAACGCCTAGCAGTTTTCCGGCAGACCTCGCCGCTGCTGACACACTTCAGGCACCGTGCTTTGGAACAATCGACGACTCTGTCCGCTATTGTAAGAGTATGCAGCGAACGGTATGGAAGCGCGAGAAGCCGCGCCTGGCGCTTCTCGGTGGCGGGCCCGCGGTGAGCGACGCCCTCGCTCCGGCGCTCGCGCTCGACTTCGAGCTCTGTGCGTTCCTGGACGGCCTGCGGCCCGCGCAAGCGATGCTCCTCTTCGGAACGCCCGCGACGTTTCGCGAAGTACTCCTCGAGCTGCGCGCGCGGACCGACGCGCCGGTGCTCCTCGTCCTCGACGAGGCCGGAGCGGCTGACCGCATCGACGCGCTCGAGCACGGCGCCGACGACGTGCTGGTCCAGCCGATCGACGTACCGGAGCTGATCGCGCGGCTGCGCGCGGTGATTCGCCGCGTCGTGCGGCCGGCGCCGAGCGTCTTGCGCGCCGGCGATCTCGAGATCAACCTCGACGCCTCGTCGGTGCGGCGCGGCGCACGCGAGGTCGCGCTCTCGCCCACGGAGCTCTCGCTGCTCACGGTGCTCGCGCGCAGTAACGGCGCCGTCGTCCCGCGCGCGCGGCTGATCGACGAAGTGTGGGGCGCCGACAAGCACGCCTCCGCGACCACCGTGCACACCTTCGTCTCGTACTTGCGCGCGAAGCTCGAGGACGACGGCACCTCGCCGGTCGTCCGCACGGTGCGCGGGGTCGGTTACGCGCTGAACGTCGGCTAGCGCTTCAGACCGCGAACCGCTCCATCGCGCGCGCTTCGGCTTCGAAGCGCAGCTCGCCCGTCAGCCGCGCCGCGAAGCGCAGCGCCGCCGTGACGTCGCGGACCATTCCGCCGCGCCGGATCAGCGCCAATCCGGTTTCGCAGTGCCCGATCGCGCGGCGCCGTTCGCCGAGCAGGTCGAGCGCGCGCGCCTTCACCAGGTGGAGCGAGCCGAAATAGTGCGAGTCGCCGGCCGGCGTGAAACGCGCGAGCGCCGCGTCGGCGTGCGCTAGCGCACTGCGCCCGTCCTGAAGAGCGATGTGCGCCTCGCCCTCGCGAAGGTCGCAGGCCCAGCGCAGGAGATGGTGCCGTTCCGGGATCGCGACGCGCGCTTGCGCGATCGAGTCCAGCGCGTCGTGCGGACGCGCGCACGCCGTCTGCACGCGCGAGACGATGAGGAGGATGCGGCCGAGCCAGCTCCCGGCGACGACCGCCGGCGCGAGCGAGGCCGCTTCGTTCGCGTACCGCAATGCGTTCTCGCAGCTCGCCGCGCTCGCCGCGGCGAATCCCATCGCGAGCAGCGCCCACACTCGCTCGTAGCCGAGGGCGTGCCACGAGGCCGCGGCATGGGCTTGCGTCGCCTCGCTGAACGCTTGCGACTGCAGCTCGGCGAACGAAAGCTTCGTCATCGCGATGTCGGTCGCGACTCGCAGCTCGGCGGTCTTCGGCACCGCGGTGCACGCGAAGAGCGCGTCGAGCGCGCGCCCAAAGACGGCCAATGCCTGCCGCGGATCGTGGTCCTCTTGCAGCAGGTTGCCGAGAAAGCGGAGGTGCCGCGCGTGCGCCCGCCGCTGCCAATCCGGTGCGCCCGGCGGCGGAACGCTCAGCTCGACGGCGCGCAACGCCAGCTCGATCGCGCGCGCGTACGCCGCGCGCACGTACTCGGCGTACGCGCGCGCAAAGACCAGCTCCGCCGCGGCACCCGATCCGCCCGCCGCTTTGCGCTCGCCGAGCGCGTACTCCGCCTGCGCGCGCTCGGGTTCGCCGTGCTCGCTGTACGCGCTCGCGCGTGCCGCGTGCAGCGAGGCGCAGATCTCGGCCGGCGCGCCGCGCTCGAGGAGGACGTCGCCGTACGCGAGCGCTTCGGCGGTCCGCCCCTGGTTGACCAGCTCGTGCAGCGTCTCGATCTCTTCGAGATACGTCTCGCGGCGCGTCTTCCCGACGGTCACGTTCGGCTGCGCCCGGATCGCTTCGACGATCAGCTCGCGCGCCCGCGCGCGCTCGCGGTAGAACTGCCGCCGCGAGATCCCCAGCTCGTGCACGACCGCTTTGTGGCTTGCGCCCTCGATGTCGCAGCGCTGCACGATCCGCGCCGCGCGCGAGCCTTCGGGGAGCGCGGCGCGGATCATCGCGCGAAGCTGAAGCATGAACGCTTGCTGTTCGTCGGGACGCGCACCGGCCAGGCGCTCCGCGACGAGCGGATTCTTGCGCAATTCCGACGGGTCGGCGATGTGCCGCACGAGATGGCGGATTGCGCCGTCGAGCGCGGCTCCGCCGAGCGGCGCGGCATTCGGAACGCCGTACATCGCTGGTGCGAAAACCTCAGAGGGACGCATGGAACTCCGGGAAAGCGGCCGACCTACTAATTCACTAGTATTACTGCTTGCACTATACGCAGACGCGGCGCGCGAAGTCAAGCAAAGCGACTTCGCGATGCTGTCTTAAATCTGCCTTCGAATCGCGCAGCGTTCGTTAACGTTCGCGTGCGGCAGAGTTGCGGCAGTTTCATCTGCGGCACTGTTGCGGCACCTCACATGCGGGGTTAACGTGCCGCGCGAGGAGTACGCTCGTAATACCTGCGGCCTTGCGCGCCGTCAGGCTATTTCCACTCTCACCTCTTTGAAAAGGCTAAGCGTGATAGAACGAATCGTACACGCCTTGAGCCGGTCCTTGCGCGGCATCATCGGAATGGCGCTAGTGATCGCACTCATGGCGTCGATCGCCGCTCCGACGCTCGCCGACACGACGACCGGCAACATCTCGGGAACCGTCACGGCCAACGGCCAACCTGTTCCCAACGTCAGCGTCGTCGCAGTCGCTCCTTCCGGACGTTATACTTCGAAGACGGACGCGAAGGGTTTCTTCATCATCGTCGGCGTCGTCCCCGACACCTACAGCGTGACGTTCGCGGCCCCCGGATTCACCGGCGGGACCGTCAACGGCGTCACGGTCAACCCGACCATCACGGCGACGGTGAACCAGTCGCTCTCAGCGCAGCTCAAGCAGATCGGTTCGACGACGAGCCGTGCGACGGGCGTCAGCGCGTTCCAGCCCCAGCAGCCTCAAGACACCTACAGCGTCAACGCGAACCAGATCGAGACGATCCTGGGTAAGTCGCACGCGCAGAGCGAGACGAACCTGATCATCTCGCTTCCGGGCGCCTCGCTCGACGCCAACGGCTACCCCGTTCTGCGCGGCGGCCGTGAGAACGACGAAGGATTCCAGTTCGAAGGGATCGACTACACCGACGCGTTCACGCACCAGTTCGTGAACTCGCTGGCGCTCAACGGCGTCAACAACTTCCAGCTCAGCCCGGGCGCGGGTGACGCTTCGGTCGGCAACGTCGGCACCGGTCAGATCAACGCGACCGTCAAGCGCGGCGCGCGACCGGCGTTCGGCAACGTCGAAGGCGACCTCGCCGGCCCGGCCTACAACCACTCCGCCGGCGGCGAGTTCGGCTGGGCGACACCGACGGGTGCGTTCTCCAGCTACACCTCGTTCGAGGACTCGAACACCGGCGGTCAGTGCGGCCGGCGCGGGTTCGACTGCAACGCGATCGGCGGACACTTCCTGACCGACTTCGTCTTCGGCCGCGACTTCATCGAGAACGCGGTCTTCAAGTTCGGCCAGAACAAGAACCAGTCGCTGCAGGCGTTCTACCAGAACCAGCAGTACAACTTCTACGCCAACTCGCAGTTCATGAACGCGCGCAACCTCGGCTACCGGCTTGCGCAACCCGACTTCATCAACACGACCTCGGGGCAGACGGGGCTGAGCCCCGGCGAGCTTGCGCAGATCTCGCCGTTCTCGTACGGGCAGCAGTTCTTCGCGCAGAAGCTCGGGCGTCCGGCGCAGAGCGACAACCAGCCGAACGAGACGATCAAGCTGCAGTACAGCAACAGCTTGAACCAGTCGACGTTCATGACCCTCAAAGCGTACAAGGTCAACTCGACGACCGTCTTCGACTACCCTTACCTGCAGTACAACTGTTTGGGGATCGGTCTCGCGCCGTGCGACACGTTCAACGTGCAGGGCGGGCAGCGAACCGGATTCGCCGCCGACTTCACCAAGCAGATCGGCGCGAAACATCTGGTCGGCTTCGGCGGGAAGTACGAGTTCGTCCATCCGATCGACGCGTACCAGAGCGCGTATCTCGGCTTCAGCCAGCTCTTCCTCGGCACGCTGAACAGCCCCACGGGCCTCGGGATCGGCGCCTACTACGACTTCCTCCCGCTCGGCGATCCGAACTGCCCGACCGCGGCCGACATCGCGCCCGGGAATTGCTACCTTGCGCAGTTCTATCCCGGCGGCGTCCCGCCGCGGATCGCCGACTACAACCAGTCACCGGTCGCGAACCGGCATGACACCGGGTTCTACGTGCAGGACCAGTTCCAGGCCAGCGACCGGTTGAAGATCGTCGGCGGGCTGCGTCTGGACCGCTCCTCGTTCGATTACTCGACGAACGTCAACTTCGGGGCGTTCAACGTTCCGGGCGGCTACTCGTCGGCCTACTATCTCCCGATCGCGACCGGCGTGTACACGAGCGGCCCGCTCATCGGCCAGCCCGATCCGGCGAAGGACGTCTACTCGACGAACTTCTACCGCACGTCGAGCACGCTGGAGCCGCGGCTCGGGATCGCGTACCAGTACAACCCGAGCAACAGCCTCACGTTCAACTACGGCCGCTCGGTGGCGATCCCGCCGATCGCGTTCGTCGACGCGCGTGTTCCGCGCTCGCAGTACAACGCGTTCCGCGGCGTTCCGTCGGACTCGAACATCTGCGGACCGACCGGTGACCGTGTCTGCCGCGACTACGCCGACCAGATGTACTGGTCGAACCAAAACGCCGGCGCCGGCGTCCCGATCGAGCCGGCGAAGCCGAGCACGTTCAACAACTACGACATGTCGTTCCAGCACGACTTCGGGCACGGTCTGTCGGCGAAGCTGACGCCGTTCTACCGCCGCGGCTACGACGTGCTCGCGAACTTCTCGTCGCCGCTCGTTCAGAACGGCCACGTCGTCGTGGACGCGAACGGAAACCCGCAGTTCAGCTCGCCGCTGACATCGAACCTCGGCTCGTCCTTCACGACCGGCGTCGAGTTCTACATGACGAAGACGTCGGCGTACGGCCTCTCGGGGACGCTCTCGCTGACGTACATCAACGAGTTCACCAACGTCGTCCCGCTTTCGTCGGCGTCCGAGGACTTCTTCCCCTCGATCCCGGCGGCATCGCTCTTCCAGGGCAACTTGTACCGCGTCGGCTTCGTCTCGCCGTTCAACGGGGTGGCGGCGCTGCAGTACAAGTGGCGCAGCGGCTGGCGCGTCAACCCGATCGTCGGGTTCAACGTCGGCTATCCGCTCGGGTCCGGGAACATCACCGCGTTCACGTTCAACGGCAAGAACTACAACCTGCCGCAGACGAACGTGACGAACCAGATCAGCCCGGTGCTGGCGACGCAGTACGTCGATCCGGCGAACCCGGGCTCGGTCTTCCATCCGAACATCGCCGCGACGCGCGGAACACCGGAGAAGAACAGCCCCGGCGGCGTGCTCAGCGCTCCGCGCATCAACGTTGCCGACCTCGACATCGAGTACAACAAGCCCGGGACGCGCAGCACGGTCGGCGTGCTGGTGACGAACCTCTTCAACCAGATCTACGCTCAGCCGCAGCTGAACCAGCGGTGGCAGGCGGTAGCGACCGGGATCTCCGGACCGAAGACGGGGACGTCGTCGTCCAGCGTCCTCTACCCGCAACTGGGCTATCGGAACTACCCGAGCTACGGATTCGGAAACCAACCGTATCTGATCTTGCCGAACGGGATTCCGACGCAGTTCCGCTTCTACTACCAGCTCTCGCTGTAAGGACCGCTTGTGCTCAAACGTACCCTTGCTCTCGCAGCGCTGGGAGGGCTCTTCGCCCTCCCGGCCTGCACGTCCAATCAAGCCGCGGTCGAGCCTCACGTCACGGTGGGGAATACCTCGGCCTCGCAATTGCAGTTCCAAGTCGGCACGGCGACCTACGGCGCGAACATCTTCCTCAATACCGTCGTGACGTACCGGCAGCAAAACGGGCTGTCGGCGCTGCTCGACAACACGCCTTCGATCTCGCTCCCGTTCACGAACACGGCGCCGGCTACGGCCGGCGGCGTGATCTACGCCGGCAACGACACGGGCCTGAACCAGATCACCGGCACGGCGCAGACGAACAACGGCGTTGCGAGCACCGACCCGCGCACGTTCCCGCAGACGGTGGGCGCCTTCGCGTACGGATTCCTGGCCTCGAACTCGTCGACGGCCGGCACCAACAACTCGGTGTTCTACGCTTCGGCCGCGGGCGCCACGGAAGCGAACCGCTCGCCGTACTACGGCGTGCCGGCCGGCTTCACGCAGCGCGCGTTCTACGTCGGACCGCCGGCGGTCGCGAACTTCAAAGACGGTTCGCTCGGGACGACGTTCCTGGGCTACCCGTCCGGGTTCACGACGTTCGCCATCCATCCGACGGCAGGCGCGTACTCGCTCTCGGTCGGTCTTCCGAACTCCAGCACGCCGATCCCGACGTTCATCTCGAACACGACGATGACGTCGGTCGTAGGGTTGCCGGCGCAGAGCACGCCGGCGTACGCGAGCGACGGCGTCGGCGGCGGAACGGTGACGGTGACCACGCCGGCGGGCGCGACGGAGACCGCGGTGTTCATACGCGATCTCTCACCCGCCGGCGCGGTGAACGCCTACTACACGCTGGTCGCGCACGGCGCGGGGCCGCACACGATCGTGCTCGCGAGCAACCTCGGGACCGTGACCGGCGGCGTCGCCGGGCAGACGATCCCGCCTGGCGACCTCGCGAGTCTGGTGGCGGTTTCGTTCGACTACCCCGCGATGGAGGCGGTGCCGGTCGGCGCAGGTCCGCCGCAGGCGCCGGTCATCAACAACGGCGGGACGGCGTGCACGTTTTCCGGCCTCACTTCGAGCTGTCCCGGGCAGGCCGACCTGACCGTCTCGGGCGCGGTAACGGTGACTGAATGATGACGCGCACGCTGCTTCGTTTCACGGCGCTGGTCTCGGCGCTCTCGCTGCTGGCGACGTCTCCGCTGCAGCAGAGCCTCACGAGCTACCTTGCGCCGGCGAACCGCGACCTCACGTGTCCGGCGTGCCGTGACTTTTGGCGGTACGCGAACGGCGGCTGGCTGGCGGCGAACCCGATCCCGCCCGATCGCGTGCGCTGGGGGATCGAGCACGATCTGGACGACGCCAACCGCAACCTGATCCGCGCGGCGCTGGAGAAGACGCAGACGACGCGCCCGCCGATCGGCTCTCCCGAGCAGCTCGCCGGCGACTACTACGCGGCCTGCATGAACGAGAGCGCGATCGAAGCTGCGGGCGCGGCCCCGCTGCGGGCGGAGCTCGCGCGGATCGACGCGGTTGCCGACCTTGACGGCGTGCTCGCCGAGACCGCGCGGTTCTCCGCGCTCGGGATCGGCAACGCGTTCTTCGGGCTCGGCAACGAGGCCGACCCGCACGACTCGCGGCAAACCATCGCAGATCTCGGGCAATCCGGATTGTCGCTGCCGGAAAGGGAGTACTACTTCCGCACCGACGACGCGACCAAGAACGTGCGCGCGAAGTTCCTCGAGCACGCTCGCAACCTGCTCGTGCTCGCCGGCGAGTCCGAAACCGATGCCGCAGCCGACGCCGACACCGTCCTGCGCGTGGAGACGGCGCTTGCGAAGCCGCAGTTCCCGATCGAGAAGCTGCGGGATCCGCAACTGCTGACGAATCCGTACCGGGTGAGCGGTCTCGCCGCGCTCGGACCGGCGATCGACTGGCGGCGCTACTTCGCGGCGCACGGGATACGCTCGGACGTCGCCGTCAACGTCGACGAGCCGTCGTACTTCAAGGCGCTGGAGACGCAGCTTGCAGCCGCGCCGGTCGCCGACCTGAAGACGTACCTGCGGTTTCACTACGTCAACTCGAACGCGGGCGCGCTCTCGTCGGCGTTCGTCGACGAGCAGTTCGCCTTTTCGTCGATGCTGAACGGGGCAAAGAAACAACTGCCGCGGTGGCGGCGCTGCCTGAACCAGACGTACGGCCCGCTCGGCGATCTGATCGGGCAGATCTTCGTGAAGCGCGCGTTCTCGCCGGCGGACCGAGCCCGCGCCAACGTCATGGTCCACAACCTGCGCGCGGCGCTGGCGGAGGACATCCCGCATCTCGGCTGGATGGGGCCGCGGACCAAGGCCCGCGCGCAGCGCAAGCTCGCGATGATGGTTCAGAAGATCGGCTACCCCGACGCGTGGCGGACTTTCCCGGGACTGCGCGTCGTCCGTGACGACTTCTTCGCCGACCGCGCGAACGCGAACAGGATCAACGTCGAGCGCGAGCTGCACAAGATCGGGAAGCCGACGAATCGGGCCGAGTGGGGGCTGGAGCCGCAAACGATCAACGCGCAGTACGACCCGACGTTCAACGACATCACCTTCCCGGCGGCGATCTTGCTGCCCCCGTTCTACCGCGCCGGCGACGACGACGCGATGAACTACGGCGCGATCGGCGCGGTCATCGGGCACGAGATCACCCACGGTTTCGACGACCAAGGCCGCCAGTTCGACGAGCTGGGGAATCTGAAGGACTGGTGGACCCCGCAGGACGCTCGGCATTTCCAGACGCGAGCGCAGTGTATCATCGATCAGTTCGACCACACGGTCGCGGTCGGAACCGTCCGCTACAAGGGTAAACAGGACTCCGGCGAAGCGATCGCCGACCTCGGCGGGATCAAGATCGCGTACGACGCGTTCGAACGGGCTCAGGCCGGGAAACCGCGGACGATCATCGCCGGCTACACCCCCGAGCAGCGGTTCTTCATCGCATTCGCGATGGACTGGGCGGCAAACCAGCGCGAAGCATCGATGCGGCTTCAGGCCCAGACCGACGTGCACCCGATCAACCGCGACCGGGTGCTGGTGACGCTGCAGAACTTCCCGCCGTTCGCACGCGCATTCCATTGCAAG
>DASZGA010000299.1:0-5746 GCA_035939295.1 Candidatus Elarobacter sp. | reverse complement strand
GGACCGCAGCTCGCCTCGACGATCCCGCTGTCTTCGCTGATACACACGCACGTCGACAAGATCGCGCCGATCATCACGCATTACAACCTGATGCGCTCGATCGAGATCAACGGCGTCCCGGCGGCGGGCTACGGCTCGGGCGAAGCGCTCGCGGCGATGACCAGCGCCGCACACAGCCTCCCGCCCGGCACGACCTACGAGTGGACCGGGATCTCGCTCGAGCAGATCGAGTTCGGCAGCCAGGCGCTGATCATCTTCGGCTTAGGGCTGCTGTGCGTGTTCCTCGTGCTCGCCGCGAACTACGAGAACTACAG
Source organism: Candidatus Elarobacter sp. (assembly GCA_035939295.1). Lineage (GTDB taxonomy): Bacteria > Vulcanimicrobiota > Vulcanimicrobiia > Vulcanimicrobiales > Vulcanimicrobiaceae > Vulcanimicrobium. The sequence goes on along the minus strand of DASZGA010000299.1, from coordinate 5,432 downwards.
CGATCCGATCATCATCTTGGTCTCGGTGCCGCTGGCAATCCTCGGCGCGATCCTCGCGCTCGACCTGCGCTCGCTGCCCAGCGACCTCTACGCGCAGGTCGGCTATCTGATGCTGATCGCGCTCGCGAGCAAGAACGCGATTCTGATCGTCGAGTTCGCCAACCAGCGCCGCAGACACGGCCTGAGCGCCGCCGAAGCGGTGCGCGACGCCGCGCAAACGCGGTTGCGGCCGATCCTGATGACCTCGCTGGCGTTTATCCTCGCGACGGTGCCCCTGGTGCTCGCAAGCGGCGCGGGCGCCGCGAGCCGGCGTTCGCTGGGCACCGCAGTGTTCGGCGGGATGATCCTGTCCACCGTGCTGAACCTGTTCGTCGTCCCCGTGGTGTACGTCGCGCTGGCGGGAATTCGCGAGCGCTTCGCCCGCCGCAAGCGCCCCGTCCCGGCGACCGCGACGGCTACGAACGGCCACGCGCCGGCGGGCAGCGTGCCGGCCTCGGTGACACGCACGCCGGACGGCGAGATACTGTTGCATTTTGCAGACGGCAGCGACCCGGTTCGACTCGCGCTGCCGGACTGACGAACGTGGTTCGGGTGCGCGCGTGGATGGATGAACGCTGAGAAGACGCTCTTCATCAGTCACGCGTACGCCGACAGGGATCTAGCCGAGCGTGTCGCCCGAACGTACGAGCGCGACGGCTACCACGCCATCCTGCAGAAGTGGGATTTCCCGAACTCCAACTTCATCAACGAGATGCACGAGGCGCTCATGAGCGATGCGCGCGTCGTTAGCCTCCTCTCGCCGGCCTACCTTAAAAGCGACTACTGTGAGGCGGAATGGACGGCGGTGCTCGCCGGCGACCCGCTCAACCGAAATCGGCGGTTGATCGTTCTGCGCATTGCAGCATGTGGAAACACCGGAGTGCTGGCGCCCATCAGCTACTGGGACCTCCTCGCGATTCAGAACGACGACGTGCTGCTCTCCGAAACGCTCCGCTTGGCGGTGAAAGCGTCGCACCGCCCCGCCATCACGCAGGGGCAAGCACTCTATTGCCGCCCCGCTGCGGTCTACGATCCCGAGCTGACGCGTGAAACGCCGAACTTCACCGGGCGCGCAGCGGAACTCGACGCGATTGCGGCTGCCTTCGCGCAAGGCAGTGGTACGGTCGCGATCACGGGTCTGGCAGGTATCGGGAAGTCCGCCCTTGCCGCGGAGTACGCCCGGCTCGGCATCGGGCGGTACGCGGCGGCCTGGCGAGTTACAGCCGAAAGCGAGAGCGAGATCGTCGACGGCCTCATTCGGCTCGGCGCCGCATTCATTCAAGGCCTCGAGCGCGAGCGCGATCGTACGGCCGCGGCGCAGCGCGTCGTCGCGGCGCTCGGCGCACGGTTCGCAACCCCCGTCCTACTGATCTTCGACAACGCCGAAGACGAATGGCTGGTCCGGAGATGGCGTCCGCGAGGTGGCACCCACATGCTCGTCACGACCCGCCTGACCGGCTGGGCTAGCGATGTCACGGCCGTTCCTCTGCGCGCCATGTCCGCGGACGACGCGCTCGGGTATCTGCGGCGTGAAAGCGGACGGGTCGATCTCACCGATACCGGCGCGCGCAATATCGTCGAAACGCTCGACTGCTTACCGCTCGCGCTTGCGCACGCAGCGGCGTACCTCAAGCGCACGAGGAACGCCACCGCTGAGCACTATCTCGAACGAATTGCGCATCACCTCGCGATCGCTCCCAAGGGCGCTCAGTCAGACCGCGCGGTCTTCGCTACGTTTCTGGAGGTGATCGCGAGAGCCGAGCAAGAGGCGCCAGGCGCCGCGGCCGTGCTCTGCCTCGCGTCCCTCTTCGCGCCCGACGCGATCCCTGAAACGTTGGTGGACCACCGGCTCGGAATCCCCCACGCGCTTCCATCGCCCGTCCTGCCCGAGGCCGGGACTCCGATACGTGGCCTTGGTGAAACGTTGGACGATGGCGCGAACGCGCTGGAGGAGGCGCTCGGAGCGCTGCATCTCTTCTCGCTCATCACGTTCGAGGGGACGCGGCGAACATTCTCGATGCATCGCCTCGTTCAGGCAGCGGGTCGTGACGTGCTCGCTGACATGGTCGTTCCCTGGGCGCAATGTGCGCTGTCGGCGGCGTACAGCGCGTTTCCGACGATCGTTCCCGCGAATTGGGACCGGTGCGAACGGCTGCTCCCTCATGCCCTGTCAGCGCTCGAAATCGTACCGAACGAACGCATGACACGAATCGGGTTACACCTCTTGAGGCGGTGCGCGCAATACCTCGAGCGACGCGCAGCGTTTCGTGAATCAGAGCCGCTCTATCGCAGAGCGCTGGAGATCTCGGAGGCGCACGACGACGACGAAGAACATGCTCTCGACCTTAACAATCTCGGCAATCTGTTGGTCGAGACAAACCGGCCGGCGGAGGCTGAGCCGCTTCTAAAAGAAGCTCTGGATCTGGTCACAAAGACAAACGGAGACCACGACCGCAACGTGGCGATGGTTCTCAACAATCTCGCCGGACTGCTCTGCGATGTCGGACGGATAGCGGAGGCCGAACCACTCTACCGGCAAGCACTGGCGATTCACGACGCATCCGAGGAACCCAACGCTCCGATCCTCGCGAAATGCCTCAATAACCTCGCCGAACTTCTTCGCAAAACGAACCGTCCGGACGAGGCCGAAGATCTCTTTCGCCGAGCGATCGCGATCGTCGAGGTGAACAGTTACGACGAGGACGATCCAAACTTTGTGATCCCTCTCAGCAACTTCGCCGGGCTCTTGCGGGACACGGACCGTTTGGACGAGGCCGAGCCGCTCTACCACCGAGCGCTCGCGATCGCCGAAGCCAGCTACGGACCCGACCATCCGACCGTCGCCGTCGTTCTGAGGCAATTCGGAGCATTGTTGCGCAGTACGCACCGCCTGAGCCGTGCAGAACCGCTCGTTCGCCGCGCACTTTCAATCACCGAAGCGCGGTTCGGCCCGAACCATCCCGACGTAGCGGCATGCCTCGACGACCTTGCGTGGTTGCTGCACGACATGGAGCGTGTCGACGAAGCCGAGCCGCTCTACCGCCGAGCCCTGAAGGTGGCGGAAGAGAATCTCGCGCCGAACCACCTGATGATCTCGGAAATCCTGAACAATCTGGCGGAACTGTTGCGCGAGACGAGCCGGCCGGGCGAAGCCGAACTGCTCTACCGCAGAGCGCTCGAGATCGCTGAACCGAAGTACGCGATGGACCCGCACAACGTCGCGGCGATCGTCGACAATCTCACGATATTACTGCGGCACACGGACCGCCCCGCCGAAGCCGAGGAGTTGTCGCGCCGCCTGCTCGCCATTGACGAGGCCCATCACGGTTCTCGCAACCGAGCCGTTGCGGCTCATCTTTACGGCTTCGCAGAACTGCTTCGCGAGACGGATCGGCTGCTTGAAGCCGAGCCGTTCTACCGTCGTGCGCTCGCAATCGAGGAAGCGCGCTGTGGGCCGGACGACCCGAAGGTGAAGTTCGTGCGGTCGTATTTGGAATGGCTGTTTCGGCCGAAATAAGGTTCGCGCAAGCATAACCGACACGTGCGTGGGCACCGGCATCGTCGTAGCACCTTTGGAGGACGACGATGCCGCAGCACGGCTGGCGCGAGGACGAGCGCGGGTTCACGCTGATCGAGCTGATGATCGTGGTGGCGATCATCGCGATTCTGGCGGGAATTCTGATACCGAATTTCGTTAACGCGCGCTCCCAGGCGCAGACGGCGGCGTGCGAGTCGAATCTGCGGGCGATCGCGACGGCGATGGAACTGTACTATGCGGACAATCAGGTCTATCCGACCGCGTCGGGCGCGGCCGTGCAGCCTTCGCTGCTGACGGTGAACGGCGTAGCGTACTTGAACAACACGCCGAAGGATCCCGCGGCACAGAGCGGTGCCGCGACGTACACGCTCACCACGACGCAGGCGTCCGGCGGAGGCCCGGCGAGCTACACGATCGTCTGTCCGGGGGTGCACGTCGGCTCGACGCTGGCCAAGATTCCGCTTGCCGGCGGAACGAGCGGGACGGTGTGCGGCACGAACTGTTCTGCGACCAAGGTTGAGTACGTCGCCGGACAGGGGCTGCAGGTCGCGCCGTGATCGACATCGTTGGTGAAGGACTCCGCGCCGTCGCCGATCGCACGCCTGTCGCGTACCCGCTGGTATTCGCCGCCGGCGCGGCGACGAGCATCGGGCCGTGTGCGGCGCCGCGGTACATCGCCGTCGCGGCGCTCGTGAGCGCGACGCGCAGCCCGGCACACATCGTGGCGGCGTTCGTCGCCGGCCTCGCTAGTGCGTACGTGCTCCTCGGGACTGCCGCGGGACTGCTCGGCGCGGTATGGAGCAGGTCGTGGATTTTGTATGCTGCGTTGGCCTGCGTGCTCGGCGCCGGCGGCGTCATCACGCTCTTCGGCGGCCGACGCCCATGCCAGCCGTGCGAGGGTGCGAACGCGGCAAATGCATTTGAGGCGAGCGCTTGCGCGAGTCAAGGTCGCGCCGGCCTGGGCGGGGCGTTCCTGCTCGGCGCTGGGAGCGCGTTGGTGGTCTCGCCTTGCTGCACGCCAGTCGTCGCAGGAATCGCCGGCTTGACGGCGGCGAGCGGTCACACCGCCGCAGGCGTCTTGCTGCTGGCGACGTTCGCGTGCGGCCACGCGATCCCGGTCGTCGCGGCGGGAGCACTCGGCTCGCGCATCGCATCCGCCCTTCGGCGCATCGTCGCATCGCACGCGCCCGCGGTCGTTTCCGGGACGCTGATGATCGCGCTCGCAGCATTTTACGGACTGCTCGCATGACGGCGCTTCGCCGGCTTGTGACCGGCGCTGGAAGCCTTCTCGTCGCGGCAGCGCTGTTTCACGGAAACCTCGCTTCCGCGCTCGTCACGCGCGGCGACGACGCCTTGCGAATCGGGGACGCCGAGGCCGCGGTGCGCTACTACGCTCGCGCAACATGGCTCGACGCGCATTCCGCGGCGGCGGCCGATCGGCTCGCTTTCTTCCTGATGATGCGCCGGCATCCCGGGGACACGGCGCGCGCCTTTGCCGTCGCCGACGCCGGGTTGCGCGCAACGCCGGACGACGCCACGCTTTTGGCCGACCGCGCTCTCGCGGCACTGCGGCTGGGCCGGGTACGCACCGCCGAGCACGACTTCGCAGCTGCCGCAACCGCGACGCGAGATCCGCGCTATGCTTATTTCGCGGCGCGCGCTGCAACGCGTCATGGAGATCGGGTGGCAGAACGCAATTATCTCGTTGTGGCGCTGCGCTACGACGCATCGTACGCGCCGGCCCTCGCGGCGCTTCGGCTCGGCGCTCCTACGCAGGCACGATCCGCACGAATGAGGTCATCGCGATGATGGCCGAGTCGATGCTCGCCGCTCTCGCCGGAACGCTCGCGGCCGC
>DASZGA010000298.1:0-2280 GCA_035939295.1 Candidatus Elarobacter sp. | reverse complement strand
GAGTTGGGCGATCTTGTTGTAGGCGCCGCGGAACTTGAAGGCGCCGATGCGCTGGAGGTTTTCCGCTTTCAGGAAGACGTGCGCGCCGGCTTGGGCGTCGAGAGTGGACGACGTGATCACCGGCGTGCGGTGCGCGACGCCGTGCAGACGCTCGGCCGCTGCTTGCACGTCGGCGAAGGTCGCGGCAAAATGCGGAGACTCGATCATTTCTTCTGCGGGAGGTCGAACTTGAAGCGGACGATCTTGTCGGTCGGATCGAAGGCGAAACGCTCGTGCACCGTCCCGTTCTGGAACGTCACGTCGAACTCGTGAACGCGCGGAGGATCGGTGCTCGGCGTGTTCTCCCTGACGCGCTGGATCTTTCCGAGCGGGGCAAGATCGTCGACCGCATGCCCGAACGCGGCGCGGCTCATGTTGGCCGCGGTCTCGACGTTCTCAAGCTTTGCAACAGCGTTGTAGTCGTTGTTCTGGATCGCTTGATTGAACTCGTGAGCGATGTGCTCGTAGTGGTTCTCGCGTCCCGAGCACGCGCGGACCAACAGCACCAACACGATCACGAAGAGCGCCAGGATGATGATCTGATTCTGGCGCGAGCGCGCGGTCGGCGTCGTCACGCTGCGGGGGCCGCCGCCGCCGGGCGGCGGCGTGACGTTCTTGATCGGCGGGTTCGAGTTCATGCCGGCACCTCGCGCGCCAGATCGCGCGCGCCGAACGGCTCGAAGCTCAAGCCGGGGTTCCACTGCTGCACCAAATTGATGCTCCACTCGCTCTCGAACAGCGCGAGCGGGTTGCCGTCCCAGTCCTCGACGAGACGCGCGCTCGAGCCGAGCGTCGCCGTCCCCGGGTTGTCCCCGCGGACCCGCCGGGCCGTGGTGTAGGGCAGGGTTTGGAAGACCGTCTTCACGTTGTACTCCGCCTCCAAGCGGTACTTCACGACCTCGAACTGGAGCGCGCCCACCGCGGCGAGGATCGGCTCGATCCGGGTCTGTCCGTAAGGATAGAAGACCTGGATCGCTCCCTCCTCGCGGAGCTGGGCGATCCCTTTCTGGAACGATTTGTAACTCGCCGTGTCGATACTGCGGACCAGCGAGAAATGTTCCGGCTCGAAGGCCGGGATCGGGTCGAACCGGACGTCGTTCCCTTCGGAAAGGGTGTCGCCGATCGCGAAGACACCCGGGTTCGCCAGCCCCACGACGTCGCCCGCGAATGCCACGTCGACCGACTCGCGCTCCGAGGCGAACAGCTTCATCGCGCGCGTCAGCCGCACGTCCTTGCCGGTGCGCACGTTGCGAACCGTCATGTCGCGCTCGAACTTCCCGCTGCACACGCGCACGAACGCGATGCGGTCGCGATGCCGCGGGTCCATGTTCGCCTGAATCTTGAAGACGAACCCGCTGAACCGCTCGTCGGTCGGCTCGACGAGGTGCTTCTCCGCATCGACCCGCGGTGCCGGCGGCGGCCCCATCTTCACGAACGCGTCGAGGAACAGCTCGACGCCGAAGTTCGTCACCGCGCTCCCGAAGAACACCGGCGTCACGTCGCCGCGCATCATCGCAGCGTTGTCGAACCCCGCGCCCGCGCCTTCCAGCAGTTCCAGCTGGTCTAAAAACTCACGGTACGTGCGCTCGTCGACGAGCGCGGCGATCGCGGGATCGGTCGGCGAGCTCGTGCGCACCGGGGCCCGCTTCGCGCCGTGCTGCGTTCGCTCGAACGTGTGCATCTCGCGGCTCGCGCGGTCGTAGACGCCGCGGAACGTCTCGCCGTTTCCGAGCGGCCAGTTCATCGGGTACGCGCCGATCCCGAGCACGTTTTCCAATTCGTCGAGCAGCTCGAGCGGATCGCGCGACGGGCGGTCCATCTTGTTGATGAACGTGAAGAGCGGGATGCGCCGCGCGCGGCAGATCGCAAACAGCTTCTTCGTCTGCGGCTCGACGCCGCGGGCCGCGTCGATCAGCATCACGGCGGCATCCGCCGCGAGCAGCGTGCGGTACGTGTCCTCGCCGAAATCTTGGTGGCCCGGCGTATCGAGCAGGTTCATCGTGTGCCCGTCGTACGGGAACTGCAGCACCGTCGAGGTGATGGAGATCCCGCGCTCGCGCTCCAGCTCCATCCAGTCCGACGTCGCCGCGCGCGCCCGCCGGCGTGCCGCGACCTGACCCGCCGTAACGATCGCTCCACCGTAGAGTAGGAGCTTCTCAGTAAGCGTCGTTTTGCCGGCGTCGGGGTGCGAGATGATCGCAAACGTGCGCCGCTTGGCGACTTCCTCCCGGATCTCCATCC
>DASZGA010000297.1:0-17486 GCA_035939295.1 Candidatus Elarobacter sp. | reverse complement strand
GCGCGGCGCAACGTCAGCAGCTCTTCGACGAGCCGCTGCATCGCATCGTCGAGCGTCGCGCCTGACGGTTCCACGTGCTGCGGGATTCGCGCAAGCGCGAGCAGCGCGCACCGGGCGGCGATCGGGTTCGGCGCGGCGAGCGCGACGAACGGCGCCGACTCGAGCGCTTCGACCAGCGCATCCAATCCTGCCGCAGCGGGAAGCGCGGAAGCTGCGGCGATCAGCACGTAGCGGTCGCCGCGCACGCGCATCTCCGCGCGCAGCGCGCTCACCGGATCGTCGACCGCGCGCGCCGCGACGACGTAGGGCGCCAGATCGCGCGCGCGCCGCGCCGCGAGCTGCGCGCCATCGCCGTGCACGAGCACGGTCAGCTTCGGCGTCGCAAAGCGCGCGCGGACGCGGCGTCCGCCTTCGAGCCGCACGTCGCGTTCGATCGTCGTGCGCCGCAGCCCCGGCGCGAGCCGATGCGTGCCGCGCAACTCGGGACGCGCCTCGGCGAGCGCGCGCAGCGCGGCGGCGCGACCGCGGTCGTCCGCGTCGAGCGGCGGCGCGTCGCACGCGAACGAAGGCCGGCACACGACTTCGAGCCCGGCGTCGCGCGCGCGAGCGCACAGCTCGACGAGCGCCGCGAGCGGATCGCGCGGGAGCGGCTCGAGGAGCAACTGACGCGCTACCAAGATCATCCCCGGCGCGACGACGTCGATCGGACCGCGCACGGCGGTTTCGGTCCCTTCCCCGGGGGCCGCCGCAACCGCGGCCGGCTCGAACGGGATCGGCGCGCCCGGCGCAGGCGCGAGCATCCAGCCGAAGAGCCGCGTCCCCGCCGCGTGCGACGTACCCCCGAGCACGCCGGTTCGCTCGCCGAGCGTCGAGGCGACGCCGGAAAACGCGCCGGAGCGCGGCCGCGCGCCCGCGGCCAGCAGCAGCACGAACGGATCGGCGCTCGAGCGCGCCGCCGCCGCGACGGCGTCGGGGCCGTCGACCGCAATCAGCGCCGAGGCGCGAGCACGGGTCTCACCGGGGTCGCTCCCCGGCGCGGCGAGGATCGTGAAGCGCACCGGCGCTACTTCAAGACGAGCGCGGCCAGCTTCCCGGCATCGTTCAGCCGGCCGGCTTCGAGCAGCGCCGTCGCGAGCCCGAGCGTCGCGTGCCGCAGCGCCGCCTCGTCGGGCGCCGCCAGCGCGCGCACGGTCTCGATCGTCGCCACGGCGCCGTCGAGGTCGCCGGCGCGGCGTTGAATCTCGGCGCGCAGCGCGAGCGCCGCGGTGGCGTGGACGTCGTCGTGCCGCACGTGGCCGAGGTGCGCGAGCGCTTCGTCGTCGCGCTTCAGCCGCGCCGCTGCAAGCCCGGCGTTGAACGCCAGCACCGCGTCGTCCGGCGCGAGCTCGAGCCCCGCGCGCGCGGCCTCCAGCGCTTCGTCGAGCCGCGTCTCTTCGATCATCCGGTGCGAGCGGCGCGCGAAGTCGGTCGCCGCTTCGAGCGGCGCGCTCAGCTCGGCTGCGCGCAACTGCTCGCGCTTCGCTGCCTCGCCGCGCGCAGCGTACAGGCCGTCGAGGAGTCCCAGCACGGCGCCGTGTCCCGGCGCGAGCTCGAGCGCGCGCAGCGCGTACGGCTCCGGATCGCCGAGCCGTTCGTCGCGCGTCGCCTGCGCGGCCGAGCTCAGCAGCTCGGCGTAGAGGCGGTCGGCGACCGCTTCACGCCGCTGCTCGACGCGCTCGAACGCTTCCGAGAAACGCCGCCGGCGCATCAGATAGTTCACGTACTCGACCAGCCCCGCGCTGCCGTCGTTCTCATCGCGCTCCGCGCCCTCGCGGAAGACGCGCTCGGCGTCGTAGTAGCGGCCGACGCGCTCGTAGGCGCTCCCCATCATCCGGCGCAGCAGCGCCGACTCCGGCTTGTTCGCGAGCGCGCGCTCGAACCACGGCACCGCGTCCTCGAAGCGCTCGTCCTTGACGTACGTCGCCGCCATGTTCAGCGGCGCTTTCCACGTCCAGATCTCGTCGTCGACCATCGAGTGGCGATGCGCTTCCGCTTCGCCCGCGATCGCTTTCTCGTACCATTCGCGCGCTTCGTCGTGGCGGTTCTGCACCGAGAGCAAATGCGCGCGGGTGAAGACCAGGTTCGGGTGGCCCGGCGAGCGCTCCAGCCCTTCGTCGACGAGCGCGATCGCTTTGTCGTAGTCCTTGCGCCCGTCGGCGTATCCGCTCGCGAGCATCACGTAGCCGATCGGGAAGAACGCGCGCTGCGGCCCGGGCATCGCGAACATCCGCTCGAGCGCTTCGATTCCGCCGTCGAAGTCGCCGGCGACGATCGCCGAGACGCCGAAGTTGAACCACGAGAACGAGTCGTCGGACGCTTCGCGGATCGCGCGCTCGAGCAGCGGCTTGTTGCGCTCGATCTTCGAGCGGCCCTCCATCACGTCGGCGGTGTAGCCTTTGTGGCGGATCAGAACCGGCGAGGTGACCGAGACGAGATGCTGGTCGCCGTCGAGGGTGACGCTCTCGTGGATCACGTTGCGGAAACGGATTCGCGTCGTGGTCGGGAAGAGCCGCGCCAGCACGTGCGTCATCGTCGCGGCGCCCGAAAGGTCGTCGACGACGTTCTGGATGCGCGTGTAGACGCCGGTCAGCGCCGCGGGGGTCTCGCGCAGCGCGCGCAGCAGCGGGAGCGATTCGGCGGCGATCTCTTCGTCGGCGTCGAGGACGAGGGTCCAGCGCCGGGTCGCCATCGCGAGCGACTCGTTGCGCGCCCAGCCGAAGTCGTTGCGCCACTCGCGGAAGATGACGTTGGCGCCGAACTCGCGCGCGATCTCGACGGTGCGGTCGGTCGAGCCGGTGTCGACGATGTTGATCTCGTCGACGACGTCGCGGACGCTGCGCAGGCACTCGGCGAGGAAGCGCTCCTCGTTCTTCAGGATCATGCACAAGCTGATTCCGGCCGGCAATTGCACGGTGTCCGGGGGCGGCACCGGGAGGTTGAACACCAGCCCGGTCTGGGCTTGCGCGAACGCGCTGTCGCGATACTCGTCGACGATCTCTAACGGCACGGAATACCTCTTCCTCTATCAACCACTATCGGACGCCCCGCAGAAAAAAGAGAGAACGGGCCCGCGAAGCGGGCCCGTGGGGGACCAGCGTTTGCGCAGAAAAAAGAGAGAGGGCCCGCCGAAGCGAGCCCTCTCAAGGACCAGAGGTCAGTAGGTCTTAGCGGAAGAGGCTGATGACCGACTGTGCGTTCTGGTTCGCCTGAGCGAGGACCGACGTACCGACCTGCACCAGGATCTGGAGCTTCGTGTACTGGGTCGTCTCCTGGCCGACGTTGAGGTCGCGGATCGCCGACTCCGAGGCCGTCAGGTTGACCGAGGCAACGTTGTCGTTGCTCATGTCTTCCTGCAGGCGGACGATCGTGGCGCCGAGCTGGGCGCGCTGCGCGAGGATCTTCTGCAGCGCGTTGTCGATCTGGCCGATCGAGTCTTCCGAGGCCAGCGACCCGTTCGGGAACGTGCCGGCGGCGCCGGCGGGCCCGATCAGGTTGACGTTCGCGATGCGCAGCGAGCTGGTCGACGTGTTGATGAAGCCGACCTGGATCGTCGCGCCTTCCGCGGCGCCCGACTGGAAGTTGAACGCCGGAGCGTTCGGGTTCGACGCCGCCGCGACGTACTGGCTCACCTTGATGAACGAGGTGACGCCGACGTCGAGGGTGCCCGCCACGCCGAAGCCGATCGTGATGCCGTCGATCGCCGTCGCCGCTGCCGAAGCGCCGGCAACGAGCGTGATCGTCGAGACCGCGACCGTGTTCGCGGAGCTGTTGAAGAACGAGACGATGAGACCCTGGGTCGTCGAGTTGAGCTGCGCGACCTGGACTTCGATGGTGCCGTCAGCGACCGCCGTGTTCGGGGCCGTGGCGCTGAACGAGACGACCGTCGGGTCGACGAGCGTCCCGCCGCCGGCGAGATCGGAGTTCGAGGTGATCGCAGCGGCGACGTCGACCTGCTGCTGGAAGCCCGCGTGCGAGCCGTCGAGCAAGTTCTGACCGTTGAAGTTCGTGTTCTGCGAGATGCGGTTGACTTCCAGCAGCAGCTGCTGGACTTCGTCCTGCAGGTTCTTGCGGTCGTCGGTCGAGGTGATGTCCGAAGCGCCCGACACCGCGAGGGTGCGGATGCGCTGCAGGATGTCGGTCGTCGTCTGGAGCGCGCCTTCGGCGACTTGCGCCGCGTTGGTCGCGTCCTGGACGTTGCGCGCACCCTGGTCGAAGCCGTTCACCTGCGCTTGCAGTGACTCGGCGATCGCAAGACCGGACGGATCGTCCGCCGCGGTGTTGATGCGCAAGCCGCTCGAAAGCCGGTTGACGGCCGTTCCGAGCGCGCTCTGATTACGATTGAGATTCAGGCTCGCCTGATTCGCCAACAGGTTGTTGGCGATGGAAAGCCCACCAATGCCCGGCATGTGTTTCCTCCATGATCACACGTGTGGTGAGAGGGCGGGTGCTTCCTGACCCGTCCTTAGTGGATGTTCGGCCTCGGGGACGGCCGACTTTAGCTTTTCGGCGCCGGCTTTCGCCCTTTGCCGCCGAGGTCGACGGTGCGCGCGCCCTCCGGCTGCTTCGGGGCCGGCGAATCGCCGGCGGCGGCGCGGTTCGTGCGCTGGATCTCCTCGTACACCTCGGAGCGGTGGACCGGGATCGTGCGCGGCGCTTCGATCCCCAGCTTGACCGTGTCGCGATCGACCGCGACGACGACGATTCGCACGTCGTCACCGATCATTATCGCTTGATTGAGCTTACGGCTGAGGACTAACAGCGAGACGCCCTCCGTGGCTGGACGGAGGGCGTCGTTCCGTGTGGCGGCTCTACGCTCCCGCCGCTGCGGCGGGGGCTTTGCGCGGGATCGGTTCGCGAACCGAGTAGCCGCCCGTCTCCAAGGTCACCTGGCGAGCGACCCGCGTCCGCAGGTTCACGACGATCGGCGCCAAGAGGTTCATCGTCATCTCGACGGCGCCCGGGCTCACCACCACGACGCACAGCGTCGCGAAGTCTTCGGGCCGCTGGAGCTCCAGCGAGCTGGTCGCGTACGGCGGCAGCTGCGGGGCGTAGTCCTCGAAGATCTGCCACGGGTCGGCGGTCGGGATCGCGATCGCCTGGTCGTCGAGCGACTGCAGCCAGACGAACTTCTCTTGGCCGGCGAGGTTCAGCGCGATGAAGCGCCGGAGCGAGCCGAAGCCGGGGAGCCCCCAGGGGAACGCCAGCACCTCGGACTCGCGATAGGTGCAGGTCCCGAAGCGGGGCAGATCCAGGGTGATCTCGCGGTCCTCGTTCACGATGGTTTCCGTCACGTCGCTCGCTCTCAGGTCAGGTAGTCGAAGAGGGTCTTGGCCTCAAGACGGTTCGTCGTCGCGTATGCCGCCTGGAGCGCCGTCTGCGTCTGTGAGAACTTCGACGTCGCCGCCGCCACGTTGACGTCTTCGATTCCGGACTCTACTTTCGTGTTATCGGTAATGGTCGTCTGGAGTTGATCGCCGATCGACGAGAGGGTCTGGATCCGGGCCCCGACGACCGAGCGGGCGTTGAGGACCGTGTCCAGGATGTGGTCGACGTTCGCGATCTGCGTCGAGACGTTCTGGACCATGTCCGCCTGGCTAGAGCTCGACGTGCTCGCCAGGTTGAGGACGGCGGAGAGGTTCCCGGCGGTCGCGGCGCCGGCCGACGGGACGTCCTGGACGAAGAACGAGCCGGTCCCGTTCAGCGACATCTTCTGCGCGACCGGGTCGTAGACGGCGGTCACGCCGGTCTGCGCGGTGACGGCGTTGATCGCCGCGACGACGCTGCCCGGCCCGTCGACCGGCGCGTTCGCCGCGACCGTGATCGTCTGCGCCGACGGGACCCCGTTGACCGAGCCGGTGATCTTCAGCGAGAAGTTGCCGCTGCCGTCGGGGACGGGCGTGGTCGCGAAGACGTTGGCGGCGTTCAGCCGCGTCGGCGCCGGCGAGGCCGCGCCGTAGACGACGGCTCCGGCGCGGTTGATCGCCGCGGTGCTCTGGTCGACGACGACGTCGTTCTGCAGCGTGTCGCGCAGCCGGATCAGCGTCTGGAAGACGTCGGGCGAACCGTCGGAGCTCGCGTAGTTGAACGCCGACTGGAAGGTCGTCGAGAGCGCGAACTGCTGGTTGTTGTAGATCAGCTGGCCCTGGACTTGCTCGTTGCCGGTGAAGGTCACGCCGCTGATCGGGTTCCCTTGCTGCACGACGGGCGGGTTCGCGGTCGTCGACGTGCCGGCGAAGATGAACTTCCCGGCGTACTGCGTGTTGCCGACCGCGATCGACTGCTGCAGCAGCTCGTCGATCTGGTTGCCGAGCGCGGTTCGCTGCGCCGGGGTGAGCGTGTCGCTCGCGCCCTGCACGGCGAGCGTGCGCGCCGACTGCAGTACCGAGGTCAGCGAGCTGAGCGCGCTGTCGGTCGAGGTCAGCTCGGAGACCGCGTTCTTGACGTTCGTCGACTGCTGGGTGGTCGTGTCGATCGTGACGTGGAGCTGCAAGTCCTGACCGATCTGGCCGGGATTGTCGCTGGGCGCGTTGAGCTGCTTCCCACTCGAGAGCTGGGCGCCGATGTCGGCGTAGAGCGCCGCCTGGTTGTCGATCGCCGCCGTCTGCTGCGCGTAGATCGTCGAGGTCGCGATGCGCATCGTTTCCTTCGCTTCCTATCCGCCCGGGATCAGCCCGAGGGCGGTCGTCAGTAACTGCTCGAGCACGTTGAGCGTCTTCGCGGCAGCTTGGTACGAGTTTTGGTACTTGACGAGATTCTGCGTCTCTTCGTCCAGGTTGATCCCGTCGATCCCCTGGCGGACCTTGTCGATGTTCGCGGCGAGCGTCGTCTGCGCCGACGAGCCGGTCTTCGCGTTCGCGGTGTCGAGCCCGAGCTGGCCGACCAGTCCGCCGTAGTACGACCCGAGCGTCTGCGTCTGCGCCGAGGCGATCGTGTAGTTCGCCGCGTGCGCGAGCGTCGCGGTGAAGGTGATCGAGCCGGTGACGCGGTTGACCGCGGTGACGACGACGTTCTCCTGGTTCGCGGTCCCGCCGTCGAGCGTGAGTACCGCGCCGACGCCGATCTGCGCGAACGTTCCAGCCGGCGCGACGACGGTCGCCGATCCGGCGGCGATCGCGGCGGGCGCGGTGTACTGCAGCGACGGAACGCCGACGTTCTTCGCGAACACCTTGATCGCCGCGTTCGCCGCACCGTTGTCGCCGGCGCCGAACGCGTTCGCGCTGTTCTGCTGCACGCCGCTGATCGCGCCTGCGCCGAGCAGCGAGAGGATCGACGTCGTGGCGGTACCCTGCGGGGTACCGGCCGCCAGCACCGGGTTGGAGTCGGCGATCGTGAACTGCGGCGAGCTGCCGCCGGGCTGTGCGCCGCGCAGCGCGAGCCCTTCGTTGTTCGGATCGCGGGTGAAGACGATCTTCTGCGCGACGCTGTCGAACGAGGCGGTCACCCCGAGCTGCGCCGCGTTGAAGCCGGTCATGAACTGGTCGATCGTCGTCGCGTTGCCGCCGGCGTTCCAGCTGTAGTTGTAGGTCTGCGCGACGCCGTTCACGGTCACCGTGAGCGCGCTGCCGGCCGGGGTCGGCCCGCCGGCGGGATACTTGAACGTGAGCGGCGAGTTCGGCGGGGTGAAGATCTGCGCCGAGGTGTCGACGGTGTTGTTCGCCGAGTTCATCGAGGTGGTCAGCGAGCCGGCGGCGGTCGAGACGAGCGCGGCCGGAAGCTGCGCTGCGCTGGTGATCCCGACCTGAATGTTGGTCGCGGTGATCGCGTTCAAACCGACGATCGGTTGCAGCAGCGCCTGACCGGCGTTGCCGTTCTGGTCGTAGGCCGAGGTCATCACGCGGTTGATCTCGGTCGCCGTGGCGTTGGCGAAGTTGTCGAGCTGGTTCCCGTACGCGCTGAGCTTGTTGTTGTAGAGGTCGACGTACGCGCCGAGCTGGCCGCTCCCGACCTGCACCGGAACCGGGTTGGCCGGGTTCGGATCGCCGACCATCCCGATGACCAGCGCGGGGTTGCCCGACGGATCGGTTCCGACGACGGGCGCCGCGAGATGGTACGCGGTCGTGTCGTTGACGACCGCGCGGCCGCCGACGGTGACCAGCGTCGAGCCGTTCGACTGCACCGCGGTCTGCGTCGAAAGGAGCTGCGCGAGCTGGTCGATGAGCTGGTCGCGCTGGTCCTTGTAGGTGTTCGGGTTGTCGCCGACGGCGGCCGAGGCGCGGATCTGGCCGTTCAGCGCGGCGATCTTGTCGATCAAGCCGTTGGCTTGGGTCACGACGTTCGCGGCGTTCGCGATCGCGGTCGCCTTCGCGTTCTGGATCGCGCCGCCGACGGAGTTGAGCTGCGCGACGAACGTCTGCGCGGCGCTGATCACGTTGGCGCGCGCGGCAACGCCGCCCGACTGGCTGTTCGACGGCGTCGAGGCCAGCTGCGTGAACGCCGTCTGCAGCGCCGAGAACGCGGTGTTCACGCCGTTGGTCGGCTCGCCGAACGTCGCCTGGA
The DNA here is from genome assembly GCA_035939295.1 of Candidatus Elarobacter sp. Lineage (GTDB taxonomy): Bacteria > Vulcanimicrobiota > Vulcanimicrobiia > Vulcanimicrobiales > Vulcanimicrobiaceae > Vulcanimicrobium. Next base: position 8,951 of record DASZGA010000297.1, on the reverse strand, counting down.
GCGAGACCAGCTGCTGTTCCTGCGTGCCGAAGAAGTTCTGCGAGCCGCTCGCGCCGCGGAACAGACCGTCGTACGAGTCCTGGTGGATGCGCGTGATCGACTGCACGAGCACGCCTTCACCTTGCGTCCCGGGCCCGGTCCACGTCGAATAGCCCGGCGAACCGACGATCGGCTGCGCTTCGGTCAGGTTCACCACTTGGCGCGAGGCGCCGGGCGTGTTGACGTTCGCGATGTTGTCGGACGTCGTGTTCGAGGCTTGCTGAAACGCGTCGATCGCGTTTCCCATCAGGTTCAGTCCGAAGAAACTCATGCTCGGCGGCTCACGATCACGCTTCCTTCGGGCGGCGGCACGATGCCGCGGCGGCGGTAGGTGCCGGTCTGCTCGGTCCCCGCGCGCTGCAGCACCGCGACGGTTCGGGCGAGGCGCTCGAGACCGGCGAGGATCAGCGCCTTGTTGTTCGCGACGGTGAGCCGCAGCTCGGTACCGCGGGTGACGATCTGGTGGACCGTCCCGTACATCCAGCGCCGCAGCGACCCGGGCGCGTACGCACAGACCTGCTCCAGCGTCAGCGTTCCGAAACCCGCGCGCTGCATCGCGATCCGCTGCGCGTACGCCGTCCCGTGCAGAACGCGCTGCGCTTCGAGCCGCCGTTCGGCGAAGTCGATCGCATCCGTATCGTCCTGCACGAGCGCATCGGTGAGCACAAGCGCCGCAGCGTTGAGTTCCGCCATCAGCCGATTCTCTTCACCGAGGAGCTGCGCAAATTTCTGCCACTCGCTCATCGCGCACGCTCCGCGCGCGCGGCGTGCGCCGCTACGCTGTTGCGGCTGTGGCGGCTTCTACGATGAGGCGGCCTAGCAGCTTCTCGACGATCTGATCCGTGGGGACGTAGTAGCGTCCCTCGGAGATCTGGCGGCGCAACCCCTCGACCAGGTCCGGGCGGTAGAACGGGTCGGCCATCGTGCCGGCAAACAACGTCATGAGCGCTGCCGCGGCTTCCGAACGCTCGAACGAATCGGCAGCGTCGAACGCCAGCGAGGCGACGGACGACTTCCGTTTCACCGTCTTGTAGGCGGAGATCGCCGATGCGATCTCGGCCCGGGAGATGATCATGTGTGGGAACGCCTCTTTCGCACGCTTCCTTGCTACAAGGCGTATCGTCGGACGGCCGGTAGGACTTTAGGGCCAGCAGGCCTGCGCCGATCACTGTTCGCGCTCCTTGAGCGGCTGCGCGGGCGCCGGTACGACATTCGTCGACCCGATGACCGATGCGCGCAACTGCTGCTCGACGACCGCGCCGATCCCGAGCGCACCGCTCTTGGAGAGCGCCTCGGCGCGCTTCGTGTCGAGCATCTCGCCGAACGTCTGCTCCGCGTTCGACACCTTCCCGGTGAGCGAGGTCGTCGGCGCGCCCTTGCGCATCTCCTTGAACAGCATGTCGACGAAGAGCGCCTCCATCTGCTGCGCCGCTTCGTGCAGCTTCGTGAGCTGCTTCTGCTGGTCGGCGGTGAGCGGCGGCTGCGAGGAACCGATGCGGTCGAGCGACATCGCTAGATGATCTCCACGTCGGCCTGCAGCGAGCCCGACTCGCGCAGCGCTTGGATGATCGCGATGAGATCGCGCGGCGAGACGCCGATCGTGTTGAGCGCGCGAACGACCTGCGCGAGCGTCGCGGCGCCCGAGATGTAGATCAGGCGGCGGCCGGTCTCGCTGGCGGTGATGCGGGTGTTCGTCTGCGTTTGCGGCTGCGCGTTGGTGAACGGTCCCGGCTGCACCACGGTGTTCTGCGTCGCGATCGTGATCGAGAGGTTGCCGTGCGCGATCGCGCAGGCCGCGAGCGTGATGTCGCCGCCCATGACGACCGTTCCGGTCCGCTCGTTCACGACGACCTTTGCCAGCGCGTCGGCGTTGACGCTCAAATCGCCGGCGTCGGCGAGAAAGTTCACCGGGTCGCCGGCGTAGCGCGCCGGCAGGTTCACGCGAATCGTCTCGGCGTCGTTGGCGCGCGCGGTTCCCGGGCCGAAGCGGCCGTTCAGCACTTGCGCGACGCGCGCCGCCGTCTTGAAGTCCGGCGAGGTCAGCACGTACGAGAAACCGGCCTGGTCCTGCTGGATGTTCGTGATCATGTCGCGCGCGAGGACGGCGCCTTGCGGGACACGTCCGGCGGTGACGTGGTTCTTCTGGATCGAGTTGAGCCCGCTCTGGTCGGTCGCGAAGAAGCCGCCGACCGAGATCGGTCCTTGCGCGGTCCCGTAGACGAGGTTGTTCGCCGCGCGCAGCTCGGTGAGGATCAGCGTCCCGCCCTGCAAGCTCGTCGCATCGCCCATCGAGGAGACGGTCACGTCGACCGTGTCGCCGGAGTGCGCGAACGCCGGGAGCGAGGCCGTGACGACGACCGCGGCGACGTTGCGCGTGCGCACGTCCTGCGAGGTCGTCGAGAGGCCGAACGAGGTGAGGACGTTCTGGATCGTCTTCGAGGTGAACAGCACCGAGGTGGAGTCGCCGGTCTGCGCGAGCCCGGTGACGAGCCCGTAGCCGACCAGCTGGTTCGCCGTCACGCCCTGCACCCGCGAGACGTCCTTCAACCGCACCGGCTGCGCCGACGCAATCGCCGGTACCGAAAGCCCGAACATCGTCGCAGCAAGCAACATGATCGTTCCGCGCGCCCACGGGGAATGCTGCGCGTACTGAGTTCGCGAACGCGCGGGCTGTTTGGGGGCCCCGCGGTGCGCAGTACCGTGGGGGGCAAGGATTCGGCCTTTGGCCGAATCCGCAGGTCCTTCGGACCGTGGGCGCTCTGCGCCGGGTGCTTCGCACCCGAGCCAGGGGCGGAGCGCCGTTAAACTGCTTGCGATAATCATCGTTTGCCGCATTCTCAGAACAAGAAGTCCAGGATCTTTTGGATCAGGCCTTTGTGCTTCTCTTGGAAGTTGCCGTCGAAGGTCGCGGTCACGCCGGCGACGCGCGTCGAGAGGACGGCGTCGGTGTTGTCGATGTCCTCCGGGCGAACCAGGCCGGTGATGTGCAGCGTCTGCTTCTGGCCGTTGACGATCAGCGCTTGATCGCCGGAGATCCGCAGCGCGCCGGACGGCAGCACGTCGGTGACCTGCGCCTCCATTGTGCTCACGAACGTGTTCTGACCGCTCTGCGTGCGGCTCGACTGCGTCTGCCGCCCGCCGTTCATCCCGAGGCCGAAGCGCAGCAGCGAGACGTTCGCGAGCCCGCTCCCGGGGCTCAGCCCGAGGTTGTAGCTGTTGTTGACGTTGGTGACGTCCGAGCTCGTGCTGTTGACGGCGAAGTTGAAGATCACTTGCAGCAGATCGCCGACCTGCTGCGCCTTGTGATCGCTGCCGAGCCGCAGCGGATGCCCGGGTCCCGCCGGCGGCGGCGCCGCTTGATACAACGTGTCGGCAGCGGCCGGCGCGCACAGCGCGGCGATCATCGCGAGAGCGAACAGCGGGCGACGCATCAGCGTTCTCCTCCGGGCAAGATGAGCTCGACGCGGTTCTTTCCGGTGACGACCGCGGCGATCGCTCTTTGGGTCTGCGGGTTGAAGACGGTGACGGTGTCGCCGATCGCCCCGCCGGTGCGGGCGACGACGTCGACGGTGAGCGCGACGTTGCCGTCGCGCACCATCAGGACAGCCGCCTGACCCGCCTTCACGACGGTGTCGGGGACGGTCTGCTCGACGTAGAGAGGCGCGCCTTTGGCCGTCGCGCTGTTCAGCTTGCGGCCGATCAGCGCGTCGGTTCCGACCGCCGGACGGCCGTTCGAGGCGACGCGCGCGAGCGCGAGATCGTCGGCGGCGAGGACTGCGCCCGGCGTCAGGTCGCGCGCGGCGACCGCGGTGCGCACGTACGTCGTGATGCGATAGCCCGCGACGACGGTCCGCGCGAGCTTGCCGTCGATGCGGATCGCGACCGGAACGCTGACGTACGTGGTCGAGACGAACGGCGTGCCGGCCGGCGCGATCTGCACGGCGCCCGCGGGAAGGTTTTGGTCGGAGACTTGATACGCCGCCGCGACGGAACGGTCCGGGCCGGTGACCAGCTCGTGCGCGATCTTGTCCGCAACCGCCGCGACGCGCGCTCCGGCCACGACCTGTGTTTCCGCGGACGCGGAAACACCCACCGGCGCGCAGAGCGCACCGATGAGCGTCGTGGTGAGGAGGGCGAGCGCGCGGCGGGCGAACATCAGCGCTTCGTCTGGACCGCGGTCTGCAGCATCTCGTCGGCGGTGACGATCGCCTTCGAGTTCGCTTCGTACGCGCGCTGCGCGGTGATCAGGTTGACCATCTCTTCGACGACCGCGACGTTGCTCTGCTCGAGGTACCCGCCCTGAAGCGTCCCGGTTCCGTTGAGACCCGGCTGCGAGAGGGTCGGCGCGCCCGACGCGCCGGTCTGCACGAACAAGTTCTGGCCTTTCGGCGCAAGGCCGGCGGCGTTCGTGAAGCGGACCAGCTGGATCTGTCCGAGCTGCTGCGGCTGCTGCTGCCCGGGGATCAGCGCGGTGACGATTCCGTCCTGCCCGATCTGCACCGAGGTCGCGTTCGCCGGGATGGTGATCTGCGGCGAGAGGAAGTTGCCGTCGGCGGTGACGATCGACCCGTTCGCGTCGCGCTTGAACGAACCGTCGCGCGTGTACGCCGGGGTGCCGTCGGGCTGCAGGACCTGGAAGAACCCGTCGCCTTCGATCGCGATGTCGAGCGGGTTGCTGGTCTGCTGCAGCACGCCTTGCGTGAACGTCTTCTCCGACGCACCGATCTTCACGCCGAGGCCGACGTCCTGTCCGACGGGCACGACCGAGGGGCCGACCGGGGTGCCGGGCGCGCGCAGGTTCTGATAGATCAGATCCTGGAAGTGCGCGGCGTTCTTGCGGAACCCGGTCGTGTTGACGTTGGCCAGATTGTTGGAGATCGTGTCGATGTTGTACTGCTGCGCGATCATCCCCGTCGCGGCCGTGTACAGCGCTCTCATCATGGTCGGGGTCGCTCCTATCCGTTGGTGCGGCCGACGGTTTGCACCGCCTGGCCGACCGCGTCGTCTTGGGTTTGAATCGATTTTTCGTTCGCGTCGAACCAGCGCTGCGCGGCGATCAGATCGACCATCGAGCGGACGACGTCGGCATTGCTCTTCTCGAGCGAGCCTTGGAGTGCCGAAGTGTTGGTGGCGTTGCGCGGCGCCGCTGCGCCGGTGTCGGCGAAGCGGCTGGAACCTTCAGGGCGCAGCGCGGAGAGGTTGCCGAACTCGACGACCGCGAGCCGGTCGTACGCGCGCCCGTCGACGCTGATCGAACCGTCGCGCGCGATCTCGACCTTGCCGCTCTGGGGGAGGACGATCGCGGCGCCGTTGCGGCCCAGCACGCGGTCGCCGTTCTGCGCGGTGAGCACGCCGTTCTGGTCGCGCACGAACGCGCCGTCGCGGGTGTACTTCAGCGCGCCGTTGCCGTCGCGGATCGCGAAGAAGCCGGGTCCGGAGAGCGCGACGTCGAGGTCGTTGCCGGTCGTCGCGATGAGGCCTTGCTCGTAGTCGGCCGGCGTGTCGTAGACCTGCGCGCCGCTGCCGAGCGCGCCGATCGCGATCTGCGACGGGATCCCCGCCGTGCGAGCGCCGCCCGCATTCTTCGCCGGATCCGTTTGGAAGCGGTAGAGGTCGCGGTGCGGCTGCGCCTGCACTTGGAGCAGCGTGCGCTTGAACCCGGCCGTGTTCACGTTCGCGAGGTTGTTCGCGATCGTGTCGACCGTCGATTGCGCGACGAGCGCTCCGGACGCCGCCGTGTACATGCCACGGACCAAAGTAAAAAACCCTCCGCACGGATGACCGCTCCGTGAAGCCGTCCGAAGACGGGGTTCGGGAGCCGGTGAAACACGGATCCGTCAATCGGTCGGGATCCGCTGCGGCCTCGACCGTGCGAGGGTCGTCCGGCCGCTTCCCTCAGTTGATCGGCGCGGGTCGAACCGGACTTTAGGATTCGCGGCGCTGCGCGCGCGAATCTCGGCATGACCCGCGTCCGACGCGGGTCAGCCTTCCCGGCTTGCTGCCTAGAGGGGGGCCTGCGGTTCGCCGGCGGTCCGCGTCGCGCGCAGTCGCGCTGCGATGTCGATCAGCCGCTCCGCGACCGCGCCGGCGTCCCACGGGCGCTCGACGGGATCGCGCGCGAGGAGCGCATGGATCAGCGCGGCGAGCTCGGAGTCGGCCGCGGGGACGGTCTCGCGGATGTCGGCGGGGTCTTCCTCGAACCGCCGCATCGCGACGTCGAAGGCGTTCTCGCCGGTGAACGGGGGCGCTCCGGTCAGCGCGTGGTACAGCACGGCGCCCAGCGAGTAGAGATCGCCGGCGGGCGAAGCGGTGCCGTGGCGCGCCTGTTCCGGCGCGACGTAGAATGCCGTACCGACGAGGACGCCCGGTGCGGTGACGCCGGGATCGTCGTCGTAGAGCTCGCGGGCGAGGCCGAAGTCCATAAGATGCGGGATCCCGTCGGTGCCGACGATCACGTTCGCCGGCTTGACGTCGCGGTGCACGATGCCGTGCGCGTGCGCCGCCGCGAGCGCGCGCGCGATCCCGGCACCGACGATTGCGACCCGCTCCGACGAGAGCGGCGCATCCTCCGCGACGATCTCTTGCAGCGAGCGTCCCTCGACGTAGTCCATGACGATGAACGGCCGCCCGTCCTCGGCCTCGCCGATGTCGTGAACCGAGACGACGTTCGGGTGAACGACCTTCGCCTCAGCCCGCGCCTCACGCTCGAAGCGCTCGTGCAGCACGCCCGACTCGTCGCGCCGCCGCGCCAGCAGCTTGATCGCAACGGTACGATCGAGCACCGTATCGTACGCCGAAAAAACCGTCGCCATCCCACCGTGACCGGCCACATGGTCGAGCCGATACCGCCCGCCGAGCAAGCCCTCCGTCCCCATCCCGAGGCCTATACCCTGAGATCGCCTCTCACCTTCGTAAGGCTGACCCGCGTCATACGCGGGTCATGCCGCGAGTTCGCGCGCGCGAAGCGCGCCGCGAACTCTAGACTTGCATCCTCGCGATCTCTTGGTAGGCTTCGAGGAGCTTCGAGCGCATCGCCATGGTGAAGTTCAGGGCGAGGTTCGCTTCTTCCACCGAGGTGACGACCTTCTGGAGGTCGTTGGTCTTGCCGTCGGCGAGGTCGCGCGTCGCCTGGTCGGAGACGTTGATCTTGTCGTTCACGTCGCTCAGAAGCGACTTGACGGTGTCCTTGAACGACGTTCCTTGCGTCTCGCCGGCGCCGCCGGGGATCGGGGCGACGTTCGGGGCTTCGGCGCCCGTTGCGGCGCCGATGTCGGGGACGAAGGTGCCCGGGATGACCTTGGAGATCGCGCTTCCGTAGTCCATCAGGCTTTGAGCAGTCCGAGCGTCGAGCTGCCCATCGCGCGGGCTTCCTGTATCGCAGTAACGTTCGCTTCGTATGCGCGGGAGGCGGCCATCATGTCGACCATCTCTTTGACGACGTCGATGTTCGGCATGTGGACGTAGCCGTTCGCATCGGCGTCGGGATGGGACGGATCGTAGACGAGCCGGTCGGGGGACTGGTCGTTCACGACCCCGACGACGTCGACGCCGGCGCGCGAGCGGGCCGGGTCGTTGGCGTCGTCCAGCGCGTTCGCGGACGCGGCCGTCGGCTCGTTTTTCTGCGCGTAGACGACCAGCTGGCGCTTGAACGGACCGCCTTCGGCGGTGCGGGTGGTGTTCACGTTCGCGATGTTGTTCGCGATCGTGTCCATCGCGAGCCGCTCGGCCGACAGGCCGGTCGCACTGACCTCGATCGAAGTGTAAAAACCCACTAGAAGCGCTCCTGGATGGCCTGGCGCATGCGCGAGTACTGGTTCTGCAAGAGCTGCCCCATCGTTTGCGCGTACGCGGAGTTGAGCGAGAGCTTCGCCATCTCTTGGTCGACGTCGACGTTGGAGCCGTCGATCCGCATCTGCTGATCGGTGTCGACGGTGGTCGTGACCGAGAACGGCTCGGGCGTCTGACCCCCGCCGATGGGGATGTGCCGGTCGGAGGTCGTCGCCAGCGCGAGCTCGTCGGGGTCGCCGTCGGTCGCTTCGGTCGCCGCCAGCGCCTCTTTGAAGGAGACGTCGGAGCGGCGGAAGTTGGGCGTGTTGACGTTCGCGATGTTGTTCGCGATCACCGAGTGCGCGGTTCCCGAGCCGTCCATCGCGTTCTTGAGCATGCCGACGGTCTGGCCGAACGAAATATCGCCCATCACCACACCAATCGGCCATCGAGCCGTCCGGCCTTAGGCCCCAGCCGAAAACGGAACAGCCCCGGACAAGTCCAGGGCTGTTCTCCGTTGACGAAACGGGAGTGGCTCGATTTTATCCGGATGACGAGTCCCGGTCAAGAACGCCCGTTCGCCCGCACGCGCCCGGAGGGATTCGAACCCTCACCTCCCGTTTCGTCAAAACGGCGCTCTTTCCAATTGAGCTACGGGCGCGTGCTGAGCGGGTAGGGCGATCACGCAGGCAACTCATCCGCGGAAGCCGTCCAGCAGCACTAACCTGTCCGAAAGGTCGGGGCGGGAATAACGATCACGCGACGGCGAACGCTCGCCTTACCGGGTGGCACGACTGTTCTCTCATCGGAGGAGGTACGATGTCCGTCTCCCGCCTGGTAGTAGCAGCCGCCGCGCTAGCACTCGGCGCTTCACTCGCAGCCGCTTCGGCCGCAACGGAAACATCAGCACAGAAAATCGGCCGCGCGTTGTCGGCCGGGCCGGCTTCGATTACCGCTCACGCGACCGTCGCTGACATGGACGACAAAGGGAAGATGACCGTGCTTCGCAAGGGCACGAACGGTTGGACTTGCGTGCCGGGCCACGTCGGCGTCGTCGGCGACGACCCGTTCTGCGCCGATGCGGCGGCGATGCAGTGGGGCGACGACTGGTTCGCCCACAAGCCGAAACCGACCAATGCGACGCC
>DASZGA010000296.1:0-11308 GCA_035939295.1 Candidatus Elarobacter sp. | reverse complement strand
CGTCGAGCAATTTCGCAACCGACCGGGTACCAAATGCAGCCTTCAGCCGCTCGAGAAGCGGTATGACGTCGGCTAGAGCGGACGGGTTCTTCGGCGGATCGATCGCGAGCACGGCCAGAGTCCAGAGAGCCATCAGGTCTATCATAGGGGAATCCGCCACAAAACACAATGTGTATTGTAGCGAGCTCGCCGCGCCCTCCGGGTTAGCTAAGCAGATAAACTGGCCGGTCGCCTATTTAGTGGACGTGACCACCCACGCGGTACGAAGCCGCTGCCGCACGGATCCGCCTCGCGGTCAGCCCGCGACGAAGTGCCAGCCGAGGCGGATGCGGAGGCGTTCGCCGAGCCAGTCGGCGAGGGCGACGAGTCCCCAGGTGACGAGGACGTACGCGAGCATCTGCTGGTAGAAGAAAAGCTGCTGCGCCTGAAAGAGTGCTTGGCCGATCCCGCCGGCGCCGATCAGGCCGACGACCGTTGCGGCGCGCACGTTCCACTCGAGCCGGAAGAGCGTGTGCACGACGAGCGGGCCCAGCGCGAGCGGGATGAAGCCGAACGCCACGATCGGAAACGCGCGCGCACCGGTCGCAGCCAGCGCGTCGATCGGCGCGGCCGCGACGTTCTCAAAGCTTTCCGCGTACAATTTGCCGAGAACGCCGGCCGAGTGGATACCGAGCGCGAGCGCGCCGGCGAGCGGACCGATCCCGACCGTCACTACCAGAATCAAACCGAAGACCAGCTCGGGGACGGCGCGGATCACGTCTAGCACTCGCCGGATCGCGACGACGACGCCGAGCGGCGCCAGCCGCCGCGCGGCGGCAAGCGAGAACGGAAAGGCAAGGATCGCACCGATCAGCGTCCCACCGACCGCGATTGCGAGCGTCTGCGCGATCAGCAGCGGGAGCGAAACGATCTGCGCCGGCCCGAGCTTGGGCGGGAACATTCCGGCGAAGGTGTGGATCGCGTGGCCGAACGCGAAGAGCTGCGGCGGGTTCAGCCACAGCGAGATCAATCCGAGCGGCACCAGCAGCAGCACGAGCCGCGGGGCGCGGCGCGCGAGCATCCCGAACGTGTCGACGCCGGCGACCAGCACCACGAGCACGAGCACGAGCGTCAGCGAACGGTGGTAGTCCAGCGCGTTCAGCGCGCCGACCAGCTCGGTCCCGATCCCGCCGCCGCCGACCGCGCCGACGATGATCGACGCGCGCATCGCGCACTCGAACGCATACGTTCCGAACGTCAGCAGATCGGACTGCGTCAGCGGGATCAAACCGTACGCGGCGATCGCGGCGCGCGGTGCGCCGGTTGCGCGCAGCGCTTCCAGCGGGGCGGGATCGGCGGCCAGGAACAAATCGCCGTAGACGCGGCCGACCATCGCCGTGTAGAACAGCACCAGCGCGACGATTCCGGCCGCCGGACCCAGACCGACCACGACGACGGCGAGGATCGCAAGCGTCAAATCGGGGATCGCGCGCAGCGACGAGAGCGCGCCGACGATGAAGCGATGTCCCGGTGCGCGCGTCCCGATCAGCACGGCCAATGGAACGCCGAGCGCGAAGGCGACGAACATCCCCGCCGACGCCATCCCGATCGTCTGCGCGACCGGCACCAGCAGCGCGCGCAGGTACGCCGGCGAGAGATCCGGCGGGAAGAACGACTCGATCACCCCGCGTAGCCTCGCTGCCTCATCGAGGCGCGCTCGGTGCGGCGGTCGGAACGAAGGCGTCCGCCGACCAGCTCGACGACGCGGTCGAAGTACCGGCGCGCGAGCTCCGGCTGGTGCAGCGAGCACAGCAGCGCGATGCGGCGCTCACGTGCGAGGTCGCAGAGCAGCGCGACGATCTGCTCGCCGAGCGCAGGATCGACCGAGGCGATCGGCTCGTCGGCGAGGATCGCCGCCGGGTGCTGCACGAGCGCGCGCGCGATCGCGACGCGCTGCTGCTGCCCGCCGGAGAGCTCGCTCGTGCGCGTCCGCAATTTCTCGGCGACCCCGACGCTCGCCAGCGCTGCGCGCGCCTCGGCGAGCTCGCTCGCGCTCGGCACGATCAAGAACCGCAGCGCGTGCAGCGTGCTCCAGCGCCCGAGCGCGCCGGCCATCACGTTCTGCGCCACGCTCAGCCGGTCGACCAGGTCGTGCTGCTGCGCGATCATCGCGAGCCGCGAGCGCAGCTTCCGCAGCTCGCGCCCGCGCAAGCCGGCGACGTCGACGCCTTCGACGCGAATGCTCCCGGCCGCGAGCGGAACGGTGCCGTTGATCGAGCGGAGCAGCGTCGTCTTCCCGCTGCCGCTCGGGCCGACCAGCGCGACGCACTCGCCGGCCGCCACATCGAGCGTGACGTCGTCGAGCGCGGGCGGCGCGTTCGGCCCGTACACGACGCGCGCCCCGCGAACCTCGAGCATCGGCTAGAGCAGCTTCAGCTTCGTCGCGATCGTCCGCAGCAAGTCGTACTCGCCGTCGTTGGCCCGCACGAACGTCGTCCCGCGCAAGATCTCCAGCACGCCTGCGTCGGCCGGCGCGTGCAGCCCGAGGAACGCGTTTGCGAACGCGGTGCGGTCGGCGGGCGTGGTGTCCTTGCGTCCGACCCACACGTAGTCGAGAAACGGCGGCGTCGTGAAGAAGACGCGGACCTTCGTCTTGTCGAGCTGGTTCCCGTCGATCATCGCTTTGTAGACGGACTCGTCCATCGCGCCCGCGTCGACGACGCCCGCTTCGACCGCCTTCGCGGTCGCCGGGTGGTTGCCCGTGTAGCGGAAGCTCAGGTCTTTGTCGGGATCGAGTCCGGCCTGGGTCATCGCGTAGAACGGCATCAGGTGGCCGCTGGTCGAGTTGATGTCGCCGAACGCGAACTTCTTCCCGCGCAGATCTTTCAGCCCGTTGATCGCGCTCCCGGTCTGCGTGATGAACAGCGAGTGGAACTGCCGGTCGGTGGTGCGCTGCACGAGCGGAACGACGCCGTACTGCGCGTGCGCTTTTACGTACGTCAGACCGCCGAGATACGCGAAGTCCAGCGAGCCGTTCCCGAGCGCTTCGACCGTCGCGTTGTAGTTGGTCGGGATGACCAGGTCGACGTCGCGGCCGAGCTTCGCCGCCAGGAAGTCGCGCAAGGGTTTCTTCTGATCGATGGAAACCTGCGTCGCGCCCGCGTCCGGGATCATTCCGACGCGGATCGCGGCGGCGGCCCGCGCGCCGCGCGGCAGCGCCGCGAACGCGGCTAGCGCGGCCGCCGAAGTAAGAAGCGACCGGCGCGAGATCGCCGCCGCCGAAGTTCGTTGGGTCGTCATTGCTGCTCGGTACTTTCTGTGTGGGCTCGGACGGCGGATTCAGCGGCTTCGAAGCCGATCTTCGAGTGGGACTTGTCGCAAAACGGTTTGGTGGCGGAGCCGCCGCAGCGGCAGAGGGCGATGTCGGCCTGCCCGCTCAGGTCGTACGGGTTACCGTCGGCGTCGGTCAACGTGATCCGGCTCAAATCACCGGCGATCAGGTATGGTCCGTTCCTCCGGACGCGTATAGTGACGTCCACATCGTCCTCCGAGTTGCCCGCGCGTGCGGCCGAGGTGCTTCCACGGGCCGTCTCGGGCCCCATGTCGAGCGCGGCGGGAATGGTTCCGGGCGCGGGAGCGGATTTGGCCCTCGCGAAGAGGCCGGTTTTGGCCTAGAGTGGTGCTGCTCATGGAAGAACCACGCCCGCGCGACATCGACTCGCTGTTCCCGGATCACTCCTCACCGATCCCGCTCTCGCGCCAGCTCGTGCAGCGCCTGCGCCACGCGATCCGCAGCGGCGCGCTGGCCGAGGGGAGCCGCCTCCTTCCGACGCGGGAGTTCGCGAGCCGGATCGGCGTCTCGCGCAACACCGTCGTCGCCGCGGTCGATCAGCTGATCGCCGAAGGCTATCTGGTCGCGCGGGTCGGTTCCGGAACGTTCGTCGCACGCGGGATCGGCGCCACGGCGCAGCCGCACGCGATCCCGCCGCTCCGGCTTCCGGCGCCGGCGCAGCGGTATCTCGACATCACCGGAAGCCGCGCGAGCTGGGGCGCGAAGCTCCTGCCGTTCCGCACCGGCGTCCCGGACGTCGCCGCGTTTCCGCGCGAGCCGTGGGATCGTTTCTCGCGCCGCTTGCGCTATCACCCGCAGCGGTTCTCGTACAGCGATCCGTCCGGCGTGACCAGGCTCCGCGCGGTCCTCGCCGATCACCTCCGCCAGTTCCGCGGGCTCACCGCCGGACCGGACCAGATCATCATCGTCGAAGGCGCGCAAGCCGCGATCGCGTTGATCGCGAACGTGCTGCTCGATCCCGGCGATCCGGTGGTCCTCGAGGATCCGTGTTACCACTTCGCGCGGCACGTCTTCGAAGCGCGCGGCGCCGAGATCATCCCGGTTCCGATCGACGAGAACGGTTTGAACGCCGAGCACGCGCCCGCGGCGCGCTTGACGTTCACCACGCCCTCGCACCACTATCCGCTCGGCGGAACGATGTCGCCGGAGCGGCGGACCGCGTTGCTCGCGTGGGCGCACCGGCACGACGCGTACGTCGTCGAGGACGACTACGACGGCGAGTTTCGCTTCGGCGGGCCGCCGCTGCCGGCGCTGCAGAACGGCGACGCCGAAGGGCGCGTCATCTACGTCGGCACGTTCAGCAAGGTCCTAGCGCCGGGGCTGCGGATCGGCTACGTCGTCGCGCCGACGCACCTCGCGCCCGCGTTCGCCGCGGCGCGCGCCGTCTCGTCGCTTGGCGCCGACCCGCACACGCAGCGGATCCTGGCGGAGTTCATCGCCGAAGGCTATCTCGCGCGGCACGTGCGACGGCTCACGGGCGAGTACCAGCGCCGCGCCGAGCTGCTGACGCAATTGCTCGCGCCGCTCGAAGGACGGCTGCAGGCCGGTCCCGCGACCGGCGGGATCCACCTGACCGTCGTCGGCGACGAAACGCTGGACGACCGCGCCGTCTCGCGCCGCGGCCTCGAGCGGGGTTTGCTCCTCCACCCGCTCTCGACCGACTGCATCGTGCGCAACGACGTACGCGGTTTCGCACTCGGCTTCGGCGCCGCGCCGCTCGACGCCATCCCCGAAGCGTTTCAGCGCTTCCGCAGCGTGCTCGAAGAGTCTGAGTAGATCTCGCCCGGCGTCGAATCGCGGTTGTGCTCGACGATGTCGAGCAGCGCTTCGGCGCCGGCTGCGTCCGGCCGGCTGAAGTCGAGCCGTGCGCTCAAGCGCGCACCGTACGCCGTCGTGGCGTTTCTCGCGTTCATGTCGACGTGGGGCACGATCGCGTCGAACGGCGCGAGACGGGCACGCGGCGTGAACGCCGCGGTCAGCGGGACCGCCATCGCGTCGTACGTTGACAGCGGCGGGATTCCGAGGATCAGCTCGATCGTGCGCAGGACGCTCGTAGTCGAGTAGTGCGCATGCTGCAGCCCGCCTTTGGCGTACGGCGAGGCGAGGTACAGCGTCGTGCGCTGCGCGCTGACGTGGTCGGCGCCGTCTTGGGCGTCGTCTTCGATGATGAAGACCGCCGACGACTTCCAAATCGGCGAGTGCGAGATCTCTTCGACGATCTTTCCGACGGCGTAGTCGTTCGTCGCAACGTACGCGACAGGAGTGTGCTTTCCGGCCTTGCTCCCGTAGGTGTGATCGTTCGGCAGGAAGATGTATTCCAGCTGCGGGACGGCGTCGCGCTTGACGAAGTCACGAAACTCGCGCCGCCACTCGCGGAACCGGTCGAGGTCGCTGTAGTTCAGGTCCCAGCCGACGTAGCGCGCGTCGACGTTTCCGCGCAGCCCGGAGGCGGGCGTCCCGGGCGTTCCTTTGAGCTGCGCGAGCTCGGCCATCTCACCGTAGTCGCGGAATGTGACGTGCGCGCGCGCCGCCGCATCCCAGATGTATCCGTTGCGGGCAACGGCAGCGCCGTGGCCGCTTTGAACTTGGTCGTCGTCGCGGCGGTTGCCGTAGGTCGGCGGCCAGAACCGCTCGACGAAGTCGTTGGCGAACGCAGCGTCGGACCAGTTATGGCCCGAGTCGCTTACCTCGCCGCTCGCGTAGGTGTTGTCGAACAGTCCGAACCGCAGCGCGAGCGCGTGCTGGTTCGGGGTGACGCGGCGGCCGAACCAAACCAGCTTCGGATCGCCGTTCCCGGTCGTGACGTCGCCGAGGATCTGATCGTACGAGCGGTTCTCCTTGAGGACGAAGAAGATGTGGCGGATCGGTCCGTTCGGCCGAACGACCGCGTCGGAGACGTCGCTGCGCCAGCCGGCCGCGCCTTGCGGGTTCCCGCTGCGGTCGCCGGCGCCGTCGAGGTCGAGCGCGCGGATCGAGCCGTACTCGATCGCCGCGACGTAGTCGTGGAAGCTGTGTTGTTTCGCGTGGAAGTGAGGGTTCGCGCGCGTCCCTTCGCCTTTGCCGTTGACGACGAAGAGCTTCCCCGCCGCTGCGACGACGTCGGTCGGATACCGGCCGGCAGGGAGCCGCGCGATCACACGACGGTCGCGCAGCACCGCGACGTCGTTCGCGGCGCCGAGCGAGACGAAGACGCGGTTTCCGTCGCGCGCCATCGCGTTCGGCGAGACGCCCGCGAAGCGGCGGCCGTTCGCGCCGTCGCCGACGTCGATCGCCGCCTTTCTGACACCGCTCGCGGGATCGTAAACGCCGATCGAGTCGGCGTCGCTCTCCGCGACGTACAGCTCCCCGTTCGCGACGAGCAGCGCCGACGGATGCAGCCCCGTGCGAATCGCGCGCACGTTTCCGGTTCGCCTATCGAGGGCCGTGACGGTGCTCGCGTCGCGGTCGGCGGCGTACACCGTTTCGCCGTCGTCGGAGAAGGCGAGCCCGCCCGGATGTGCCGCCACGTGAATCGCCGGCGCGGCGGCGATCGTGTCGAGCGTGCCGACACGCAGCTTCCCGTCCCCGTCACCTGCGACCGCGAGCGTCTCCTCGCCGGACGCCGCGATCGCGACCGGGTGCGATTTCGCGGGCAACGCTACCGTTCGAACGAGCCGCCCGGCGCTGTCGGCCACGAACAGCGCGTCGGCGTTGTCGCCGGCAACGATGACTTGGGAGTTGCCGAGCCACACCGGCCTGCCGTAGGCGCCTTTCAGCGGCAACGACGCGATCTGCGCGAGCGTTGCGGTGGCGTACAGTTTCAGCGCCGGAGGGTTGAAGCCGGAGCAGACCACGGCGAGGATCATCCCGTCCGGCGAAGCCGAAGCGCCTTGCGGCATCGTGTCGGTTTGCACGATCGCGCCGCCGGGCGGGCGGATCACCCAGCCGCTCGGCAAGATCGCGCCCGCTCCGCGCGCGCCGGCGTTGGTTGCGAACGGTACGATCGCCGCTGCGGTTAGCGCCGCTGCGAAGACAAGCAGAAAAGCGCGGTGCTGTAGCTTCATCCCGCCGATCTTCGCACATCGCGTGCGTTCGCGAATGCCGTCATAATGCCATTCGCGAACAGCTTCACCAGCGCCGGCGGCTCAGGCTCGGTCGACGTCCTCTTTCGAGAAGATCAGCTCGAACGAGACGTTGTCCGGGCCGTCGACGAAAACTTGGCGGTCGCCGGCGCCGGGGATCGTCGATTCGTGGACGGGGACGTTCATCGCGCGCAGCCGTTCCATCGTCTCGCGGTAACCGCTGCAGCGAAACGCGACATGGTCGACGATTCCTTTCGCGCCGCCGCTCGAGGCGTCGCCTTGCGAGTCGTCTTGCGCGTGCGTCACTTCTTTGCGGCGCGAGTCGCTGACGTGCACGACGGCGGTGCCGTTGCGGTAGAGCCAGTGACCCGGCGAGCGGAATGCCGGACGCGGCCCGTCTTCGAGCCCCAGGACCGAGGTGAGGAAACCCACCGTTCGGTCGACATCTCCGGTCAGGATGTTGACGTGGTCCAGCGTTCGAACGTCCATCGCTAGGCTACTTTTCCGCGGGCAGGCGCCGATGCCTGGTTCGGCGCAATCTACGGGCGCCGTGACGACGATCGCACCGGCCGCCCGAACCTACGCGCCGATCGTGCTCGCGTATGTGCTGGTCCTGGTTGCGTGGGAGCTCGCCGGGTCGGTGTTCCACGTTCCGAAGTACGTGCTGCCGGCGCCCTCGCAGATCGTCGCGGCGCTCGCGAAGAACCCCGGCATGCTGTTCGGGAACGGCTGGGTGACGCTGCAGGAAGTGCTCGCGGGGTTCCTGATCGGCGTCGTCGTGAGCATCCCGCTCGGCGTCGCGATCGTTTCGTGGCGCGCCGTCGACCGCATCGTCTACCCGTTTCTGGTCGCGTTTCAGGCGGTGCCGAAGGTCGCGCTGGCGCCGATTCTGGTGGTGTGGTTCGGGTTCGGGCCGGGATCGAAGGTGACGCTCGGCTTCGTCACCGCGATGTTTCCGATCGTGATCAACACGGTGATCGGTTTGCGTCAGACGCCCGTCGAGATGATCCATCTGATGCGCTCGCTCGGCGCGTCGCCGCTGCAGATCTTCATGAAGGTGCGGCTGGTCGCCGCGGCGCCGTACATCTTCGGCGGGTTCAAGCTCGGGATCACGCTCGCCGTCGTCGGCGCCGTCGTCGGTGAGTTCATCGCGTCGAACAAGGGCCTCGGCAACATGCTGCTCGCGGCGAACAACGCGTTCGACACGCCGATGCTGTTCGGCGTCGTCGTCTTTCTCTCGCTGATGAGCATCGCGCTGTTCTATCTCGTCGAGCTGATCGAAGTGCTGGTGCTTCCCGGTCCGTTGCGCCGCAAAGGCGATGCCAACACGGGGACCGGCGCGTGACCACCGCACCGGCCGCCGCGCGGGGCACTTCGTCCGTCGGTTTGAGCCATCTCTCGAAGTCGTACGTCCGGAACGGGCGCGCGGCGCGAGCCGTCGACGACGTCTCGCTCGATGTGTCGCCCGGCGAGTTCTGCAGCATCGTCGGCCCGAGCGGTTGTGGGAAAAGCACGCTGCTGATGATGATCGCGGGGCTGTACCCGCCGACGTCCGGCTCGATTCACGTCGACGGCGCCGAGGTGCGCGGTCCGCTCGCGAACGTCGGGATGGTGTTCCAGCGCGACGTGCTGCTCGAATGGCGGACGGTGCTCGACAACGTGCTGCTCCCGATCGAGGTCAAACGTCTTTCGAAGCACGCGTACCGCGAGAAGGCGCTCGACCTGCTCGAGCTCGTCAGCCTGCGCGATTTCGCCGACTGCTATCCGGAGCAGCTTTCCGGCGGGATGCGGCAGCGCGTCGCGATCTGCCGCGCCCTGATCCACGATCCGCCGCTGCTGCTGATGGACGAGCCGTTCGGCGCTCTGGACGCGCTCACGCGCGAGAAGATCAACCTCGACCTGATCCGGCTGACGGCACTGACGCGGCAGACCGTCGTCTTCGTCACCCACAGCATCGACGAAGCCGTTTTGATGTCGGACCGGATCGTGGTGATGACGGCCGGCCCCGGCCGGGTCTTTCAGTCGCTGGACGTCGCGTTCGACGGGCCGCGGAGCATCGAGACGCGCGCCGAGCCGCGCTTCGTCGAGCTCGTCAAAGAGGTTCGCGACGCCTTCCACCGCATGGGCGTCATCTGAGGGACCAGGAGGATCCAGCAATGCCGATCGAGCGCCGACGTTTTCTCGCCACCGGCGCCGCCGCGTTCGGAGCGGCGGCCGTCGCGCTGCCGTCCATTGCGCGCGGAGCGATGAAGTTCGGAACCGTCTCGGTGCGGTTCAACTGGACGATGAAGGGCGAGTTCACGCCGTTCGTCGTCGCGCGCGAGAAAGGGTTCTACCGCGACGCCGGGATCGACGTGCAGCTCAATCCGGGGACGAGCGGAACGGTCGCGGTGCAGTCGGTCGCCGGCGGACACGACCACTTCGGCTACCTGCCCTCGGTGCAATTGATCGAAGGCATCTCGAAACAGCAGATGCCGGTGAAAGCCGTCGCAGAGTGCGGCCACACGACGGGGATGTGCTGGGCCTCGCGGCCGGACGTTCCGCTCACCGGGCCCAAGTCGCTCGAAGGACGGCGCGTCTCGATCTCGCCGGCCTCGACGTTCTTTCAGGTGTGGAACTCGTTCGCCAAAGAGTTCAACATCGATCAGAGCAAGGTCCAGGTCGTCGGCGCCGATCCGTCGGCGCGCGTCGGGCTGTTCCTCGACGGCCGCGTCGACGTCATGGCCGACATCTTCTACGCGAACGACTTCGTGATACTGCAGTCGAAGATGCCGCAGCACAAGCTGAACCTGTTCCGGCTCTCCGATGCGAAGACGCAGTTCGATCCGCTCGGCTACGTGCTCGTCACGCGCGACGAGCTGATTCAAAAAGAGCCGGCGATGGTGAAAGCGTTCACCGGCGCGACGATCCGCGGGCTCGCGTACACGAACGACCATCCTGACGAAGCCGCCGAAATGATGGTGAAGGCGCCGGAGAACCAGCTTGCGCCGGACGTCGTGCGCGGTCAGGTGCACAATTTGCTGCAGCTCATCAACGCGAAGCCCGCGGTCGGGAAGAACCAGCCCGGCGACTGGACGCGCTCGCTGAAGATTCTGCAGACCGCCGGCGTGATCGAGCGCGCGCTCGACCACACCAGTTACTACACGAACGCGTTCGTCTCGTGAGGAGAATCGACCCGTGACCACCGTGCTGCAATCCCCGGCCTCGCTCACCGTGCCGACGACGATGCGCGCCGCCGTGCTCGTCGAGCCCGGCCAGTTCCGCATCCTGGAGAAGCGCGTCCCCGAGCCCGGGCACGGCGAGGTGCTGGTGAAGGTCGCGATGTGCGGGACGTGCGGGACCGATCTGAAGATCCAGCAGCATCCGTTCCCGAACCAGCCGCCGTTCGGCGAGTTCACGCCGGGGCATGAATGGACGGGGACGGTCGTCGGGCTCGGGCCGTCGGTCGACGAGTTCAAAATAGGCGACCGCGTCGCGATCGAGGCGCACAGCGGTTGCATGCGCTGCGAGAACTGCGTCCTCGGGATGTACACCGCGTGCCTCAACTACGGCAACGTCGCGAAGGGTCATCGCACCAGCGGGTTCACCACCGACGGCGGGTTCGCCGAGTACGTCGTCCACCACGTCAACGCGCTCTACAAGCTTCCCGACAACGTGAGCTGGGAAGACGCGGTTTTGGTAACGACTGCGGGAACCGGTTTATACGGGCTCGACACCGCCGGCGGTTTCATCGCCGGGCATTCCGTGGTGATCATCGGACCGGGACCGGTCGGGTTG
The DNA here is from genome assembly GCA_035939295.1 of Candidatus Elarobacter sp. Lineage (GTDB taxonomy): Bacteria > Vulcanimicrobiota > Vulcanimicrobiia > Vulcanimicrobiales > Vulcanimicrobiaceae > Vulcanimicrobium. Next base: position 139 of record DASZGA010000296.1, on the reverse strand, counting down.
ATGACGGTGCAGCTCTGCAAGGCGCTCGGCGCGGGGCAGACGATCTTGGTCGGGACGCGCGACAGCCGGCTCGAGTACGGAACGCGCTTCGGCGCGGACGCGGTGGTCAACTCACGCCGTGAAAATCCGGTCGCCGCGG
>DASZGA010000295.1:0-13385 GCA_035939295.1 Candidatus Elarobacter sp. | reverse complement strand
ACTGTACCGCTAGAGATATGTTTCAATCCTGAGGACGAGGAGTCAGACAAGATTTCCGTGACGGCGATCGTCTCCGACGCTGAGGAAGCTTCTATCGTACCGGCCGGACCCGTCGCCCGCGGCGAGCGGGCACGTCAAAGTGTCGACGTCGTCGTGCGCGGTCGCTCCGCGCGAAGCGAATGCGAGGAGGGCATCGCGATTGCATCCGGCGGTGCGGAGGAGCGCCGCCTAGGCGCACGGGCCGGTCTGCGAGCGGTGCTTTGCGCGCCCGATGACGTACCGGCGGGCGCGGCGTTCAAGGTGCGAATCGAGATTGACACACGGGACGCGGTCGAGGAGCTCGCGGTTCGAGTACCGGCGCTCGCGGGCGCAACCTATGTTGCGGGATCGACGACACTGGACGGGCACGGCGTCCTGGACCGCTGCGGACGCTCGCCGCTCGACGACGGCGGCCTCACGCTTCGCGGCGTTCCGGCGGGAGCGCGCCTGGTCGTCGCGTGGTCGTGCCTGGCCGATCCCTTCGCGCACGACCGCACGGTCACTATCGATGCGACGATCGGGGTGAACGGCGAACCGGATGCGATCGAGCCGGCCATGGTTCGAATCCAAGCCGGCAGTGTCTTTCCGCTACGTCCCGTCGGCCTGCGCTACCACGTCGACGCTTGCACCGTCGCGCCCGTTTCTGAAGCGACGAACGCGGCAGTACCGTACAACAGCGAGCCGATGGCACGGGCTGCGCAAGAGCTCCGAGTACCGGAGCTCTCGTCGCCGGCGCCCTCCGCGCCGGTCGCTTCAACGTCCGTCACGTTCGCCGTGTCGTGGGACGCCGCGCGGCTCGCAGAGTGTGCGCGCTTTCTGGAAGGCGTTTCGGTCCGAGGGCTCGTGTCGCATGTTCTGACGCTGCGGGCGCTGTTTCCCGATATGGTCGCGCCGCACGATCCGCTCGTTGAAGCCGCGCTCGACGACGTTCGAACGGCGCTGCACGATGTCTTCGACCGGCTGTTCGTGAAGCTCCGCATTCCCGGGTTCTACGTTGCGGCCGACGACTTGGAGGACACGTTTCTGCGATCTGCATTGATCGCGTTGTTCGCTCAGCTCCCCGAGGGTGCGGTGAGCGGTGCTCGTGTTGCGGCGCTGCCGGATGCAGCGTACGGGGCGCCTACCATCTTCCGCACGCTGGCCGCACTGTTGCCGAGATCTGCGGAACTGCATGACTCACATGACGCGCTTCTCGGCGAGGCGGTCTCACGATACGTTGCGGCGGTCGACGATGCGCTGGCGCGCTTCGAGAACGTACCACTCGAACTGTTCGAGGACGCGCTGACGCGCGGCTCCGACCGCGCGCTCGACGAAGCACGCGCGGAAATGCTCGAAGCGCTCCACGCGCGGATCGCGCCGGCGGCTGCGGCATGCTGACGCTGCAGATTCCGACGCTGCTCGCGCTTCTCGCGACCGCGCTGATGGCGGTCGTGATCTTCGCACCCGAACGCGTCTTCCCCGAACGTGCCGCTGCGACGCCGAGGATCTCGTTCGCACCTCCGCTCGCGCCCGTACCGCTCGAGCGCTGGGAGCCGCCGCCCGAGCCGTACGCCGGTGTTCTCGCACCGCCGGTCCGTGCGGAGACGCTGCAACCGCCGAGGTGGCCCGCGTTGGTCGACCCGCGCGCGGCGGGATGCGACGCCGCGACGCGGCTCGCCCTCGTCGAGGCGCTGACGGCGATTCGCGGGGAATGGGCCGAGGCGATCCTACGGGCAGCCGCGGCGGAGGAGCCGGATCCGGGCGTTCGCGCCGCCGTCCTCGACCGCTGCGACAGGGAGGTCTGGCCGGGGACGGGGTGACGGAAGCGGATGCGGCGACGTTATCCCCGGTGATGATCCGCATGGTAGCCGCTCGGGCGGCGTTTCTGGCCGCCCTTCCCCTCGCGGCGCTTCCGCTGGGCGCGGGCGCTCAGGCGCCGCCGGTCACGGTCAGCGTGAACGGGACGCCGGTGGCGTTCGACCAGCCGCCGGTGCAGCGCGTCGGCCGCGTGTACGTGCCGCTGCGCGGCGTCTTCGAACGGCTCGGTGCATCGGTCGTCTACCAGAACGGAAAGATCGCCGCGACGCGCGGTGCGACGACCGTCGCGCTGCAGATCGGTTCGAACGTCGCGATCGTCAACGGCGCGCAGACCACACTCGATTCACCGCCCTTTCTCGTCGGCGCGCGCACGCTGGTACCACTGCGCTTCGTCGCGCAAGCGCTGGGCGCGAGCGTCAACTACGACGCGGCCGCGCATGCGGTCGTGATCACGCAGGGCGTCGCCGCCGCGCCGGCCCCGCCGGTCGTCGTCACGCCGGTGCCGCAAGGAGCGCCGCTCCGGCTCGTTCGCATCGAGCCCGCCGCGAACGCTACCGTGCGCGGACTTCGTCCGCAGATCGGCGCGACGTTCCCGCGCATCGTCGACGCGAACGCCGTGCGCGTAAGCGTCGACGGTCGCGACGTCACGCAGGCGTCGTACGTCTCACCGCATGCGTTCTCGTACGATCCGCCGTACGACGTGCCGTACGGCCGGCATCAGGTCTCGGTGAGCGCGCCGGGGATCGCGCAGTCGTGGGCGTTCGTCAACGCGCCGCAGCCGAACGACAACTTCCTGCGCGACGTCTCGCCGCCGAACGGCACCGCCGTTCCGCGCACCTTCAGCGTGCAAGGGTACACGAAGCCCGGTTCGCGCGTGCACATCGTCGCAACGGCGAGCGCGCTGATCGGGTTCGGCGAGACGAACGAGAGCACGATCACGACCGATTCCGAAGCCGACCCGAACGGTCACTTCGCGCGGCAGATCACCGTCCCGGAAGCGGGCGCCGGCGTGATCGACGTTCGGCTCGAAGCGTTCGCGCCGGACGGCGGCACCGCGGTGCGCACGCTGCGCCTTCGCCCGCAGTAGCTCCGCACCGTTCCGGCGTAACGCGAATTCCTCAGCCCTTCGGGCTCGCGTAGAGCGCGACGATCTCGCCCTTCGCGAGGACGTGACCGCGGATCATGAAGCGGAACTTGGCGTAGGTCGTGGTGTCGTCGACGCCGAGCTTGTCCATGTCGAGCGCCCACACCGCGAGATGATAGTGATGCGCCGGATCGCCGGGCGGCGGGCACGGCCCGCCGTAGCGGCTGAAGCCGTAGTCGGTGAAGCCTTGCGTCGCGCCGGCGCCGGCGTCTTTCTTCGATCCGGCGCCCGCGGCAAGCGACGTCGTGCCGGCGGGGATGTCAAACACGATCCAGTGCACGAATCCGACCGTCGTCGGCGCGTCGGGGTCGTAGATCGTCACCGCGTACGATTTCGTGCCGGACGGCCCGGCGGACCAGCTGACGTCCGGGCTTTCGTTCTGCCCGGTGCAGCCGAATTGGTCGAACACGGCGCGTTGCGGAATCGTTTGCCCGTCACGAAACGTGGAGCTCGTGACGTTCAGTGTAGCCTGCGTCTCCATGGCCCCGGTTGTACCCCGAAACCGCTGCTCGGACCTTGAGTAGAACGGTTCATGGCAACGGTCAACATCCTCGGCGACACGCTGAACGTCGAGCTCTCCACCTGGGACAAGCTTTGGGCGGCGCACGGTTCGTTCGCGATCCCGCTGGCGAACATCGCCGGCGCGTCGGTAGACAAGCCGCCGGGCTTCTGGGAATCGCTCAAGCTCATCGGAACGGGGTCGCCGTGGCCGTTCAAGATGGCGGGCACGTTCCTGTACCACGGCGAGACGGTCTTCTTCGACTACCAGCGCGACGACAACGTGCTGGTGATCGACTTGAGGCCGGGCGCCTCGGCGTACAAGCACCTCTTCGTGCACGTCGACGAGCCCGATACCCCCGAGGCCGCCGCCGAGCGGATCAACGCCGCCCTGGCCGCCACGACGGGCTCCGGGGCGCCGCAAACGTAAACCGGGCGTTAAGCGAACCCCGCGAAACCGTACTTTTGGTGTGACGGCGGTCAAAAAATGGTTCGTTTTGCGCGCAAAAGCAGGCTGAAAGCCGACAGCTTGCTATGATGGGGTCAGGCATGCAGCTTTTCGACCAGCTCTTCGGGCGTCGCGAGCAGCGCTGGTTTGAGAACGGCGCTGCCGGTGCGCGCCATGGCAAATTCAACGGCTTCGCGGTCAGCGACGGCCGGCGGATCCCGGTCCTCGGCACGACGGTCTCGCGCGAAGGCGTGGCATTCGTGAGCCCCAAGCAGCTCCCCGAAACCGAGCTGAACTTCACCTTCACGCTGCGCCACCGGACGATCCCGAGCCGCGTCCACGTCGACCAGAGCGAAGCGATGCAGGCCCCGGAGCGCGTCGTCCACCGCTACTTCTGCTCGTTCACGGCGATCGCGGCCGACGACTGGGACGCCGTCGTCCGCTACGTCGAGAACAAGCCCGAGCCGCAGCACCACGAGTTCAAGAAGAAATCCGACGACGAGTTCCGCGCGCTCCCGATCGTCGTTCAGAACGCGATCGTCGAAGCGCTGGTGCGCGCAAAGCGCCTGAACCAGCCCGCCCCCGGCACGGTCCCGCTGATCCGCATGATTGCGGGCGGCGTTCGTGACCTCGGCGGAGGGCGCACGGCGCAAGACGTCCTGATCCACAGCCGCGTGAAGATCGAGGACGCGATGCTCTCCTACGACACGCGCTTCCGCGTGCTCAGCAGCCAGCGCGTCGAACTGATCGCCTGACCTAGTCCGTCGCGTTTCCGCGCCGGCGCGCGTTGCAGTACGAACGTACTGCTAGCGCCGTTCGATCGCTACGGTGCACGCTGTGCACGATGATACGCATTTCGCGGCGCCCTCGGTGCCGCCGCAATCGTGCTGCTCGCAGCATGCGGCGGCGCTGGAACGGCCGGCGGCACCGTTTGTCCGCTTAGTGCTCCTGCGGCCATCCCTTTTCTTCCGCAGGAATATCTGGTCTACCCGGCGCCCGGATCGACCGGGATTCCGGACAACGTGCAGACAATCGTCGTGTCGCGCTCCACGAGCAAGCTCACCTTGATACCCGCGGGCGCAACGCCGGTGGTGACGACGACACAAGCTGCGGTGCCGAGTCCGCTTCCGTCTCCGAACGCGCCGCAGCACGGAGCGGCGGCGGCGTTCTCCGTCCCAGCGCTCGCGGCGTCAACGACCTACCAGGTGTGGGCCCAAGACGGCCTGTTCGCCACGCCGTGCGGCGGGCCGGGCGTACCGTTCGCGATCGGCTCGTTCACGATGCAATAAGATCGCGCGCACGATACTCAGGCTGTCCGTCGCCGCCGCCGAAAACGATTGGCACGTTCACGACGCAGTAGCGTCGTGTCGTCCTGTGATGAGGCCGCCCGGGTTGCGGACTCGGTCACAGCAATTTTCGAAGGTCGTCTGAGCTCATCTCGGCAGACCGCAGAATACCGGCGAGCGTCCCTTTCGCGAGTGGCCGGCTGCCATGGACAGGGACCGTTGCGTGCAGGTCGCCTCGTTCAAGAGTCACGTGCGACCCTTCTTGCCGCACTCGGATGAAGCCGATGCGCTCCAGCGCGCGCACGAGTTTAGGGCCCGTAACGACGGGCTGCTTCTTACTCATGAAGGGCGGGCTCGGCGTCCCGGTACGCAGCGTTATGCGGCGGGCGACTGAACCGAGACGAACTCTATGGGCGCGTTCGGCGAATCGCTCTCAGGAACCGGTAGCCCCCGCTCCAGCAGATAGACGATTTCGAGGCCGATCACCTCGCGAGCGTTGGCGAGCGCTTCTTCGACCGTATCGCCCTGCGTGTGCCCGTGCGGAAAAGCCGGAATCACGACCGTATAGCCGCCTTCCTCTTCCGGTTCGAGAATCACCCGGTACCGTAACTCGGCCATGCCCCGAAATTTCGGCAAAGCGGGCGACTGCCCCGCTCCGAAACGGCCATCGCCATTCCGTCCCCTGAGTAATGAGCGCGGAGGGCATGACCGATCGAGCTAGCGCTTGCTTACTGGAGGAGCACCGCTCGCGAGGACAATCATCCAGCCCCTTCCGCAAAGCGGTCGAACCTATCCAATCTGGACCCCCCACCGCGCAAAAGCAGGGCGAGGGTCTAATTCATCCGGTGGCACGAACCGGATGCGTCCATTGTCGTCAAACATGGCGACGCTTATCTTCAACAAAGAGAACTGATCCGAGCCGTCTGTTGACGAGCGCGCCCATTCGCGATATCGGCCGTTGTCCCAGGGATCGAGGCCATCGTCCTCGATTTCCTCGTACTTGCGTGCCGAAAGGAACTCGTTAAGATCTTGAATATTCAAGGCAAACGGACGGGTATTTCAGCTTTAGCGCTTCGCGAAGCTGCGTAAAGAACGGCTGATTTGCAAAGAGGACGGCACCATCCATTGGCGATGTCGCAGACGACGCTGATGCACGTTCAGTAAGCAAGTCGACCAGACTTCGAAGCTGATTGGCCACCGCAATCGGCTCTCGGCGCTGCGACTCATCGAGTAATCGCTGAAAGAGGCCAGCGAATTGATCGCGCAGGAACTCCGTTATGTCCGTTGACGTTTCGAACGTTTGTACGGGATTATTTCGCGGCAGGCTATAAACGAAGGCAAAGAACTCATATATCCGCGCATCGTCAACAAATGCCCACTTTGTAATGTCGCGATTGGCTCGAAGCCTAGCTGGAAAAGAGCCGAGCGGAGGTCATCACGAACTACCCGCAGGTCGAAAAACGTCGAACTGATAAAGACGCGCGGTTTCGCCATATTCCATCGCTCCCGAAAGGCGCCGAGCAGTGGCGCCCTTGCGGCTCCTACGTTCTACGCGCTCTGGTCCTTCGGGCGTTCGGCGAAGATGAGCGTCGGGGCTTCGCGTTTTTCGACGACTTCTTTGTTGACGACGCACTTCTTCACGCCTTGCAGCGAGGGCAGGTCGTACATCACGTCGAGCATGATCTCTTCGAGGATCGAGCGCAGGCCTCGCGCGCCGGTCTTGCGCGACTGAGCCTTGATCGCGATCGCGATCAGCGCTTCTTTGGTGAAGGTCAGCTCGACGCCGTCCATCCCCATGATCTTCTGGAACTGGCGGACCAGCGCGTTGCGCGGCTCGACCAGGATGCGGCGCAGCGCGAGCTCGTCGAGCGCGTCGAGCGTCACGACGATCGGCAGGCGGCCGATGAACTCCGGGATCAGGCCGAACTTCAGCAAGTCCTCGGGCATCAGCTGCTGCAGCATCTTGGACTGCCGCGCGTCCTTCTTCGACTCGGGGTTGGCGCGGAACCCGAGCGAGTTCGACGAGACGCGGCCTTCGATGATCTTCTCCAAACCGTCGAACGCGCCGCCGCAGATGAACAGCACGTTGGTCGTGTCGATCTGGATGAACTCTTGGTGCGGGTGCTTGCGACCGCCCTGCGGCGGGACGTTGGCCGTCGTCCCCTCGAGGATCTTGAGCAGCGCCTGCTGCACGCCTTCGCCCGAGACGTCGCGCGTGATCGACGGGTTCTCGCTCTTGCGCGCGATCTTGTCGATCTCGTCGATGTAGACGATGCCCTTCTCGGCGCGCTTGACGTCGTAGTCGGCAGCCTGGATGAGCTTCAGGAGAATGTTCTCCACGTCTTCGCCGACGTAGCCGGCTTCCGTCAGCGAAGTGGCGTCGGCCATCGCCAGCGGGACGTCGAGAATCTTCGCCAGCGTCTGCGCGAGGTACGTCTTGCCGCTGCCGGTCGGGCCGACGAGCAAGATGTTGCTCTTCTGCAGCTCGACCTCTTCGGCGCCGCTGCCGCTCGCACCGCCGGCGTTGACGCGCTTGTAGTGGTTGTAGACCGCGACCGCCAACGACTTCTTCGCCCGCTCCTGACCGATCACGTACTGGTTCAGGATGTGGTTGATCTCTTTGGGCTTCGGGATGTTCCGGAGCCGCAGGTTCTCGTCGACGTTCTTGTAGAGCTCTTCCTCGATGATCTCGTTGCAGAGCTCGATGCACTCATCGCAGATGTAGACGCCCGGGCCCGCGATCAACTTCCGCACTTGCTCCTGCGACTTGCCGCAGAAGCTGCACTTCAGCTGTCCTTTCTCGTCCCCGAAACGAAACATGCGGTCGACCTACAGGCTCGGAGTGTTGGGGCTTACGGTGCGGTTGTCTCGGCTGAACACGCTGTCGACGATCCCATATTCCTTGGCTTCTTCGGCCGTCATATAGTAATCGCGCTCGATGTCCTTGAGAACCTGCTCGACGGGTTTCCCGGTCGTTTCTTCGTAGATTCCGGCCAGGGAGCGCCGCGTGGCGATCAGGTCCCGTGCATGGATTTCGATATCGGTGGCCTGGCCACCCACCTGTTGAACCCAGGGCTGGTGGATCAGGATCTTCGAGTAGGGCAGGGCGTAGCGTTTGCCCTTGGCTCCGCCGGTCAGCAGCACGGAGGCCATGGAGGCGGCCATCCCGGCGCAAATTGTCGCGACGTCGGGCTTGATGAGCCGCATCGTGTCGTAGATCGCGAGCCCCGCGGTGACCGAACCGCCGGGGCTGTTGATATACATGTCGATGTCTTTATCGGCATCCTCGCGCTCCAAAAAGAGGAGCTGCGCGATGACGAGCGAGGCCATGCCGTCGTCGATCGGTCCGTGGACGAAGATGATACGTTCTTTGAGAAGCCGCGAGTAGATGTCGTACGCGCGCTCACCGCGCGCGCTCTGCTCGACGACCATCGGTACTAAGTGTCCCATACAGTGCGCCCTCCGTGACCTACTCGGCCGCTGGTTCAGTTTCAGGTTCGGCCGAGCTTGACGAAACGGGGACCCGGGTCGCCTGCTCGATCAGCCGGTCGATGGTCTTCGTGCGCACGATCCCGTCGATCAGCGCGCCTACGTTGGACTGCAGCGCCTCGATGATCCGCTCGCGGGGCTGCCCGTACTGCTGCGCGAGCGCGCTCAGCTCGGTCTCGACGTCCTGCTGGGTCGCTTGGATCCCCTCTTTGCGGGCGATCGCCTCGACCAGCAGGGTCGTCTTCACCCGCCGCTCGGCCTCGGAGCGGAAGCTCGCGCGCAGCTCGTCCTCGGTCTTGCCGCTGTGGGCGAGGTAGTCGTCCCACGTCATCCCGGCGCGGGTGACGTACTGCCGGGACTCGTCGAGGAGCGCCCCGGTCTCGCGCTCGACCAAGACCTCGGGAAGCGGAAAATCGTTCGCCGCGACGATCTTGTCGAGCAGCGCGCCTGAGATTTGGCGGCGGGCGTTCGTCTTGACCGTCTGGTCGAGGCGGCGCCGGATCTCGCTCTTCAGCTCGTCGAAGGACTCGGTCCGCGAGACGCGCTTGGCGAACTCGTCGTCGAGCTCGGGCAGCTCGGGCTCCTTGACCTCATGGACGGTTATGGTGAAAACCGCGTCCTTGCCGGCCAGGTCCGCGTTGCTGTACGGGTCGGGGAACTTCGCCGGCACGTCCTTGGTCTCGCCGGCGCTCATCCCGGCGATCCCGGTCGCGAAGCCGGGGATGAAGCGGCTCTCGTTGAGCTCGGTCTCCTGACCTTGCGCGGTGCCGCCCTCGAACGGGACGCCGTCGATCTTTCCTTCGTAGTCGATCGTCACGGTGTCGCCGAGCTGCGCCGGCCGGTCGACCGGGATCAGCGTCGCGGAGTCGCGGCGCATCTGATCGAGCGCCCGCTGGACGTCTTCGTCGGACGCCGTCTCGGGGACGTCGGGGATCTCGACGCCGGTGTAGTTCGAGGGCTCGAACTCCGGGCGAACGGCGACGACCGCCTTGAACCGCGGCGGCTGGCCTTCGTCGTCGGACGGGACGAGCTCGACCGCCGGGCGGTTCAAGGGCTCGATCCCGTGCTCCTCGAGCGCGGCGGAATACTTCTTGTTCAGGAGATCGTCGAGCGCGTTCTCGATGATCGCGGCGCTGCCGTAGGTGCTCTCGAAGATCTTGCGCGGAACTTTGCCCGGACGAAATCCTTTGATCTTCGCGTTGCGCGAGAGCTTGCGGAACGCAGCATCTTGCGCCGCGCTGTATTCTTCCGGCGTGATGCTGATCTCGAGCTCGACCTGCGTTGGATCGAGCGGTTTCAGCGTCGAGGGCACGTGAACGGGGAACCTCCGGAAGCGGGGACGGCGGGCAAGCGCCCGCCGTCACTCGAATTGAACTGGAGCGGAAGACGAGATTTGAACTCGCGACCCTCGCCTTGGCAAGGCGATGCTCTACCGCTGAGCTACTTCCGCGACTCGTCGGAGCCGTTTCGAAGGGCCCGCGGACGAACCCTGGGAGTGTACCGGACAGGCGCAACGTCCGTCAAGGCGCCCGGACCGAAGGGAGGACGCAGGGTTCTTGCGCTCGTCCAGAGCGCAAAACCCAAGTGGGCACGCCGAGAGTCGAACTCGGATGGGTCGCCCCACTGGAACCTAAATCCAGCGCGTCTGCCGATTCCGCCACGTGCCCGCGTCAAAAGACCGGCTTCGCTCCGGACGGCCGCCGCACCGCCCGGAGCGAGCGAAGCTAGGTCAGCGTGAAATGCAGGTCGCCGATCTTGGTGATCGTCGTGCGGACGCGGTCGCCGGGCTTGAGCCAGACTTGCTTGTCTTTCGGATAACCGGTGATGACGCCGCTCGGGGTGCCGGTGAAGATCACATCGCCGGGGACCAGCGTGATGAACGTCGAGGTGTAGCTCAGGATGTGCGCGCAGTTGAAGATCATCTGCGCGGTGTTGGCATCTTGGCGCGGCGTCGTCTCGTCGTTGACCCAGGTTTGAATCTGCAGCGTTTGCGGGTTGGGGATCTGGTCGGCGGTGACGAGCCAGGGGCCGATCGGCGCGAACTCGTCGGGCGTCTTCCCGGTCATCCACTGCGAGACGCGCTGCTGCGGATCGCGCGCGGTGAAATCGTTGCCGGTTGTGTAGCCGAAGACGTAGCCCAGCGCGTCGGCTTCGGAAACGTTGCGCGCGGTCTTGCCGACGATCATCACCAGCTCGGACTCGTAGTCGAACTTCACCGCCGGACATTTCGAGACCGCGACCGTGCCGTTGTGGCGGTTCAGTGCGGTGTTGTACTTGTTGAACAGGTCGGGGAACGGCGGCGCCTTCTCGCCCGTCTCCTCGATGTGCGCGCGGTAGTTCAAGCCGACGCAGACGATCTTCGGCGGCGCGGTGACGACCGGCCCATACTGCACCGAGCTCTCGCTGCGAATCGCCGGCGCCGGCGCGTTCTTGACGATGTTCGGCAGCGCGGCGACGTCGCCGCGGCCGGCGATCACATCGTCGACGGTGAGCGGCGGTTGCGCCACGCCGAGCGCCTTCGCGGCACGCGAGACGTCGACGATCCCGCGCGACGTCCGTATTCCGACGTGGTCGACGCCGCCGTCGCGCAGCGTCGTGAACGTCATCCCGCGCGTCGCGCTCGCGACGGCTGCGGGACTTGCGGCGGCCACCATCGTCGGCGCGGCGACCGTCGCCGCAGCTGCGCCGGCCGCGCCGGCGAGGAATGCGCTGCGAGAAGGCTTCATGGAACGATCCTCCTTAGAAATGTTTTGCGAACCAGTCGATCCAGCGGCGGTTCACGTCTTCGGCGTGAAGCGGATCGCTGGGGAAGTGACCGTTGACGGGATAGACGAGCAGCTCGGCCGGCGTTCCGGTCGCGCGGATCGCGTGGTAGAACTCGTAGGCGAGCGGGGTCGGGACGCGCTGGTCGCCGGCGTCGGTGACGATGAGCGTCGGCGTCTTCACACGGTCGGCGTACGTCAGCGGCGACTCCTCGAGGGCGCGCTGCATCGCGGCGGGATCGGCCCACGGATCGCCGCGCAGCAGCACGGGCGCGTAGGTGTTGACGTCGCTCATCGTCGCGACGCCGACCAGCGAGTCGACGCCGGCGCCGCTGAGCGCGGCGCGCCAGCGCGTGTCGTGCGTGATCAGCCACGACGTCATCATCCCGCCGGCAGACCAGCCGGAGACGCCGATGCGGGTCGTGTCGACGATTCCCTCGCGCTCGAGAACGCCGAGCCCGTCGAGGATGTCTTGGCCGGCGACCGACATCGGCTTGCCGAGCGAGGTCGCGATGGACTTTGCACCGTGATTGTCGCTGCCGCGGTAGTTCGGCTCCATCACGAGCCAGCCGCGCGAGGCCATCAGCGCCGGCAGCGAGCTGAACTGCGCGCGCGTCGAGCCTGTCGGGCCGCCGTGTATCAGCAGCACCAGCGGGTACTTCGCGGTCTTGACGAAGCCCGGCGGCTCGGTGATCACCGCGTCGAGCAGCGTGCCGTCGGCGGCGTGCCAGGCGATCGTGCGTTTCGTCCCGATCGCGCGCGATGCGAGCCAGGCGTTCTTCGACGTGAGCCGCTCGGGCGCGCCGCCGTGCCACGTGCGGCGATCGATGACATTGGCGGGGGGTCGCAGCACGTAAACTTCCGACGGATCGCTCGGCGTCGAGCCGCTGAACGCGAGCGTGCCGTCGCGCGCGACCGACGGCATCGACGGGTTGACGTCGGCGAATCGCAGCATGGTGATCGTGCCGTCGCGCGCAAGGGTGAAGAACCGCGCTCGCGTTCCGTCCGGGGCTTCGGTGATCAGCGTGCCGTCGGGGAGGAAGGCGGCGCTTCCGGCATTGCGGTCGAGGCGCTCGCCGAGGTTGACGGCGTGCGTTCCGCCGGCGTTCGCGAGGATGATGTCCGTTTGTACTCTGGCCACGGCGTTCGGGCGCGCGTATGCGATCGATGTTCCGGTGCGGTCCCACACCGGAGCTTCGCTTCCGGGCTCACCGAACGTCGTCACCTTCCCGCTCGCGACGTCCGCGACGGCGACCACCGTGCGGAACCCGGAGTTGGACGTTCCGTCAGGACTGCGCGTGAAGGCGATCGCGCGACCGTCGGGGCGGTACGAAAGCTCGCCGCCGGCGACGCTCCACGTTCCGCTGGTGAGACGCCGGGCTTTGCCGGTGGCGGCCGGGATCAGCCAAACGTGCGAGGGCGTCGCGGACGCGCGCGCGGTCCACGCTTCGTAGGTGACGTCGAACGCGTCGTCGTGCGCGTCGATCTGCTTCTTGTTCGGCGGTTCGTCTTCGGTGACGTACGCGATCTCGCGGCCGTCGGGACGCCACGCGAAACCGCCGACGCCGCGTTCGGCGTCGGTGAGCCGCATCGCCTCGCCGCCGTCGGCCGGGAGGATCCACACCTGCGGTGTCTTCTTCTCTCCGCCGGGGCTTAGGAACGCGATGCGGTCGCCGCTCGGCGACCAGCGCGGGCTCTGCACGCTCTGCCGGTCCGGCGTGAGGACGCGCTCCGCGCGCGTGCGCACGTCGATCAGCACCAGCTTCGTGACCGCGCGATTTTCCTTGAAGTCGGAGCGCCGTTCGACCGCGACGACGTGCCGCGCGTCCGGCGCGATCTGCACCGCGCTGTAGCTCACGAGCCCGCGTAAGTCGCCGAGCTGGAGCGGACTCGGCGCGGCGCCGAGCAGCACGATTGCGCTC
>DASZGA010000294.1:0-14728 GCA_035939295.1 Candidatus Elarobacter sp. | reverse complement strand
TACCGGATCCGCTTCGGCGGCTAAGAACCCGCTTCGAGCGTTCCCTCGGCCGGGAAACAGAGCGATCCGAGGGCGCCTTGCTGCCGTGTAAAACCGCGTCCGAGACCGTGCTTTCGCGGCAGGTCCCATCGCGCGGCGCAGCGAGATTTCCTTACTATGCCTTCTTTCCGGGTGTCTATCGTCATGTCCGCGGCGGCGCTTGTTCTCGCCGCCGTTCCGCCGTTGCCCGCGGCCGCGCTTGCCGACGACGCGTCGGCGATTCTCGCCAAGCATGCCGCGTACGTCGGCCATCCCGACGGGTTGGCGCTGACGTACACGTTCACCGAAAAGGCACCGGCCACGCCGGCCAAGACGCCGGCGGCGAAAGACGACGTTCCACCCTCGGGTCCTGCGACCGACACGACGTATCGCCGCGGCGCGCTGTATCGCGATGTCTACGCCGGCAACGGCGTCACCCGTCAAGAAGGGTTCACGGGCCGCGCATTCTGGAGCGCGAACCACAACGGCTACACCGTCATCGCCTACGAAGACGCCGCGCGCGCAATGCTGACCGCCAACCTCGTTGCAGGCGATCAGCTCGCAAACGTTCCGTCACGATCGCTTGGCGCGCAGACCGTCGACGGCGTCGCCGTCGACATGGTCCGTTTGACGCCGCCGTCGGGCGTGCCGGCCGATGTCGCGTTCGACCGCGCGACCGGCGCCTACGTCAAGGTCACCTACAATCCCGACGATCCGTATACGCGCACGACCGACCACATCGACGGGTACACCGAGGTCGCACCGGGGATTCGCGTCCCGAGCGGCTACCACACCGACGACACCGGAACGTGGAAGCTCACGCAGCAAGCGGTGCGCGCCGTGACGAATGAGGACCTGCGCGGCCCTGTTCCCACGCCGAAATGGGATTTCGCCTCGACCGACACCACGCCGATCGAGGTCGTCCACTTTCAGACGGCGTACGCGTTCGACCCGACGTCGGGCGCGGTCCATGTCCACGCTTCGATCAACGGGGTTCCCGGAACGTTCTTGCTGGATTCCGGCGCTTCGGGGGTCCTCGTCTACCGCCCGTACGCCGACAAGCTCCACCTGAAGATCCTCGGCCGCACCAGCTTCGGCGGTGTCGCCGGCGGCACGGTGAAGGCGCGGTTCGCGCGCGCCGACACGATCGCAGTCGGCAAGAACACTCTCTCGAACGTCATCGTGACGTTCGCCGGCGGCGAGTTCGCGGACAACATCGACGGCATCCTCGGCTACGACTTCCTCGCCGGAGCACTGGTCGACGTCGACACCGTGAACCAGACGATCCGGCTGCTCGATCCGACCAAGATGGAGCCGGCGATCGCCAAGGGCGCGTACGCGTTTCCGGTCAACCTCGCGAACCTCGTGCCCGAGATCACGCTGAAGGTGAACGGCGTGATGACGCATCCGATCTTCGACACCGGCAACGCCGGGTTCATCGTGCTCAGCGACGACTTGAGGAACAGCGGCAAGATCGTCGCGCTCACCGACTCGATCCGCGTCGGCAACCAGGAGTTCCCGATGCAGTTCTTCTCCTACGGCGTCGACGGCCCGGTGCAATACCCGGAGCAGTGCTCGATGCTGAACGAGATCGTGATCGGACCGTACAAGAACCAAAAGGTCGAAACGTGCTTCGGCTCCGCCAAGGTCTTCGGCCGCGACGGCGGGCTGATCGGATTCCATTTCCTCAAGCACTTCAACTGGACGTTCGACTACCTGGAGTCGAAGCTCGTCCTCACGCCGAACGGCAAGTGAGCAGCGCGATGATGAACGCCCGCATCGGTTTCTTGCCGGCCGCGGTGATCGCGGCCTCGGCCGCCGTCGCAGTGCTCCCCGCGACGGCGCACGGCGAAAGCGTCGCTATCGCAAACGACTCAGTCGATCAGATTTTCAGCCGGCACGCGGCATACGCCGGGCACCCGGAAGGGCTGGTGCTGAAGTACCGTTTCAAGCCGCCGGCACCCAAGGCATCCCCGAAACCCACGCCGAGCGCGGGGCCGGACGAACCGACGTTTCCCGACCGGTTCGAGACCACGTACCGCCGCGGCGCGCTGTACCGCACCGTCACCGAAGCCGGCGGCGTCACCCAGCAGTCGGGCTTTACCGGCCGCTCGTTCTGGTCCGCCAACTACAACGGCTACACGGTCCTCGCGTACGAGAACGCCGCGCGCTTTCGGCTCACCGGCAACCTGATCGAAGCCGACCAGCTCGATGCGAGCTTGGAGCCGAGGTCGCGCCCCGCCGAAACGATCGACGGTAAGCCGGTCGACGTGGTGCGAATCTCGCCGCCCGCGGGGATCCCAGCCGACATCGCGTTCGATCGTGCGACCGGCGCGTACGTGCAGATCACGACGGACCCGGAAAAGAAATACGGCGAGCACTCCGTCGTGCACATCGACGGCTACGCCGAAGCCGGGCCGAACGTGCACGTCCCGAAGGGTTATCACTTCGGTGACGCGGCGGACAGCGGGCGCTGGGAGCTCGCCGAGCAAACCGTTCGCGCCGTCACGAACGCCGATCTGCGCGGACCGGTCCCGACGGCGAGCTGGGCGTTCAAGTCGACCGATACCGAACCGATCGACATCGTCGAACGCAGCTCCACGTACTCGCGGGGTTTGCAGTCCGGCGCCGTTCACGTACACGCCTCGATCGGCGGGCATGCTGGAACCTTTCTGCTCGACTCCGGTGCCGCCGGAATCATCCTGTTCAAGCCGTACGCCGACAAGATCAAGTACACGAAGCTCGGCCGCACCGGCTTCGTCGGCATCAACGGCAGCGGCGTCGGCGCGCGCTTCGTGAAGCTCGCCGACTCGATCGACGTCGGAAAGAACAGCCTCTCGAACGTCATCGTGACGGTTCAAGACGGCAAGGGATTCGGCGAGGTCGACGGGATCGTCGGCTACGACTTCTTGGCCGGCGCGCTCGTCGACGTCGATCTTGCAGCTCGGACGATCCGCATCCTCGACCCGAGCACGATGCAGCCGGTCGTCGCGCAGGGCGCGTACGCGTTCACCGTCAACCTCGCGAACCGCACGCCGCAAATCGTCGTGAAGGCCGCCGGTGCGCCGGCGCGCCCGACGATCGACACCGGCAACTCGTCGTGGATCATCCTGAGCTACGCGATGATCGACGACGGGCGGGTCGTCGCGCTTCCGCACGACTATCGCGGCTTCGCCGGGGTCGACGGCGTCATCGGCGCGCGCTGCTCGAAGCTTTCCCTCGTCGAGGTCGGCCCGTACAAGTACGAGCGAGCGGAGACGTGCTTCGCCGGCGGCTCGTTCGGGCTTGACGGCGGCCTGATCGGCTACGACTTCCTCAAGCACTTCAACTGGACGTTCGACTACGCCGAGTCGAAGCTCGTCCTCACCCCGAACGGCAAGTAGCCGAACGGAACGCGCTCGCGCGGCTCAGGCTGTCGCGAGCGCCACGTCGTCGCGCAGGTTCCAGTACGTGTCGCGGATGACGGGGTTGAACCCCGCGCCTCGCACGATCTCCTCGACTTGCGCGCGGGTCGCTTCGTTCGTCGAGCCGGCATCGTGGACGACCTGCTCCTCGATGATCGTCCCGCCCATGTCGTCGCAGCCGTAGAACAGCGCGAGCTGTCCGAGCTTCAGCCCGGGCGTCAGCCACGACGCCTGGAGATGCGGAACGTTGTCGAGGAAAAGCCGCGAGGTCGCGAGCACCCGCAGATACTCCAGCCCGCTCGCCTCGCGCCCGCGCAGCGGCGTCTTGTACGGCACGTAGTACCAGGGGATGAACGCGGTGAAGCCGTGCGTCTCGTCCTGCAGGTCGCGGATGACCTGCATGTGCATGACGCGCTCTTCGTTGGTCTCGATCGAGCCGAACATCATCGTCGCAGTCGTCGGCATCCCGAGCTGCTGCGCCTCGCGCATCACGCCGATCCAGCCTTCGGGGACGATCTTCCGCGCGCTGATCCGCTTACGGACGCGCTCGACCAGGATCTCCGCACCCGCGCCGGGCAGCGACTTCATCCCGGCAGCCTTCAAGCGCACGAGCACCTCGCGCACCGGCATCTCTTCGATCTTCGCTAAGCCCGAGATCTCCGAGACCGAGAGCGAGTGGATGTCGACGCGCGGAAACTCGGCGGCGACGCGGCGGAAGAGCTGTTCGAACCACTCGATCCGCAGCTCGGGGTTCACCCCGCCTTGGATCATGATCTGCGTGGCGCCCTGGTCGGCGGCGTAGCGCACGCGCTCGAGCACGGTGTCGTGCGACATCGTGTAGCCCTCGCGGTGGTGCTCGGGCCGGAAGAACGCGCAGAACGTGCAGTGGACGTTGCAGACGTTCGTGTAGTTGATCGTGGTGTCGATCACGTACGTCACGTCGTCGGTCGGGTACATCGCCATCCGGCGCGCGTGCGCGGCGGCGCCGAGCTCGTGCAGCGGCGCCTCGCGGTAGAGCCGCACGCCCTCGTCGAACGAGATCCGCCCGCCCGCGGCGGCGCGGTCGAGAACGTCAGCGAGCGACATGGAGCGCCTCCGCGTCGCCGGCGCGCGCGAACCGCGTGTCGCCCTGCGCCGTGCGCAGCGTCGCGAAGCGGTCGAGTCCCTGCGCCGCGCGCGCATCGAGCCGGTACGTGAGCCGCGTGAAGTAGTCTTCGTACAGCGCGCGGTGGTACGGCTTGCGCGCGACCGCCGCGTCGATCACCGCACTGCGATGCGCTTCACCCCAGTCGCGCGCGGCGACCAGCGCCGCGCTCAGCGCCGCAACCTCGTCCGGCCGCTCGGCGAGCGCTTCGCGGCGCACCGCCCACACGGCGAACACGAACGGCAAGCCGGTCCACGCGCGCCACGCTTCGCCCAGATCGTGGATCCGCGCCGGCGGCAGCTCGGCGCGTGCGACCAGCGCTTCGTCGCCGATCACCAGCGCCGGCGTCCCCGCGCGCGCGGCGGCGAGCGCGTCCTCGACGACCTCGTAGCGCGGCCGCACGTCGGGAAATCCGCCGAGCAGCGCCGCGAGCAGCGCACGACCCGACGCCGAGTGCGACGTCACCGCGACGACGGCGTCGCCGAGCAGCGCCGGTGGTGTCGGCGAGACGAACAGCACGGTGCGCACCGGACCGTCGGCGGCGATGCACAGGTCGGCGAGCGGCGCGAAGCGGTCGCGGTTCGCGAGATAGTGCACCGCGCTGATCGCGCCGGCGTCGATCCGCCCTTCCGACATCGCGGCGTTGAGCTGGGCGGGGACCGCGTGGACCACCTCGACGTCGCGCGTCACCGCACCCGCGTCGAACGCGGTCTCGACCGGTGCGACGTTGACGTACGCGATCCGCCCGTAGCGCAGCTTCGCCACGGTTAGACCGACGCCCCGGCGAGCTCGCGCTCGGAGATCCCGTCTTCCGGCTTCCAGTCGTGCGGGAACGTCTCGTAGGTGGAGTTGCGCCGCACCGGGACGTAGCCCGCCTCCTCGATCAGCTTGCGGAACTCGCGGTCGTCGACGTACTGTCCGGAGCGCGTTCCCGCGCTGTGGTAGATCAGCTCCTCGTCGGTCGAGCCGTGGGTGCCGTCCATGTCGTCGGCGCCGAACTCGAGCGCCAGCTGGCAGATCTTCAGCCCCTGGATCATCCAGTACGCCTTGATGTGGTCGAAGTTGTCGAGCAGGAGCCGCGCCGCCGCGAACATCCGGATGTCGTCGAGCCCGGAGGTCCAGCCGTGGTGCGAGAGGGCGTTGCCGTCGGGATGGAACGCTAGCGGGATGAACGCGTTGTAGCCCGGCGAGCGGCGCTGCGACTCGCGCAGCATGATCAGGTGCTCGACCCGCTCTTCGATCGTCTCGATCGTCCCGTAGAGCATCGTCGCGTTCGAAGCGACGCCGTGGCGGTGAAGCGTTTCGTGGATCTCCAGCCAGTGCGCGGCGTCGACCTTGTTCGGGCAGACTTCCTTGCGGAACCGCTCGCTGAAGACTTCGGCGCCGCCGCCATTGACGTTGTCGAGCCCGGCTGCGCGCAGCTGCGCGCAGATCTCGTCGTACGAGAGCCGATGACGCCGTGCCATGTAGTCGATCTCCGCGGCGGTGAAGAGCGAGAGCTGCACGTGCGGCAGCAATTCCTTGAACCGCCGCATCAGCGGCAGCCAGTAGTCGAGCGTGAGCTGGCGCGGATCGTGCCCGCCGACGATGTGAACTTGGTTGAAGTTCGTCCCGGTCTCGAGCGCCTTGGCGACGACCTCGTCGGCCGACATGCGAACCTTGTCGTCGTCCTTCTCGCTCCGCGCGAACGAGCAGAACGTGCAGTTCGCGTAGCAGACGTTCGTCGAGTTGATGTAGCGGTTCAGGACGTAGTACACGTCCTTTCCGCTCTTGCGCTCCTTGGCCGCCTTCGCCAAGCGCCCCAGCGTGTGGAGGTCCTTGGTCCGGAAGAGCGCGACGCCGTCGACGAGATCGAGCGAGATGCCCTCGTTGATCTTCGCCTCGATCGGCAGAAGCGCGGGGTCGGTAGCGGTCGGCACGGGTGAACCTCGAGCTGGGCGGAGGCGGGGGAATGGCCTCTTCTTCATCGCCTAGCCTAGGTCAGGCTGCCTGCCGCGACAACGACAAAGGGCGGCCGGAATGCAACGAGGCGCCGCCTCTCGGCGACGCCTCGTTCAGGAGCTACGGAGCGCCTTGTTATTCGGCGGCGGTGACCGCGCCGGAGACCGTCACATCGGCCTGCCCGGGGCAGGTCGAGGTCGTCCCGGAGAACGTGCACGCCGTGCCGGAGTTGTTGATCACCGGCGCCTGCGGCGGGCCCGCACCGACCGGTACGGCTTCCATCGCGGGGTAGTCGAACGAGACCGCGACCAAGCTGACCAGGTTCCCGGCCGCGATCGTCCGCGCGGCCACGCCGCCCGTGATCGTCCCGAGGTTGTCGGGCAACGCGGTCGTGTGCGGCCCCACGCCGTGCAGAACGAGCGTGTAGTAGTTCAGCACGCCGCCGGTGGCGCCGTCGATCTCGCGGATGAACACCGCGGTCTCGGTCGCGCCCGCGGGGGTCGTCACGGTCACCGTGCCGCCGCCCGCACCGTCGGTGACGTAGGCCGGCACGGTCTGCGGCGGCAGACCCACGACCGACGTCATCGTCGTGCTCGAGGTGAACGTCGGGATCGGCGTGCTGGCGTTCGGGAGCCCGACCGAGAGCGAGTACGCGCCGGTCGTCGGGTGGATCGCGAACGTCGTGAACCCGTTCGGGTAGCCCAGGAACGTCGTCCCGAGCGAACCGTCTTTGAAGTTCGGGACGAACGGCGGCCCGACGTAGAACGCCCGCTGCGTGAAGCCGGCCGGCACGCCGTAGTACGGCGACCGGTTTGCCTCGGTCGATCCGGACGCAGACGGGTAGAACACCGAGTTGTTTCCACCGGTCGTCGACGAGTTCGAGGCCAGGAACCCGTATGCGAACGCGCCCACCGTCTGCGGGAACGTGCGCGCGTCGGGGTTCGCGGTTCCGTTATTCGTCTGCCCCGTGCCGGTGATCTGGTTCAGTCCCGTGTCGTTGCCCGCGTAGATCACGCCGCCCGCCGTGGCCGGCGCCGTGTTCGTGAACGGGAGCGAGATCGAGGGCGTGTTGTCGAGCAGCGCCGACAGCCCGTTTTGCTGCCGGTACGTCACGACGGTATTGAGGAAGATGTTCGCGCCGTAGGTCGCCGTGCCGACTTGGAACTGCAGCTCCGAGGTCGCGCCGACGTTGACCGGCGTGAAGTGCGGTTCGACCGCAGCTTGGTTGGACGTGCAGGCCGGGAGGGCGAAGAGCCCTCCCAGCGCTGCCAGAGCGAGGATTCGTTTGAGCACTAGCGGTCCTTACAGCGAGAGCTGGTAGTAGAAGCGGTATTCCGTCGGCCGGCCGTTCGGCGTGAGCAGATACGGCTGGTTGTTGCCGC
Source organism: Candidatus Elarobacter sp. (assembly GCA_035939295.1). Taxonomy (GTDB): domain Bacteria; phylum Vulcanimicrobiota; class Vulcanimicrobiia; order Vulcanimicrobiales; family Vulcanimicrobiaceae; genus Vulcanimicrobium. Next base: position 6,839 of record DASZGA010000294.1, on the reverse strand, counting down.
GGAAGCTCGCGTAGTTCCGATAGCCCAGCTGCGGGAAGATCGCCGCCGCCGAGGTCGTCCCCGACTTCGGCCCGGAGATGCCGGTTGCGACCGGCTGATACCGCCCGTTGAAGCCCGGCTGGCCGTAGATCTGGTTGAAGATGTTGCTCACCAGAAGGCCGACCGTGCTGCGCGTCCCCGGCTTGTTGTACTCGACGTCGAGGTTCGCGATGTTCACGCGCGGTGCGCTGAGCACGCCGCCGGGGCTGTTCTTCTCCGGCGTTCCGCGCGAGGCGGCGACGTTCGGATGGAAGACGGTCCCGGGGTTCGCCGGGTCGACGTACTGCGTCGCCGAGGTCGAACCGTTCGCGTTCGTCACGTTGGTCGACGGCAGGTTGTAGTTCTTGCCGTTGAGCTGGTAGGCCGTGATCAGACCGGTGCCGATCGGGTAGCCGACGTTGAACCCGATGATCGGGTTGACGCGCCAGCCGCTGCGCCACTTGTACTGCAGCGCCGCCACGCCGTTGAACGGCGAGATGAAGCCGACGCGGTACAGGTTGCCCTGGAACAGCGAGACGGCCGGGATCGACGGGAAGAAGTCCTCGTTGCCCGAGAGCGGGATCACGTTCGAGAACTCGTTGATGTACGTCAGCGAGAGGCTTCCCGACAGACCGTACGTCGCGGTCTTGGTCATGTAGAACTCGACGCCCGTCGTGTACGACGTGCCGAGGTTCGACGTTTGCGCCGGACCCGTCAGCGGGTTACCGTTCTGGTCGAGCACCGGGGCGCCGTTGCTGATCAGCGGCGCCGAGAACGACGCGAGAACGTCGTAGCCGCGGCGGTAGAACGGCGTCAGCTTGGCCGAGAGGCCGTTGCCGAAGTCGTGCTGCAGCGACATGTCGAAGTTGTTGAACGTGCTCGGCTTCGCCGGCGCGATCGGAACGCCGCCGCCGGCGTTCTGGTTGTACCAGTAGACCTGATCGGCGTAGTCGCGGCAGACGCGATCGCCGGTCGGCCCGCAGACGTTCGAGTCCGACGGAACGCCGAGGAACGCGTTGTACTGCGAGCGCGGCACCCGGTCGTCGACGAACGCGATCGGCGGGATCTCCACCGAGCGGCCGTAGTTGAACGTGATGCTGTTGCGCGGGTTGTACTGGTACGCGATTCCGAAGCGCGGCTGCAGCGTGCTCGAGGTGCGGTGCAGATCGGACGCATAGCGGTCCTGCGCGGGATCCGGCTGCCCGGCGAGCGGGCCGCTCGCGTACACGCCGGTTGCGATCGGCAGGAACAACCCCGACGAGTAGCCGCCCGGCACGTTGTAGGCGCCGCTGGCCGTGTTCGTCGTGTAGTCGAACGACGCGTTGTCGATGCGCAGACCGCCGGTGATCTTGAGCTTGTCGGTCGCCTGGAACTGGTCTTGGATGTAGAAGCCGGTGTCGTGACGGTTCATGATCGGCTGCTGGTTGTAGTCGGGGATCCGCGGCGGAACACCACCGGGATAGAACTGCGCCAGGTAGCAGTTCTGCGGACCGAAACCGGCCGGCGGACCGCACGTCGCGGTGTCGCTTCCCGGCAGGAAGTCGTAGTAGCCGCCGATACCGAACCCGGTCGGGCTGTTGAGCGAGCCGAAGTAGATGTTTTCCAGCCCGACCGATGCGCTCTGATACGTGTCGATCGGATGGAGGAACTCGTGCTTCGCGCCGAACCCGAGCAGGTGCTTCGAGCCGACCTGCTTGGTGAAGTCGGCCGAGATCCCGGTGCGCTGACCGCCCTGGATGCTGTAGGTGTCGCAGTTGAAGCCGAGCCCTTGGCACGCCTGCGAGTCGTACGGGAAGTCGAACAGGATCGCCGCGTTGACCTTGTACGCCTTGAGCGTCATGAAGGTCGTCTGGTTCAGCGTGTTGCTGTACTGCAGCTTGATCGTCTCGTTCGGCTGGTTGTACGTGTACGCCGGACGCCGCATCGCCTGCGCGAGCGAGGTCTGACCGAACTCGAGCGGCATGATCGCGCGGAGCTCGGCCGCCGAGAGCCCGGTCTGTCCGCCGTAGTAGAACGGAACGTCGGGCTGCGCGTTGCGGAACAGCAGCGTGTTGTTCGCGTTCTTCTGGAACTGCGCGCTGTTGTAGAACTCGAACTGCTGGTTCTGGTAGAACGCCTGGAGCGACTGGTTCTTGTCGTGACCGAACTTGTAGACCGCGTTCTCGATGAAGTCGCGGCCGGTCTGGTAGAAGTCCAAGAACTGGCAGCCGACGAGGTTGTTGTCGACGCCCTTGCGGCCGCACTGATCGGCGGTGTCGTTGCCGGTGAACGAGGTGTAGCTGGAGAGGTTCCCGGTCGGGGTCGCCCAGCCGAACTCGGTGCTGGCGAAGTGCTCGAACACCGGTCCGCGCACGTCACCTTCGACGTTGCCGAACGAGGGGTGCGCGCCGCGCTTCACGGTCGCATTGATCTGACCGGTGCCGACGTTGCCGACCGAAGCGTCACCCGCACCAGGGCTGAGCTGGAAGTTGGTGACGCCGTTGAGCGCCAGCGAGTTCACGAACTGGTGCGTGAAGGCGTCGGTGTAGTCGATCCCTTCGAACTGGAACCCTTCGTCGTTCTCGCGGCCGCCGCGCAGAACGGGGTAGCCGCTGCTGTCGAGCGAGGCGCCCGGCAGCGAGATGATCAAGGTCGTCTCGCTCTGAGCGTGCGACTTGCCCAGGATCGTCTGGATCTGATTGGCGTTGACGCTGTACGTGTCTTCCGGCTGTTGCGGCTGGAAGGCGCTGACCCCGGATGACCGGCTCGTCGTCGAACCGATCGTCTTGAGCTGCGTGAACGCCTGCGGCACGTTGATCGTCTGCGTCGGGTTGACCGTGACGCCGTTGACGGTCGCCGGGGCGTACCCGGACGCGGAGAACGTAATGCTATACGTGTCGGGGACGACGCCGACGATGCTGTAAAAGCCCTTGGCGTCGGTCTTCGAGGTATATCGGCCTGACGGTGCGACGGCGACGACGTTGACGTTCGCGAGCGGTTGGCCATTGGCCGTGACCAGTCCCGAGATGTTTCCCGTCGTCGTGTCGGCGAGCGCCGGAGCCGCGATGGACGCCACAAAAGCAACCGCTAGCGCCATTCCTATGATGCCGCGCCAGGATTGCTTGAGGGCGTGTGCGATTCGTTGTAGCACGCGCTTCCTTATTGTGTGGACGTATTGTGAACGCAACCTTAAAGGCTGCCGGGAAACCCTGCTTTCCGCCGCCTCCAATCTCCTCCTAATAGTTGCCGACCTAGGTCTTTTGTCCGCAAAGGCATTGAACGGAAGCGTTCCGTACACACCAGGCCGGTGATCGTCGCCCAGGAGCCGCCAACCCGCACCTTCGCGCTCGACGTCTGGCGGCGGTTCCGCCGCGCACCCGGCGCGCTGGTGGGCGCCGCGGTCGTCACCCTGATCGTCGCGCTGGCGGTCTTCGCCCCGCTGATCGCGCCGGGCGACCCGCTCGCGCAGAACGTCGCGCAAGGCGCGCAGCCGCCCTCGGCGGGGCATTGGTTCGGAACCGACAAGCTCGGCCGCGACCTCGCGACACGGATCCTGTACGGCGCGCGGATCTCGATCCGGATCGGCTTCGTCGCGGTCGGGCTGGCGATCACCGTGGGGACGCTGATCGGGCTGATCGCGGGCTATGCCGGGAAGCGCGTCGAGTCGGTCCTGATGGGCGCCATGGACGTGATGCTCGCGTTTCCCTCGATCATCCTCGCCATCGGGATCACGACGATCCTCGGGCCGAGCATCAACAACTTGATGCTGGCGGTCGGGATCGTCTACGTCCCGCAGTACGCGCGGCTGGCGCGCTCGTCCGTGCTGGCGGTGAAGGAGCACGAGTACGTCGAGGCGGCGCGCGCGATCGGCGCCGGCGTCCCGGCGATCCTCGGGCGGCACGTCCTTCCCAACATCCTCGCACCGCTGCTGGTGCAGGCGACGCTCGGGGTCGCGACCGCCGAGCTCGAGGCCGCCGGGCTCTCGTACCTCGGGCTCGGCGCGCGGCCCCCGGCGCCCGAGTGGGGCGCGATGCTGAACGACGCGCGCGACTACTGGCTCTCGGCGCCGTGGGCGCTGATCTTCCCCGGCGTCTCGATCACCGTGCTGGTCCTGGGCTTCAACCTGCTCGGCGACGGCCTGCGCGACGCGCTCGACCCGAAGCAGCGCTAGCGCGTGGTCGTCGTCCTCTCGCTGGCGGCCGCGCTCTTCTACGGAGCGGCGGACTTCTGCGGCGGGCTCGCCTCGCGCCGCTCGCCGACCCTCGCGGTCGTGGTCTGGTCGCAGGCGGTCGGGCTCGTGGTCTTGCTCGCGGTGCTCCCGTTCGTGCCGGGGATTCCGCGGTCGAGCGACCTTGCGTGGGGCGCGGCGTGCGGGGTCTCCGGCGCGTTCGCCGTCGGCCTCCTCTATCGAGGGCTGGCGATCGGGGTGATGGGCGTCGTCTCGCCGATCACCGCGGTCCTCGCGGCGGCCCTCCCGGTCGCGTTCGCGATCGCGCGCGGCGACCGGGAACCGGTGCTGGCGCTGGTCGGGATCGGCTGCGCGCTGCTGGCGGTCGTTCTCGTCTCCGCATCGACGCCGCCGCCGACCCCCGCGGAACAAGACGCGCCGCTCGCCCGCGCGCCGCGCAGCCGGCGCTTCCCGCCGGGGATCGCCGAGGCGCTCGGAGCGGGGACGGCGTTCGGCTTCTTCTTCATCGCGCTCGCGCAGACGCACGCCGACGCCGGGCTCTACCCGCTGGCGACGACGCGGCTCACCTCGCTCGCCCTCCTCGTCGCCGCGGCGCTCGTGCTGCGGCGGCCGCTGCGGATCGCCCCGCCGGGCCGGCTCACCGTCGCCGCCGCCGGCGCGCTCGACATGAGCTCGAACGTGCTGTACGTCCTCGCCGCCCACGCCGGCCCGCTGGCGATCGCGGCGGTGATCACCTCGCTCTATCCGGCCGGGACGGTCGCGCTCGCCGCGCTCGTCCTGCACGAGCGGCTCGTCCGCGTTCAGTGGGCGGGGGTCGCGATCGCGTTCGCCGGCGTCCTTTGCATGGCGCTGGTCCGCTAGCCCGCTCGCCGTCCCGGGCTTGCACTTCGAGCATACTCTGTGATACAAAGCTTCCAAACGCGCCCGCTTTGCGAGGCAGAGTCATGCTCGGAACGAGGTACCTGACCGGGATCTTTCTGGTGATCTTCGCCGCGACGTGCGGTTGGTTCGTCCTGGGCGCGACGATCTTCGTCCGCACCGAGCCGACGGCGGAGGCCGAACGCACCGCACTCGGCCTTCTCTGGGGCTCGGAGCTGCAGCAGTACCAGCCGGGATTCACGGCGGTCGTCCCCAAGCCGGACCCGCCGCGGCGGGAGGTGCCGCCGCCGGAAGACGTCACCCCGGCCGGCTCGCAGATCGCGGTCGACCTCGGGCTCGACCTGAGGCGGAAAGGGCTGCGCTGGTTCCCCACCTACACCGTCGCCTTCGCGGGGACGTACCGCGTCGTCAACCCGAAGCCGCGGGCGGTGCTGCGGATGTCGTTCCTGCTCCCGTCCGAGCATGGAACGTACGACGACGTCGGCGTGAGCGTCGACGGCCGGCCGGTCGCGGTCGACGGGAGCGGTGGAAAGCTGGTCGCGGACATCCCGGTCGCCGCGCACCATACCGCCGCGGTGACGGTGCGCTACCGCTCGCGCGGGCTCGGGAGGTGGCGCTATCAGTTCGGAACCGGGCCCGTCACGGCGCGCGGTGTCGCGCTGACGATGCGCACGAACTTCAAAGCGATCGACTTCCCGCCGGGAACGCTTGCGCCGACGGCCGAGCGCGAGATCCCCGGCGGCTGGGAGCTGACCTGGGCCTACCGCGAGCTGGTCACGGGCGCCGGCGTCGGGATGGTCGTTCCGACGCCGCTGCAGCCCGGACCGCTCGCCGAGCGGATCACGTTCTGGGCGCCGCTCTCGCTGTGCTTCTACGTCTTCGTGATGCTGGTGATCACGACGCTGCGCCGGATCGAGCTGCACCCGATCAACTACCTGTTCATCGCCGCCGCCTTCTTCGCGTTCCACCTGCTCTTCGCGTACACGGTCGACCGCATCCGGATCGAGTACGCGTTCGTGCTGTGCTCGGTCGTCTCGATGGCGCTGACGATCTCGTACCTGCGGCTGGTCGCCGGGCTGCGCTTCGCCGCGGTCGAAGCGGCGCTGGCGCAGTTCTTCTACTTGATTCTGTTCTCGTACGCGCTCTTCGACGAAGGGTACAGCGGGCTCTCGATCACGATCGGCGCGATCGTCACGCTGTTCGTCACGATGCAGCTCACCGGAAGAATTCGCTGGGCCGATCGCTTCGCGAAGACGCTGGTTTAGAGCGTCGCCCAGACGTCGAGCTTCGTCTTCACCTTCGCGATGACGGCGTCGGTGAACTCGGTCGTCGAGGCGTGGCCGCCGAGATCGCTGGTCGCGGTCCCTTCGCGCACGGTTTCGAGCGTCGACTCGTAGATCGCGCGCGACGCGCTCGCCGCGCGGCGGTCGTCGACGAACGCGAGCAGCGCGGCCACGGCGAGGATCATCGCCATCGGGTTGGCGACGTTCTTCCCGAACAGCCGCGGCGCGGTGCCGTGCGGCGCTTCGGTCATCACAACGTCCGGCTTCCCTTCCGGCGTGAACGACATCAGCGTCGACTCGGCGCCGGCGATCGAGCCGAAGAGCTGCATCACCAGATCCGACAGACAGTCGCCGTCGCGGTTGAGCGAGGGGATCACCATCGGATCGCCGGCGGTCGAGATCAGCAGCGCGTACGTCGCGTCGATCAGCTGCGGGTCGTACTCGACGTCGGGATAGCGCGCCGCCGCGGCGTCCATCTCTTCCTTGAGCAT